>NZ_CP025025.1:2865857-3197443 GCF_002874535.1 Mesobacillus jeotgali
TCAAATTCTCCATTTTGCATAGGAAGGGCAAACCAGCATTCAACCTCCATATCCTGTTTTACACTGCTGTTTTTATCTATCAGCAATGCAGCTCCTCCTGCACTGATATCATCGGTGACTGTTGTAAATGGAGCAAATTCTCCTTTGCCAGAGTATACAGCAACATCCACTGAGGTTTCCACCCTGACGAATTGTCTTCTCTGGACCTTGATAAGGCGCTCCTTGCCCGGATATGAAAGAATCACCATTGGTATGTTAAGCTTGATTCTCCCTTTAACCTCCGTGTCAAAATAATAATGAGAACCTGATTCGGTTACAAAATTAGCCTTCAAAGGTGTACCCTCAAGCAAGAACACTGTTCTGTTAGTAGCCAAATTTACAGGATAATCAATATACAGATCGTTTCCTTTACACTCAACCAGCTTACACTTATATTGTTCAAAACTGTCGGAATACTTATGTTCAAGGATTATGTTATCACCGATTTTTATCATAGCTAATCCACTTCCCCACTTCTGTCTATGCTGTTTATAATTTTTGTTTGATCAGTAAACTTTTCTCTGTATATAATTTCATATTTATTATTACACGTCGGGCTAAGCTGGTGCAATAGTCCTTTAATGGATTATTTTTACAAAAACTATATTAACAAATGTGCATGTGCCTTAATATAAAAAAACAGGGAAAGCACTAGGCTTTCCCTAAACGACATCTTCATATACTGGTTCAGCATTATGGAGTTTTTCTACTTTTTCTTCTGTACCGTCTTCTGCATTAATATAAATCCTGAAGGTATCATTTCCGAGAACTCCTGTGAATTCATAGCATAACACCTCTTCATTCAGGTCGTTCAAGATTATCGCTTTCTTCTCGTCCATCACTTTGAGATTTGGATTGACTTTCTTTTTTGCTTCTTCTATTTCAATTCCGGCTTGTGGAATTTCCCTTGCTTTATGGGATTTCAAATAGTCCTCTGCTGAAAAGCCGATCACATCGCCGTTATCCAATGCGACCTTCATATTGATTGCATCTGGATAAACCCTTACGCCGTCCTGAGTACCTACGAATGTAAAAACTCCAATGTTATCATATTGAGCGCTTTCGAAGAGATCAAGGTTTTCAAAATTGTGATCCTTTAAAAAGGCAATCGCCTTATTAGAAGCATCATTGAGACTAAGCTTTTGATTCTTCACATCCCGATCAAGCAGGAACCAGATTGGATAGCCACCCTTTTTGGTTATATCCATACTCGCTTCCAGCTTTGTTTCTGGATTTTGGATCGATACACTGAAAAAACCATAATCCGATCCTTTGCCGTTTTCGGTTACTTTTACTTTACCGCCGTTTTTGACCGGGGTATATTGTTTGGTAATCTGGACCGCTTTTTCTTTTGATATCTTTTCGCCAGACAGTTTTTTAAAATTTTCGTCCTTCTTCTGAAGATTTATTTGTGCTGGCCCGAAATCTGTTTCCGTATAGCTTTCTACTGTTTTTTCAACTGTCTTGAATCCATCAATGATGGTATTGTCAGTTTGTCCCTTTTCAGTCGCAAGGGCTAGCTCTACATCCATCCAGCGAAGATTATTTTCCAGTACCATATGCTGGACTTGCCTTAAATCCTGCTGAATTTCACCTGATTGCTCATACAAGGTCTTTAACGTCGAATATTCTTTTTCAGTTAATGGTTCTTTATCCAGATCACGAATCGCTGCTTTATAACTGAAATTCCCTATATTCGCTAAGAACTCTTCAGTTTTATTGAAAGGCAAAAGTGTCAACGGAAGCTGACCGACATCATTATGGGCCTGTGAAGTAATCTTCCATACTTCCGCCAGTTGGGGCGATAATGAACTTCTTGAGTTCATCGCAAGGGTTGTACCAATTTTATCGTTCAGTAAATCAATTTGATATGTCAAGTCATGAAAAGCCCTTTGATAATTGTTTTCCGCATTGATAAGTACTGCTGTTTTCTCCCTGTGCTCCTGATAACCCCAGAAGGCCGTTCCGGCAATTCCTACAACCAGGACTGCTATGGCTATTCCTCTTAGCAATTCAACTCACCCCTATTTACAAAAAATATGTTTTCCAATCTTCTTGATTTGCGGTCGGGACCAAATCCATGCGCTGGTTGCTGTATCAGGATTAAAATAGTACATAGCATTGCCAGTAGGGTCCCAGCCATTGATGGCATCAAGGACAGCTTTTTTTGCAGTTTCATTTGGCGTCAGCCAGATTTGGCCATCAGCCACAGCTGTGAATGCTCTCGGTTCGAAAATAACCCCGGATACTGTATTCGGAAATGTGGCACTGTCCAAGCGGTTCAAAATTACCGCAGCGACCGCTACCTGCCCAGTATATGGTTCACCCCTGGCTTCGCCATACACCGCATTAGCCATAAGCTGGATATCATTTTGTGAAAAACCATTTGGTGTATTTGTTGCAGCGGGTTTAGGTGCTGGCTGGGTTTGACCGCCTCCGCCAGCTGAGCCACCACCTTGTGCTTCGCCGCCCCAGGCAATTTTTGCATTTGGCGTCGCCTTCGCAAGCTTGAGTTTTGTTTGCCAGCCTGCAATCCCATCGATTTTCAGACCGAATTCGTATTGGAAATTCCTTAGAGCCCAGTAGGTACCCCATCCAAATACCCCGTCAATCTTGCCATTATAAAAACCAATATGCTTGAGACGTGATTGGAGTTCTATTACATCCTCTCCTGTCGAACCCTGCTGCAGCACCTGACTCGTAAAGGCCTCAGCCCTTTGATCCACTTCGCTAAATTGTACAAAAGACATGATCAAAGCCAATGCGGCCATCACCTTCAAGATAGACCGATAATTCTTCATTGAATGCAACCCCCAAAGATGTGAACTTAAAAGATTAATCTTATTTTTTGTTAAGAGTTGACTTTTATTCCACAAAACAAAAAAACCCTCCATTTTTTAAGAATGAAGAGTTTCTCAGATTGGATATTGCTTCTCAATATGCTGCAGAGTCAATGTTCTCGCCTTTTTTACTTTTCTCAGACCAAGCCACCATAGGAATATCATGAATGGAACCATCAACACGAGCCAGTCTTCCCTGGTCATCAGGATAAAATCATACATCCCGTGCAGAAGGACAGGCACTGTTAACGAAAGCATGATCCACTTCTTTTGAACCACTGGTGAAAACTTTGCCTTACCTATATAGTAACCCATGATGACCCCAAAGAGCGCATGGCTCGAAACAGGCAACAGCGCCCTGCCAAGTGCGTCCTGAAGACCATTGGCAAGCAGGTAAAAAATATTTTCAGCCGATGCGAACCCAAGGGATACAGCCACACTGTAGATGACTCCATCATAAGGTTCATCGAAGGAAATATGCTGGAAAATCGTGTAATAAAGGATAAACCATTTAAAGAATTCTTCTAAAAGGCCAACCGTCCCGAATGCTTTAATGAAGTCATCCTGGAACAATCCCTCAGCAGAGAGTACATATTGAATGAACATAAGCGGAAATACAAGCAATGCACCGAATATAAACATTTTAAAAACCAGTGATAGCGGCTCTGACCCATATTGGTCCCTTAAATAAAAATAACTTAACAGCGCCAGACCCGGAGCTACCCCGGCAGTAACTATTCCCAGCATATGCTGTCCTCTTTTCAATTTGTTTTTTTAATCGTATCATGTAATTAGAAGAAAGAAAATGGATTATTATTCTTTCTCACTGGTCTTTCGGAGGTAATAGTTTTGAAGAAGAATATTTTATTGATTCATACTGGCGGTACCATTTCCATGAGCGAGGATACAAGCGGAGCAGTTAAACCAGGGACGAATAACCCGTTGACAGAGGGAACTGACCTTTTATCCGGTTTGGCTGACCTTGTTGTTGAAGAGCCGTTCAATTTGCCCTCTCCACATATTACACCAAAAGAGATGATGGAGTTAAAATACATCCTCGAGGATTATGATAAAAAGGGCAATATCGACGGAGCCGTAATCACTCATGGAACAGATACACTTGAAGAGACAGCATATTTCCTGGATCTCACCTGCCAGGCCAGCTTCCCGGTCGTCGTTACTGGCGCCATGCGGTCAAGCAATGAAATCGGTTCAGATGGACTATATAATTTAATTTCGTCCATAAGTGTTGCTTCCAGCCCAGATGCAAAGGGTAAGGGAGTCCTTGTTGTCCTTAATGATGAGATCCACACGGCAGTGAACGTCACCAAAACGCATACTAGCAATATCTCAACCTTTCAAAGCCCGCAATACGGCCCGATTGGAATAGTCACAAAAAGGGGAGTTCTTTTCCACCACACTCCTACTAAACATGAAAACTATCCTGTTAAGGACATCAAAAAGAACGTGTCACTGATTAAAGCCCACGCGGGAATGGACTCATCCCTACTCAAAGCGTTACTCGAATTGAAAGTTGATGGAGTGGTGATCGAAGCTCTTGGACAAGGCAATCTCCCACCCGCAGCGCTAGAGGGGGTAAAAGACTTTATTAAAAACAATATCCCTGTCGTCATTGTTTCCAGGAGCTTTGCCGGCATTGTCCAGGATGTTTATGGCTATGAAGGCGGAGGCAAGCACCTGAAGGAATTAGGCGTCATCTTCTCAAACGGCCTGAATGGACAGAAAGCAAGGATCAAACTGCTAGTTGCTCTTGCTAAAACGGATAACATGGATGAAATTACTGAGATGTTCATGTTTTAGAAGGGAATAATATGAAAAAGCGGCGTCCTGAATTTAATCAGACACCGCTTTTTCATTTTTTTTGCTGGATTTCTATCGGTTACGATCCTTTTAATGATTGGCGATCCATAATTCCAGTTTTTTTGTAAAAACAAACTGCCAATGATGCTGATTGGTGCCCTAAGAATCCTGTTGCCGGTAAAACATGGCTCAAATGAAGACGATTGGTGACCTAAAAATCCTGTTGCCAGAAAAACAGGCTCCAATGAAGACGATTGGTGACCTAAAAATCCTGGTGCCAGAAAAATAGGACACCAATGAAGCTGGTTGGTGACCTAAAAATCCTGGTGCCGGTAAAACAGGGCTCCAATGAAGCTGATTGGTGACCTAAAAATCCTGTTTTCGGAAAAATAGGCACCAATAAAGCTGATGGCTTCCACCTTTTCGTTCCGTAGTATACTAGCCGGGTTTAACTCCTCCTATAAAAATAGGCGGGATTCTCCCACCTATTTACATACCTATTTTCTATTCGATATTGCATCCGCAATCTGTCCGCCATGGAAGCGTCCATTTTCGATGAATATTTCGTTTGCATTATTCCCTGCAGCAATTACTCCGGCAATAAATATTCCTGGTACATTCGTTTCCATTGTCTCAGGGTTAAAATATGGCCGGCCTGTATCTGCCTCAATTTTCACGCCCATTTTCTCAAGAAAGGCGTGGTCCGGCCGGTAACCAGTCATCGCAAATACATGGTCATTTTTCAATTTTACCGTCTGGCCTTCCTGATCATAAACAATGGAGTCTTCAGTGATTTCTTTGACATCTGCACTAAATACCATATCAACAACGCCAGATCTAACTAGTGCTTCGAATTCTGGCAGCACCCACGGTTTGATGCTTGGCGAATATTCTGCTCCTCGGTATAGGACTGTTACTCTCGCCCCCGCCTTCTCTAACTCTATCGCAGCATCCACGCTTGAGTTTTTTCCGCCAATGACTGCAACATCCATGTCAAAGAAAGGATGTGCCTCCTTGAAGTAGTGTGAGACCTTTTCCAGCTGTTCGCCCGGGATACCCATGAAATTAGGATTATCATAATAACCGGTGGCGATGACGATATTTTCCGAGGTGTATTTCTGTTTATCTGTTGTCACCTCAAAGACAGATTCTTGTCTTTTTACTATTTCTGTGACCCTCTCATATTTATTGATTCTGAGCTTTTCCCGCTTGACGACTTCCCGGTAATAAACGAGCGCTTGATTACGCTTTGGTTTAAGGTTCTCGGTTATGAAGGGGACATCGCCAATGGCAAGCTTTTCACTGCTGCTAAAAAATGTCTGGTGGGTTGGATAATTATAAATCGCATTCACGATATTTCCTTTTTCGATGATAAGCGGATTCAATCCCTTTTTCTTCAGTGCAATAGCGGCAGCAAGACCACATGGGCCACCCCCGACAATGATGACATCTTCCTTATTCATGTAGAAAATCACTCCTTATGGATCTATATAAACCTTATCAAGGATATAAAAAAATCTCCCATCATTAAATGATAGGAGATTTCACCATAAGATTCAATGAAGAACCCTTTTCTACTTTTAAATCCAGCCCCTGAAGCGGCTAGCTTCAGCCATTTTGCGGACACCGACCATATAAGCAGCAAGACGCATGTCTACTCTGCGTGTCTGGGCTGTATCATAGATGCTGTCAAAGGATTTAACCATAACCTTTTCAAGCTTGTCTTCGACTTCTTCTTCCGTCCAATAATACCCCTGATTGTTTTGTACCCATTCAAAGTAAGAAACTGTTACTCCACCAGCGGAGGCAAGGACGTCCGGCACAAGCAGGATACCGCGTTCTGTAAGGATTTCTGTTGCTTCCAGCGTTGTTGGGCCGTTTGCAGCCTCAACGACGATACTAGCCCTGATATTGTGGGCATTTTCTTCAGTAATCTGATTTTCTATCGCAGCTGGAACAAGGATGTCACAATCAAGTTCCAACAATTCTTTATTAGTAATTGTATTATTGAATAATTTGGTTACTGTCCCAAAACTGTCTCGACGGTCAAGCAAGTAGTCGATATCAAGTCCTTCTGGATCATGAAGCGCACCGTAAGCATCAGATATTCCGATGATTTTAGCTCCAGCATCATGCATGAACTTAGCTAAGTAGCTTCCGGCATTACCGAATCCCTGGACGACAACTCTTGCACCTTCAAGCTCGATTCCCTTTTTCTTTGCAGCTTCACGGATACAAATCGTAACCCCTTTTGCTGTTGCCGATTCACGACCATGTGAACCACCGAGTACCAGCGGCTTGCCTGTAATGAATCCTGGAGAGTTAAATTCATCTATACGGCTATATTCATCCATCATCCAAGCCATAATCTGCGAGTTCGTAAAAACATCAGGTGCCGGGATGTCTTTTGTTGGTCCTACGATCTGGCTGATCGCACGGACATATCCTCGGCTCAATCTTTCCAGTTCCCTGAACGACATATCGCGAGGATCACAAACAATCCCGCCTTTTCCACCGCCGTATGGCAGATCGACAATGCCACATTTCAAGCTCATCCAGATTGATAAGGCTTTTACCTCTTTCTCCGTTACGTTTGGATGGAAACGTATTCCTCCCTTTGTTGGACCCACTGCATCATTGTGCTGCGCCCGGTAGCCAGTAAAGACTTTAACAGATCCGTCATCCATTCTGACAGGAATTTTCACTGTCATCATCCTGAGCGGCTCCTTTAAAAGCTCAAAAACCTCATCAGGGTATCCGAGTTTTTCCAAAGCCTTGTGAATAACAGTTTGTGTAGATCGTAAGACGTCATGTTTGTCTTCTTTATTTGGATTTTCATTACCGTTTGCGGCTACCATTGATAAACCTCCTAAATCACTTTTGCGGATGTTGTCTGCTTTCATGGATTAGTATACACCTTTGGTTATTTTATGCAAGAAGAAAAAAACAGTTTTCCGCATTTTTTGATTATTGAATGAAAACGCTACCATTTAAGTCCTTATTATTATTGACTTGATAATAAATTGACTGAATAATAAGACATTGTTTGGTGACAATACTGTATTTTAAGAGTCAGATTTGAAGATAACTCCATAAAAAATACTCTAAAAATCCCACCTTAGCAATCAGCCATATTTTTGCCTAAAAGACCTAAAACCACAAGCACCTTTCTAACACAATATCTTCCATAAAAAAAGCCGAAGCCTTCCATTATTTCATAAAATAATGGACAAGGCTTTCGACTGCACGTTCTTCCATAATCTCGTTCCCATATTCGAGCAGTCTATGGATGCTCAATATTGATGGAACTCCGTATTCTGCCATTAATGACACCGTCTTATTGGTCTCATCAGGCAATATTCCATTCATAAGCAAGTAATAATGGTCATTCATAAAATGCAGGCTGCCTCCTTCAATACCGGAGTCCAAGAGTCTTTTTGCCAGCTGGATCACGTCCTCGACATTTTCGAATTCAAACAAAATGTCTTCGCTTCCATCGACCGTGACCTGCATTTCGATAATCCCATCATCAAACTGCTCCTCATCTTCATCCTGTTCGATCATTGTGACGATCATGACCATCCCCTGGGCATGCAATGAAAAAATTTCCACTGCAACTGAACCGATGATATCCAAATCGAATTCTTCGCTGGCTTCCTCAAGCATATCGTGAAAAAGCTGATGCCACTTCAACGAATCCTTCCATATATCCTCTTTGGTCAATCCCCGGTCGGATAAATCATCTATCGTAAGGAATATCTTAATTTTATTAGTGGTTAATCGTTCCAAGCGCATATTCATGCCCCCTGCCATCGACAAAGCTCTTATTTTAGTTTATGAAAATATCGCAGGTTGGTGAGTTATTTAAATTGATCAATGCGCTTTTTCAACCATTTTTCCCATTCCGCTCTTGTCATGCCTACAATGTTCTCTTGATATTCTTCCTGCTGCTCTAACGGCATCGAGTCAATTGCAATACCACCGAGCCCTATAAAAAGATCTGGAAAGATTATATTAATCTCCTCGGCAAGCTTCAAAGTTGCTTCTCTATTTTCATCAAGAGTGCAGGATAAGAAGAGGAACTTTGGTTTCACCTTTTCCACCACTACCTCAAGATCATTCTCAGCAAGGCTTGTGCCCAGGAAGACTACCTCAAATCCTTTTCGCCTTAAGTACAATGTATAGATTAATAAACCTAGTTCATGTCTTTCTCCAGGCCCGCATACAGCAATTGACTTTGGCAGGAATGAATTGTGCGGAAATGAATTTGATAATCCTTCAATTCTCGAACGTATAAATGACGAAGCAAAATGCTCATGTGCAGTCGTTATACTTCCCTCTTCCCACAAATCGCCCACCTTAATCAAAATCGGGCCTAATAAATCAATAACAGTTTTGTCAATTGTAAACAAACTGAAGGCCTGGTTAATCAATTCATGAGCTTTGGCACTATTGAAGTCAAGAAGTGCAGTCAACAGCTTGTCTCCAATCTCATCAACCATGTCCCTTTTAGGCACTTCAGCCTTTTCCACTGATAAAGCTGAATTTTCAAGCAAAGACACAGCCTGGCTGATGGTAAAGCCTTGATTTATTTTTGAGATCAGCCACCGCAAAATTTCTACATGCTCCTCGGTATACAATCGATGACCGGATTCATTTCTGACAGGGGCAATCATCTGATATCTTCTCTCCCAAGCCCTAAGTGTCCCGGGCTGAATACCAAGCATTTTGGATACTGCTTTAATATTATATTTTCCTGCGCCGTTCCCCATCCTAAAACCTCCGTTATTACCTGTACTACCGATTATAGCCGTGCTGCGGGACCTGTGTAAAACTTCAATCTGCTGTTTTGGAATCCGCAACCAATGTAAGTAGATGGGTCTCAGCTCTGGCTCCAAGTCTAAGAGGCACACCAGTTGTGCCATACCCATTACTGGTGAGCACCGTTGCACCATTCTTCATTTTAATACCACCTAATTCATAAGGACCAAACCCGAATACCCTGATCTGCCCCCCATGTGTATGCCCGCTTAAGACGAGGCTAATATTGTACTCTGGCTTGAGACTGTTAACGATGGCGGGGTTATGGCTTACAAGAATCCGGAATCCTTCTTCATCCGCATCACTTATTGCCAGGTCCAGCCTGCTTTTACCAAGACCTAAGTCATCAATGCCTAAAATATGCAATACATCCCCAGTACCCGATTCAAATTTCACTGCTGTGTTGTCTAGTACTTTAACACCCAGGTGGTAAAGCAGTGAGTCTAGTTCATGTGAGTTGAATTCATAATCATTGTTTCCCCAGACGAAGAATACTGGGGCAATCGTTTTTAATTTTTCTATATTGGCAGACACCCTCTCCAAAGGAACGCCTTTTTCCGCGAGATCTCCTCCAATAACCACAAGGTCGGCCTTTCCTTTCACCTCGTTGATTATTGAATCTTGAATAATCCTCTTATGGATATCTGATATAAAAAAGATTTTGACAGACCCAAAGCTCTCCGGAAATTCCTTCAACCGGATTTCCTGATTCAGCACTCTGTCTGTAAAGGCCTGGCGATACATATATAGTAGAAGGAAGCTGCCGATCAGCAGCATTCCGATTATAAAATAAATCAAATCCATTTCTGCCTCCCGCAATACCTTATCTAGCTTTCATTTGTGTCCTCTGGTGAGCTAAAAGACATCATACCATAAAGCAAGCAGAAAACGAAAAAAATTGCTGTCTGCCAAGCCCCTATAGGTGATAGCAGAAAAAATGAGCTTAGACAGGAAATTGCTAAAATAATATCAGGTACTGTGTTTTTATATCCTTTATATGCACTTATGACAGCAACTCCCCCATCCCTGATCAATCCTCCGATTGCATACATGCCGAATACAAGAGCCACAGCTCCGGCAAGGAACTCAAATGGATTTAATATAAACTCACCCAGGAACTCCTCGTAGTGGAACGGAAATATAGCTGAGAGAGAAATGACAAACAGGTAACCGCAAAGCAAACCAATGACCATCCTTAAAACTTTCCAAAGCATACAAAAACCTTTCATACACAATGTATGAAAGGCCCTTGTCTTTATTTCCGTATAGAAAAAATCAAACTTCATGAATATCAAGAATGCGGAATCCTGACTCTTCCAGCTTCTTGACAAATTTGTCAATGTTGTCTTTCTTTTCTATCTTCATGACAATTCTGCGGACAAGCTTGTCTGTCTCATCAAAAGTAACCAACGAGATAATATGTTCATGGAACTGGTGAGCAATATCAGCCAGCCTTGCGATACGGCCTTCCGTTTCTACAGAAGTAAACGCAATCCTGACACCCTCTCTATGTACACCAAAAGCACTCTGGAACTGATCCAGAGCATCAGAGCGGGTTACAGCTCCCTGGAATTTCCCATTCTCATCTATTACCGCCATTAACGGAATATCTTTCAATTTCACCAATGTTGTTTCGAAAACCTCAATACCATGAAGGATTTGATCCTGTAGAGTCAAGATATCCTTCGCATATTTGCTTTGTAGAAATTCATCCTTCTGTCCACCGGTATTAAAGAATTTCTGATAAATTCCATGTCTCGTGACGACGCCTACATATTTGTCACCATCCAATACTGGAACTCCATCAATCTCATTACCATCCAACTTTTCTAACACACTTTGCAATGTCTCATCCTGTTGTACAGTAATGCATTTGTACTTCGGTATCATAATACTTTTAACAAACATTCAATTCACCTCAAATTTAAAGTACTGCCATATATATATATAATTCTACAGATTTTTAAAAATCCCTGCCTGCCAGATAAATTTAACATGAAATGAAATTTTGCTCATAAAATGAAATGAAGTTCATTTAGAGGAGGGCTTAGTTTGTCTACACATAGAAGAGTATGGTATCCGTACGCCAGTCCCTTCGATCCTTGTCCGCCCATTAAGGCAAAAACATACTCTACACCGCCAAATTTATTTCTGGGCTTTCAGCCGCCGAATCTAGAACAGTTCACTCCAATGCAAGCACTAAGAACAGGGACACTGTGGAAGGTTTTTTATGATCCTTGGTATTCGCCATACGAAGCTCCAAGGGAGGATGATCACTCATGAAGCAGTTGCCAAAGGAATTTTATGCTGCCATGGAAGAACTTCAGGCTGTAGATTTTGTTCTTGTAGACCTCACACTGTACTTAGACACCCATCCAGAGGATTATGAAGCCATCAACCAATTCAATCATTTCGCAAAAGAAAGGCGCCGGCTAAAGAAGGTAGTTGAAAGCATGTATGGACCCCTCCAACAATATGGAAATAGCTATTCTGGATATCCATGGAACTGGGATGACGCTCCTTGGCCTTGGCAGATCTAAACTTAATTTAGGAGGGGGTAAGGAAAATGTGGCTTTATGAAAAAAAATTGCAATATCCCGTAAAAGTTAGCACCTGTAACCCCATGCTCGCTAAATTCCTGGTAGAGCAATATGGCGGTGCTGACGGAGAGCTGGCTGCAGCACTTCGATACTTAAACCAGCGTTATACTATTCCTGATAAAGTAATCGGGTTATTGACTGATATTGGTACAGAAGAATTCGCTCACTTGGAAATGATCGCCACAATGATTTACAAATTAACTAAGGACGCAACACCTGAGCAAATGAAGCAGGCTGGACTAGACGCACACTACGCTAACCATGATAGTGCTCTTTTCTATCATAATGCCGCAGGCGTGCCATGGACTGCATCCTATATCGCTGCTAAAGGTGATCCGATTGCAGACCTGTATGAAGATATTGCTGCGGAAGAAAAGGCAAGGGCTACTTATCAATGGATTATCAATATGAGCGATGACCCTGACCTGAATGATGGATTACGATACCTCAGGGAACGCGAAATCATCCACTCCCAACGCTTCCGTGAAGCAGTGGAAATTCTCAAGGATGAACAAGGAAAAAAGCGAGTATTCTAAAATAAATAGAAGCATCCGTTTTGGATGCTTCTATTTATTTTCGTGAAACAAATTAATATCAAACTTTTTCTTCATCATATCAAACACTATATGGCGGTTCTTCCACTCTTCTTCTTTTTTCCATAAATCCTTACTTCGGTCTACTATTTCACAACGAAGCGCCTGGTATTCTTTCTCTGCCTTTTCACGCTTCTCCTTAAACAGGATCATCAACCCATATGTCCCGACAGTCAAGATGAGAAAATATAAATTCGCGGAATTCTGGACATACACCGAAAAAATCTCAGCGAAAGAATAAGAATACGGCTTTAACACCGTAATATAAAGATAGTAGAAATAGATAGATATCAACCCAATCGTCACCCATACTGACATAAGATGGCGGGATTTATACCGGTCAAACTTTTTCTTCCGGTCAATTACATTCTGAAGCATCCTTTTAGTTGCAGGATCCGTACGATCATCCAGGTTCTCGATTTCCTGTTCCATGGCAAGCCCTCCCCTTTTTATAAAACTCTTTTCTCAAACTTCATTGCTATTGACAACAAAACAGGATTGGATAATCTATATTTCTTCACAAACAATTAAAGCTTATTATGAGAAAAGAGCTTGCAAACTTGATACCGAACTACAAATTGGCTTTTTATCAAGTTAAAATCGGCTTTAGGATTTAACAACAATCTTTACGAAAACAGCCTTTTATAATTTTTATGAACTTGTCCATGGAGTTATGATATTGATCCAAAAATAAGACTGTAAACAAGAAAAAACCGGACCACTTCCATAAATATGGACTGAATCCGGCTTTTTCCCTTTGGTCCTCAAGAAAATCTAAAAGACAGCAAATATCAATAAGTCTCTTTTTCACTCTGACTAATTTTTGATAGGTATCTTTAACACTTGTCCTGCCTGAATTTCATTTCCCTGGATGTTGTTAGCTTTTTTTATGATTGGGATGCCTTCCTGGGATTTATAATATGTCATCGCCACTCTGAATAATGTTTCATTCGGTTTGACAGTATGATAAACGATCTTTTCACCGCTTGCGGATTCGGCTTCACCTGTTGGTTTGGTGCCTTCTGTGTCTGCTTGCTCATTCTCAGACTCGGCAGAAGCTGTTAAGTTTCCGCCTTCTTTATCATCACTGTCACCAGAGGCTTCCGCAGTGTTTTTGTCCCCGTTGCTTGATGGAGCAGGCCCGGCTGCCACAACATCGATTTCCTTTGGATCAGCAATTTCTTCATAAGATGGTGCCTCTTGGTCTTCTACTTGGTCCTCACCTTTTCCATCATCCCGACTTTCCACATTGATCATTTCCACTCCGGCACGTTCCAGCGACTTATTCAAAGGCATCTTAGTGCCATCCAAATACGAGATAATGCTAAAAAAAGAAATAGGCAGCAAGATGAAAAACAGAGCCATCAACCTTATGACAGGATATTTTACTTTGACCTTGGTTTTTTTCTGTTTTTGCTTGTGCATCTCACTTCTTGGAGGAAGGGATTCCTTTTTCTCAACAGTATGCTCAGATTTGCGCTCTACTTTCTTTCTCAGCCTCTCCGCCTGGTCCCTTATAGGTTTTTCCTTATTCACTGTCTGTACCCCCAATTGTTGCTTGAGTCCTGAATTTAATGATCAAACCTAAAATAAAATCAATGATAAAATGCATCACAATGGTTACAACTAGATTATTTGTCATCATATAAATATAGCCAATCAAGAAACTCAATAAAATGATATTAGTAAACAAAAACCAATTAAACAGATAGCGGTAATGAACTACTGCGAAAATCAGGCTAGATATGATCAACCCTGTGTTTGTCTGAATGACTCCCCTAAAAAGGATTTCCTCACTGATTGCTACCATCGCCGCAATAAGCATGATTTGAAATACACTTCTATTTCTAAATATTCTTTCGTTCAAACCTCCATCGTCATAGTACGACTTTGGCAGATATTTCATAAGGGTGAAGTCCAAAGCCACGACTGCCAGACCAGCAACTAACCCAATCGATAAAATGTTCCAATCGCCCCAAATAAATAATCCTTTGAATTCAGTCAAGCTATCAAACAATATCATACCTAATATAGTTGAAATCGTTAATAGTAAAATTTGCGTAGCAACTAAGTGGAAAAGCAGTTCTTTTTCAGTAAGCCCTGCCACAGTTTCCCTATATTCATCTTTCATTATATCCGCTCTCTCATCAATAGGATTGCAGCCAATTCCTGCTTCCAGTCCACCGCAGCTGGCGATAGTTCACTGGATGGTTCGGTTTCTTTATAATGGTCCATTTCTATTCCACAGCTGATGCAGCAATTCCGTGGCCGTTCTTGCAATTCTTCGCCGAACATTTCCAAAATAACTTTCCTCTTACATTCCCTGGTATGAATCCAACCAAGCATCTTCTTAATTTTGGTATTTTTAACCTCCAAGCGATTTTCGATCAATTGGAGGAGACTCTGTTTATCCATCTTATAATCCAGCGCTTCAATATTACAGAGGTAATCTTCGACAATCCTCCATTGAATCTCGGTGAAGCCGCATATCACTGATAGGTCTTCGGCGCGGTCGGCAAGATCTTTATAAGCAATTTGGTTATCGATTAAAAATGCAAACAGCCTTTCAATCTGATATTGATCAGGGAGCTCACCTTCAGCGAGCTGATAAGCAAGTTGTTCGTCTCCTGGCGAGTATATCAGGATGGCAATTGAATCGCGGCCATCTCTTGCCGCTCTTCCTATTTCCTGAAGGTAGGACTCTATTTGCATAGGCATGTGAAAATGAATCACATACCGGACATTTTCTTTATTGATTCCCATTCCAAAAGCGCTGGTAGCACATACGACGTCAAGTTGACCATTGATGAATTGCTGCTGTATGAGGACCCGGCTTTCTGAGTCCAGTCCACCATGATATGCCATGGTATTCTTGATTCCTTTTTCTCTCATATGCATTGCAGTTTGCTCAGCGACTTTTTTGCTGGAAAAATAAATAATCCCTGGCCCCTTTAAATATTTCACCAGCTCAACTACCCGGTCCAGCTTATCCTGAAAGGCAGATGCAAACTCCAAAGCTAGTGAAATAGCAGGGCGGTCTACAGAATAGACAACCTCATTCCAATCTCCTAAATGGAGCTTTTCGGCAATATCCTTTCGAACTTCTTTTGACGCCGTGGCTGTTAGCGCAAGCGTCAATGGTTGTCCAAGCTTCTCCCTGAATTCTCCAAGCTTGAGGTAGTCCGGCCTAAAATCGTATCCCCATTGAGAGATACAGTGTGCCTCATCCACAACGAACAGTGATAAAGACAATTTCCTGATCCGATTCAATACAGATTCAATCCCGAGCATTTCTGGAGATATGAAAATAAACCGAAACCTTTCAAGTTCTTCCAGGGCTTTGGCCTTTTGCTGTGGTGACAAAAAGGAATTCAAGGCAATCACTCTCTTTTCACCCATTGCCATCATTTGCTCAACCTGATCCTGCATGAGGGACAGCAGCGGTGAAACAATCAAGACCGGCCCGTCCACTAGATAGCCCGGAAGTTGGTAGCACAGGGACTTTCCCGTTCCAGTTGGCAACATAGAGATCGTATGTCTTACTTTTAAAACGGATTCAATCGTTTCTTCCTGCCCTGGACGGAACTCCTCGAACTTAAAATGCTTTTTTAAATATCTTTTTAACTCCATTCCACATCACCATATTTAGCCAGAACAAGCCTGATTTCAAAATAGGAAGCATCAGCCACTTGTTCTTTGATTTGCTTTAACTTTTTAGCAGAATTCCGCTGTGCTGCCTGTAGAATGCTTTCCCTTTTATTCAGAGGAACATAGTGATCTATATTGAACTCCTTGATAGAGAGAGCAATTTCCACAACATGATCCTCGATAGTGCTTTGTTTTAGATTTCGGACAGCCGCTATCTCTTCCAGGGTGTAACCCTTCTGCATTAATTTATATGTCTTATCTGTCGAAATCGTCAAAGGAACGTTACGCTCTGCCTTCCTGATCAATCCATTAAGTAATGGATAAGCTTCTGAATTCCCCAGGACCTTATCAAACATTGCATGCAAGCAATTCAGGAATTCGAAATGATAGTGAGCTGGTTCCAGTCCAATCCATTCGGCAGCCTGCATAGTCGTCAAACCAATTTTCCTGTAGCCTGTCAACCTTAAAACAACCAGTTCGGGCTTTGTCTTTTCATTGTCCAGTGCACATATAAGCTCACCATACAGCCTTTCTGCCAGCTTATATCGATCTTCATTTTGTTGCTTAATGTATTGTTTTACCCAGGTAAGGGTTTCTCGCTTATTCCTGACAGGTATAAAGGAGCGTTCTTGGTTAATCAGATTTGAACTCACCTGAATAAGCAACGTTAACCTCTCCCAAAAAGTATCAGTCACCTGGTGATATTTCCAGCCATTTAGATAGTCAGGAAGCCTGTATTTAGACAACTCCTGTTCCAGGGTGGCTTCGCCCTTTCCTGTTAACATTACCTTCGTATCTGCTATTTCCTCCACCAGCCCTCTATGCTGCAGCCGGTTAATCATTTTTTCTAGTCCTTCTCGAGTAACTGAGGGATATGTATGAAAGTATGGGGTGATCTTATATAAATGAGCGTCCTGAATCGTCTGGGAGGAACGCTTTCCCTGTAAAAGGTGAAATAACGAATAGATGGTTCTTTCACCATTGATCCGTTTCAATATTGATAAAACAACTGTCTCCAAATACGTTATCCCCATAACATCACCTTTGAATGAAAAATTAAGCAAAGGGCACGATAATATTCGGCGCCCACTATAGCAGAAAAATAATATACCATTATTTTAACATGAAAATATCCAGTGAAATGTTTTATTTTCAACGAAAAAACCATTCAATGCCTTGTGTGATAAGCATTCTCAATACTTTTTTTATTGAAATGTTGGCGATACAGTTTTACAATAGGTATGAGGAATACGTTTTCACTATTTTAGTGAAAACAGCATATTATTGTTAAACACTTGGGAGGAATTATATCATGGCTAAGTACACAATTGTTGACAAAGAAACTTGTATTGCATGCGGAGCTTGCGGTGCTGCTGCTCCAGATATCTACGATTACGACGATGAAGGCATCGCATTCGTAACACTTGATGAAAATGAAGGTATCGTTGAGATTCCTGATGTATTAATTGACGACATGATGGACGCTTTCGAAGGCTGCCCAACTGACTCAATCAAAGTTGCAGATGAGCCATTTAACGGAGATGCTACAAAGTTCGAATAAAGAAATACATAATTCCCGCTTATAAGCGGGAATTTTTTTTATAGAGCTGTTTGCTTTTTATCTGCTACGAACTATAACATTTGCGTAGATAGCTCAGGTTTTACTCAATATCTTTTTTAGCCAACTATAAATTAAAAAGCAACGGTGCAGGCCGTTGCTTTTGTATAATATCTCATATGAGTTTATGCACTTTTGAATGTTTGCTGTCTCTCAATCCATGTTTTCATCCTTGTGAACATCAGCATGAAAATGACAGACATCAGTATGCCTTTAACGAAATTGAATGGTAGAATCCCTGCAACAATCATAGCCCTTGCTTCCGGTCCAGACATTGCTGGCATGTTCAAGAACAATGTGTAGGCAGGAAGGAAAACGTAGTAATTAAGGATACTCATCAGGATAGCCATACTTGCTGTCCCAGCCACTAAGGCAAACGTCATTCCTCTATTGGATTTCATCCGTTGATAAATATAGTAAGTTGGCAGAATGAATAAAACTCCTGCAACAAAGTTGGCAGCATGGCCTACTGGTACACCAGTATCACTGCCTGTCATGAAATAATCAAGCGTATTCTTCAAGAATTCTACTAAAATACCAGCTACCGGACCAAAAATCAACGCAGCAATCAATGCAGGAAGATCGCTGAAATCGACCATTAAAAATTTCGGGAACGGCGGCAGCGGAAAATTCAGCAGCATCAATACATAAGAGATACTGCTCAGCATACCAATTGATACCATTGCTTTAACACTAAATTTTTTCATTTTTCCTCTCTCCTTATAGAGATCCATCTCACATAAAGAAGAAAGATTCAGCATCACATACCCGTAACAAATAAAACCCCCAAGTTCTGAGCTTGAGGGAGTTTTGTGAAAGGCATGCTTAATAAACGTTCAAAACCTGCATTTTTTGAACGTCTGCAGAACCTCCATCTTCTCCCATCCAGACTATACTGTCGGCTTTGGAATCGCACCAAATCCTGCCCTTACAGGCTCGCGGGCTTAGAGAAAAAATCTCATTACCGCCGATCGGGAATTTCACCCTGCCCCGAAGATAGACCATATTTAATTTAACAAGTTCATTATACTGAAAAAAAGATAATTTGTGAAGGTGTATGCTTGTGACGATTTTTTGACGCCGCTTTAATAAAACACATTCTGTTTCTGATGCTTGTTGATTTTTTTAAAAAACTTCTGCTAAATTCGGAATAAAAGAATATATTTAGTATTAATCCATGGATTTTGATTGCGCTTTCATTCTATTTATGAACAATTATACGGTTTGACAAAAGAATATTCGTCTTGTAAAATAATCAGAAAATTACCACTTTAATAAAAGGAGTGAGAATGGATGTTCCAGGTTCTAGCGGCAGATTCAATAAAGGAAGAAGGCTTACAGCCATTATTAGAACAGGATGGTATCCAGGTACATATCGGGAGTGTTGACTCTGGCAGTGTTGATATACAAAAAGTCGATGCTCTTATCGTCAGGAGCGCAACGAAAGTCACCGCAGAACTGCTGGATAGAATGCCATCGTTAAAGATCGTCGGCCGGGCTGGAGTCGGAGTCGATAATATCGATATTGCCGAAGCGACAAAAAGAGGAATTATCATCGTCAATGCCCCAGATGGAAATACCATTTCAACCGCAGAACATACCTTTGCGATGATGTCCGCACTAATGAGAAATATCCCCCAGGCACACTCCTCTGTTAAAAAGGGAGAATGGAAAAGAAACCAATATATCGGCAATGAGCTCTACGGAAAAACATTAGGAATTATTGGTTTGGGAAGGATTGGTTCAGAGCTCGCAAAAAGGGCCAGGGCTTTTGGGATGTCAGTTAAGGTGTACGACCCGTTCCTGACGATGGAGCGAGCTGAAGTTTTAGGCGTCCAATTATCTTCTTTTGACGAGGTTCTCGCTGAAACGGACATCATCTCGGTCCACACACCTTTGACGAAAGAAACGAAAGGACTTCTTAATGAAAAGACATTGAGTCAAACTAAAAAAGGAGTTTACCTCCTCAATTGTGCGAGAGGCGGAATAATTGATGAAATCGCTCTTGCGCATTACATTGAAAAGGGCCATGTCGCCGGTGCTGCACTTGATGTATTCGAAATTGAACCCCCAGGTGACCACCCTTTATTGAAACTTGATTCTGTCATCACTACCCCACACCTAGGAGCCTCAACTAAAGAAGCGCAATTGAATGTTGCCACCCAGGTCGCCAGAGAAATCAGTACTTATTTTGAAAATAAACCTGTTGCCAACTCAATCAATCTCCCAGCGATGTCTAAAGAAATCTATGAGAAAATACAGCCTTATCACCAGCTTGCGAAAGAAATGGGCAAGATTGTCTCAGAATGCCACAACAAAGGAATCAGTGAGCTTACCGCCACCTATTCAGGTACCGCTGCGGAACTGGAAACCTCCTTTTTAACAAAGGCACTGCTGGCAGGTTTTTTCGAAAACCGCATTGATGTGAAAGTAAATGAAGTGAATGCAATCCATATTGCAAAAGAACGCGGTATCATGGTTGGGGAAAAAGTGACTGGAAATTCATTTGGTTACGCAAATACCATTACAGTAAAAGCCAGCGGTGACGGAGAAGCTTTTACAGCAAGAGGAACTTACATCGAGCATTACGGACCAAGAATTGTCAGCCTGGACGGCTTTAACATTGATTTCCACCCATCAGGGAACCTTCTGTATATCCAGCATATGGACCGTCCCGGTGTGATCGGACATGTAGGAAAGGTCCTGGGTGACCACGGAGTGAACATCGCGACAATGCAGGTCGGCAGAAAAGAGGCTGGCGGCGAGGCCATCATGGTTCTCTCTTTTGACAAACCGCTTGAAGATGAAATGATCGACAAGCTGAAATCACTGCAGGACATCGTCACGATTAACAGTATTATACTCTAAACAAACAGGCCTCCTTATGGTGAGGCCTGTTATTTTTTAACCCAAAGGATATGATTTTCGTTCCCCTTTGGAGAAGGTGATAATTTCTTCATACCCAACTTGCCTGGCAAGTGTCAGAGCCTGATCAAAATCAGCACCAACATGTTCAGGTACATGGGCATCCGATGACAACACAATTGGTATTTGCTTATCAAAGCACATCTGCAATAGCCTTTCATCAGGATATAAATTCTGAGTAGGCTTCCTCAAGCCTGCAGTACTTATTTCCACACAGGTCTTGGATTGCGCCAACGCCGTTGTCGCCCTATCATACTGTTCCAATAGGAAACTTTCATCCTCAGGGACATATTTAAAAATCTTTACAAGATCGATATGCCCGATTATATCAAACAAATTTGACTGCGCCAGTGTTACTACCTGGTCAAAATAACTTCGATAAACTTCATAAACATCTCTTCTGTCCCATTCTTTTCGATACTCGGCAAGATCAATGCCAAAATCATCAATCCAATGGATCGAACCAATTACATAATCAAAGTCATAGCTTTTGATGAACTGTTCCATTTCCTTATGCTTGCCAGGAGTG
The DNA here is from genome assembly GCF_002874535.1 of Mesobacillus jeotgali. Taxonomy (GTDB): domain Bacteria; phylum Bacillota; class Bacilli; order Bacillales; family Cytobacillaceae; genus Mesobacillus; species Mesobacillus jeotgali. The sequence goes on from NZ_CP025025.1 coordinate 2,887,292, forward strand.
TAGTCCATCTCGATTGACATTTTAACATCAATTTCGTTTCTCCAGGCTTCCTGAAAAAGGTGGACGTAATCTGCCATATCATAGAATCTTCGTTCATCCACCCAGCTGTTGCGTAAAATATCTGCAGTCTGATAAAAATGATATGCATGCTCAGAAATCCCGAAATGCTGGATTCCCTTTTGATTGGCTGTATCAGTAAACTGTTTCAAATAATCAAGCGTCAATGTGCCTCTTTCCAAATGGTTGTGGTAATCCGTCAGCATAGTCCCCATCCCCTTTGTGACCGTTTTACCTATTATACTTTCAGATAATAACCGGTACAAGGCTAGATTATCGGGTTATTAATATTTGCTGAGGGCGTATCGTGTCAGACGTAAGATTGTTCAAGGCTTTTAATTTTTCAATAGATGTGTTTGTCTTTCTTGCGATTGAATGCAGTGTATCCCCTGATGCAACGACATAACTCTTATCATCTGATTGCTCGATTACTAATATATCACCATGAGAGATATGGCTATTATTTATGTTATTCTTTTGCTTAATCGCTTCTACCGATGTGTTATATTGTCGTGCTATTGCCCAGAGAGTTTCTCCTTTTTGGACGGTATGCTTTACCTGTTTTTCTTTTGACGGAGGGACGGCAGCCACTGTATCCTGTGCATTTATTTTCACACTTTCATTCTCACCTTGATTATTAATGGAGGTATCATCGGTCAGACGCAGCTTCGCGATTGTTGCCAGCGACACTTCATTACTTTTTTGCTCCATAGCTGCTACAGGTTGTCCTACAGCTGCTTCTCCCAAAGCCAATACAGGGTCTACGGCATTTTCCTTTCCATATGTCCATTTTTCTTCATGGATTTCAAAATGAAGATGAACACCAGAAGAATCGCCGGTGTTTCCCATCAGGCCGATAATATCTCCTTGCTGAACGACCTGTCCTTCCTTAACATTCCTTTTGTTCAAATGGGCGTATACAGTTTCCAGATTGTTATCATGCTTAATGAACACAACATGTCCATATGATCCCGAATAATATGACTTTGTTACAATTCCTTTATCAACACTATGTATAGGTGTTTTGAATTTACCTGCAATGTCAATTCCCTTGTGGTGGCCATGGCGTGTTCCATATAAATCCGTAACGACCCCTTCAGCTGGCCAAACCCAATCTAAAGTCAATTCCTTTATATCGAGCATTTCTGCCTGAGAGTGCTTTCCGCCAAGAAATAGCAAACTGATACAGAGTGCCATTAACCCGGCAATGAGTAAACGCTTTATATAATCCTGCATTTTCTTCCTCCTTAACTTTTTGCTCCCTTTTCATCCCTATGACAGCCTGTACAAAAATAGAACTGTTTGGTCGAAAAAGCAGCAGCTAAAAAAGCACATTCGTTATAATTGGTGGGAAACTGCTTTTTTATGCAAAAGAAGGAAAATTAGTTTATTCAGCCGGGGTTGGAGACCATTTCCAATCCATAAAAAAAAGAAAGACCGGGTGGCCTTTCTTTTAGTTAATGGTCTTTTTGTTAGGTGCGAGTGGCAGCGAGAGGACTTCGTTTAGATTGAACGGTCCAATTTGATCGATGTTCGCGTTTGTGAATCGGACACCTGTATAATCAAACTCGCTGGCGGTCATTAGGATTGCCTCTAAATTCGGCAGGAAATTTTCGTCAAGGATTGTATTCTCTTCTAATGTAATCTCTAATACATCGTCTTCAGTTTTCTTGGTTTGTGCCAGTTTGAATCCATCAGGTAGCGAAGGTGAAAGGTATCCTGTTTCATCCACCTTCCACATTTGCGCAAAAGCAGCACCGATTGTTTTATGCTGTTCTTTTGTCGGTACAAGGTATGGATTAGGCATTCCTTCAACTGTCAAGAACAAGTATGCTCTTCTGCTTTTTGCTTCTGCGTTGATTGGGAGCTCCTTCATTGGGCCATAGTTGCTTAATTCAACCCCTGGTTTGCCCTCAGTTGTCAACACCATTTTTTCTATTCCAACACCAGAAAAATTTTGTGTCATCGAGTCAACAAAAATGACGTTTGATGTAGCTCCCTGACTATAAGGGTTGTTTGGTTTAACATCCATTGTCAATGTCTTCTTCGCTTCGTCGTAACTCCATGTAGCATCCATTGGATAGTACTCGGATAAACCCCATTCCTTTTCCATTAGCTTCGGCATCGTTCCCGTATAGCTGTCAATCCAGGACTTTCCTTCTTCCTTTGGTGCTGTTACCGTAACCGGAACGATTCCCATAGCCTGGTCGTCAGGAATTGCATAAGTGAAGATTTCTGTAGTCTCAATGTCTACCTCTTCTGGATATAAAGAAATCAGGCCGTCATAAGGATTTGCTTTATCCATTGCTGCGAATTCTTTTGCTTTTTCTTCTTCACCTTCTGCTGCATCCATCATGAGAGTGCTCTCCTCCCGGCTCGCACTTTCATTGGCCGTATCATCCCTGACAGCTGTATCCATTTCCATGGATGATTTTTCTCCATCTGCAGAACTGCTGTCCATGCTTTGTTGCTCAGAATAGTTGCTTCCCATCAATCCTGGCGAAAGGATGAAGGCAAGGAAGAGCACGGCTGCCAGAGCTGCACCTGGAATGACCCAAGTCGGCATTTTCTTTCTTTTTTCAACACGATGGGCGATATTCTGATAAATGTCACGAGAGTCGCGATGATCTTTTACCTTAGGCATTTGGCCGAGGATTTCTTCTAGCTGCTTATCGCTTAGCTGTGACTTTTTCACTAGTCATCCCTTCCTTTTCAATCATTTCTTCCATCAGCTTTTTCAATGTCTTCAGAGCACGGTGCTGAGTCGTCTTTACCTTACTTTCCGTCCATGATAAAGCTTCTGCTGTTTCACTGATAGTTAACTCATGTATATAGCGCATGATGATGACCATTCGCTGGTCAACCGTGCATTGGTCAAGGCACTTGTACATCATTTGAATCTCTTCACTTTGAAGTGCCACTTCTTCAGGAAGGGGCTGATCATCCCTTACCTGGCGTGCAGACATATCAAATGATTCAAGCAATCGCTGCTTCCAGCCCTTCTGTTTGCGAAAATGATCAATCGCAACATTTTTGGCAATCGAAAACAGCCATGTCTTTTCACTGCTCTTTCCTTCAAACCGGTCGTATGCCTTCAAAACGCGAATGTATACTTCCTGTACAAGGTCTTCAGCCAGCTCCCTGCTTTTAACCATATAAAATAAAAATTGAAAAACGTCATGATGATATTTTTGATACAATTCATCAAAAACGGAGTTCATAGCTCTATTCGCCTCCGTATTCATAAGATTAGTCGTAAAGTATTAATAAAAGTTTCATATTAACTATATTATTTTTAGAATGGAAATGGAAGGAATTTTCGAGGACAAAATATTTGTTCATGTTACGTAAAATAAAAATAAATTTCTAAAATTAGGGAGTATATGGAGTAAATATGCCTGGTGGAGGGATACCAACGGACACACTTTCCCTGATTCCCTTTGTGTTTGTCCGATAGAGGAATTTTAACGGACACTTTTCCCATGATTCTCTTTGCGTTTGTCCGATAGAGGCATTCTAACGGACACTTTTCCCATGATTCTCTTTACGTTTGTCCGATAAAGGCGTTCTAACGGACACTTTTCCCCTGTTTCTCTTTGCGTTTGTCCGATAGAGGCATTCTAAAAGACACTTTTCCCCTGTTTCTCTCTGTGTTTGTCCGATAGAGGCATTCTAACGGACACTTTTCCCCTGTTTCTCTCTGTGTTTGTCCGATAGAGGCGTTCTAACGGACACTTTTTCCCTGATTCCCTTTGCGTTTGTCCGATAGAGGCATTCTAACGGATACTTTTCCCCTGTTTCTCTCTGCGTTTGTCCGATAGAGGCATTCTAACGGACACTTTTCCCCTGTTTCTCTCTGTGTTTGTCCGATAGAGGCGTTCTAACGGACACTTTTCCCCTGTTTCTCTCTGCGTTTGTCCGAAAGAGGCGTATTGATCACATTCATAGTAGTAATGAATGGCAGCGTAGTCTTCCCCTAAGTCACTTTATGATCCTATACTTACCAAAACACAAACAAGTCCATCCCAAAAATGAGATGGACTTATTAATTGTTCCTCGTGAATCAAGAATAGTCGGCAAGTTATTCAATATTTCGAGGGATGAAAAAGGAAAATGTCGTTCCTTGTCCGAGTTTGCTTTTTACCGAAATATTCCCTCGATGTGCGTCGATTATATTCTTGGCAATTGCTAGTCCAAGGCCGGTGCCAGATACACCGCGGGTCCTGGATTTATCACCTTTATAAAACCTCTCAAACAGGAATGGCAAGTCTTCCTCAGGGATACCAGGCCCCTGGTCGCTCACCTCAAAATAGAGTCCTTTTTCATCGGTTCTTCCGCTAATGACTACTGATGCCGAATCCGGGACATGCCTTATTGCATTATCGATCAGGTTGGTAAGAACCTGTTCGATACGGTCCGGATCAAAACGGAAATCTCGCTCTTCTGAATCGAACTGGACTGATAACTCAATCCCCTTTTCCTTCGCCAAACCATGGAATTTACGGATAATCCGATTTACATATGGATTAATTTCGACGGATTCAACGTTCAGAAGAATATGACCTGCTTCCATACGGGCCAAGTCAAGAAGTTCATTAACAAGGCGGCCCATTCTTAGTGATTCATCGTAAATGACTTTAGCCATTTCCTTCTTTTCTTCATCCGTCTGTGCGATGTCGTCGACAATCGCTTCACTATACCCTTGCATCATCGAAATTGGCGTCCTTAATTCATGTGAAACATTGGCGATGAAATCTTCCCTCATTTTGTCGAGCTTTCGTTCCTCAGTCATATCGCGGACTACAGCAACAGCCCCCCGGATAAATCTTTTATTATACAGCGGGCTGACAATGATTACCCAGGTTCTTCCCTGGGCAGTTATTTCACCAACCTGCTCTTTCTCCGTATTGACTGCAAGCTGGAACAGCTCCATGACTTCAGAAGGGACGGCATCTGTATTCTCGGAAGCAAGACCCTGCTCATAATACCAATACCTCAGGAATACTTCAGCAGGCGGATTCGTAATCAGGATTGTACCATCACGGTTGAATGTGATGACTCCATCTGCCATGCTGCTAAGGATGCTTGTCAACTGTTCTTTTTCCTGACTCAATGCATTCATGTTGAATTTCAACTGTCTGCCCATCTGATTGAACGCAGTTGCTAATTCCCCAATTTCATCATGAGTGAGGATTGGTACCTTTGTGTCAAACTTGCCTCTTGCGACTTCAAAGGCTGCCTCCCTCATTTTCCGCAATGGAGCAGTGATCCTGGTGGACAGGAAGAAAGCAAAGATTGTCGTAAGGACTATTGCCACGCCTGCTGCAAGCAAGATGAACTTGGTCGTCAGCCTGGTCGTCTCTTCCATCACTTCAAGCGACTGATAAATGAATACGGCCCCATTCCCTTGCTCAAACTGGTCAAGCGGAACACCGATCATTAAATATTGAGTATCATCAACCTCATTTGAAATGCCAGGCAGGGAAGTGATGATATCGACAGTTTTGTCCTTCTTGAAGACCGCAGATAGGTCCTGATCGTTCATGAAAAATGAAATCGGTACATGTGTTGCGGCTTCTCCGCCTGGTGAATAAAAATAAGTATCCTTATCTTTAATGACAGTCACTCTAGAGTCATCATCAACCATTTCCCATGCAATCTCAAGGCCTAACTGTTCCTCCTGGCCAGGATGATCTTCCAGTACCCTGGCTATTTTTTCTGCAGTATTGGTCATTCCTTTTCTGGTTTCATTAATGTGATAGTTTTCAAAGAATTCCATCAGCATCACTGTCAGGATGAATAACACAAATGAAACCAGCAAAAGGATGGTAATCCAAAGTTTACCTACTACACTGCGCCAAAACATCATTCATTGACTACCTCGAACTTGTAGCCAACCCCCCAGACTGTTACGATCATTTTCGCAGCCTGTTCAGATACTTTGTTCAGCTTCTCGCGCAATCTCTTAACATGCGTATCGACCGTTCGTAAATCACCGAAAAATTCATAATGCCAAACTTCTTTCAATAATTGTTCACGATCAAAAACTTTATCTGGAGCTTTCGCAAGGAAGTATAGCAGTTCATATTCCTTAGGAGTCAGGCTGACTTCTTTGCCATCTGCCAAAACCCTATGGGCATCATTATCAATGGTTAAATGAGGGAAAACAATCACATCTTTAGCAGTCGTCTCTGTCTGCAAGTAGCTTGTGCTCGATGAACGGCGCAGCATTGCTTTCACTCTCAGGACAACTTCACGAGGGCTGAACGGTTTGACGATATAATCATCAGTACCAACCTCGAAGCCTTGTACCCTGTTCACTTCCTCGCCTTTTGCGGTTAGCATGATAACAGGTGTTGACTTCTTTTCACGGAGGTCACGGCAAACCTCGATTCCATCTTTCCCAGGCATCATTAAATCAAGAAGGATTACGTCATAGTCGTTGGCAAGCGATTTTGCCAGCGCTTCATTTCCATCTTCTGCTTCATCAATTATATAGTTCTCTCTTTCAAGATACATCTTTAATAATCGTCTAATTCTTTCTTCATCATCCACTACTAAAATCTTCACGTCTTTTTCCATAAGGTATATCCCTCCCTGCGATTATTTTACATAAACACGAGTCTACTTGCCATGATTTTTTAAAAAAGGCCTTCACTTAAGGCAGTGAAGGCAGTCATAAAATTGACACAATTTTAGGAACCTGCATAAGAATGCAGACCTGCAATAACAAGGTTAACTGCTACCAGGTTGAACATGATAATGATAAAACCAATGACCGCGAGCCATGCAGACTTTTCTCCATGCCACCCTTTTGAAAGGCGTAAATGAAGGAAAGCGGCATAGAATAGCCAAGTGATCAATGCCCAAACTTCCTTAGGATCCCAGCCCCAGAAACGAGTCCAGGCAATCTGGGCCCAAATCATCGCAAAAATTAATCCGCCAAGCGTGAATACCGGGAAACCGATTAATACGGAACGATAGCCTATTTCATCAACAAGATCCATATTGATATTTTTCGTCCACGGTTGTAATGCAGCAGCAACGCGCTTGCGAAGGATAGCTCTTAATAATACATATAATACTATACCCGCTGCGAGCGACCAAATAACAGTATTCAATTTCTTTGCACTGATGATTGCAGGTGTCTCGAACAATGGTTCAAAACGATCCTTGTCTGTCAACTCAAACTGATGGGGTCCAACAAGAGCTGGAATTGTATATTCTTCAGTAGCTGGCTGGCCATCCTTGTTGATATAGTTAAAATTCGCTGAATAATCTGTTGCAGCGAAGAAACTGGAAACGAATACGAAGCCAAGCGTGCTGATCAAGCCAAACAAGACAACTTCAAGCCATAATGTACTTTTGGTTTTCTTCGTCTGATCAACACTTCTAACGAGATAAATCAGACCAGCAGCAAAACTGATCGCCAGGATTGCTTGTCCGATCGCTGTCGTCGTGACGTGAATATGGAGCCAGTAACTTTGAAGTGCCGGAATCAATGGTGTTACTTCCCTTGGGAACATGCTTCCATAGGCAATGATCAAAGCAGCCACAGGCAATGTGAACAGTCCCAGCAATGGAGTTTTATACATAAAATAAATGACGATAAATGCCCCAACCAATGACATGCCGAAGAATGTCGTGAATTCGAACAGGTTGCTGACCGGCGCGTGTCCGGAAGCAATCCATCTTAAAATAAAAAATGTCAACTGCGAAAGGAAACCCGCAATCGTTACAACAAGTCCAATTTTCGCCCATTTGTTAGGGGTATTTTTTTTGTCAGCATGCCTTTTATCCTTAATAGCTCCCCCGAAAAACAAAATACCGACTAGATAGAGGATAAATGCTGCAAACAGAAAGTTAGAACTCAACTCAACCATTATATTCCCTCCTTACTCCTTCTTTTCTTCTGCCACCTGGTCTTCTGGAGCAGCTATTCCTGAATCGGAAAAGACTTCTTCAAGCTCCCTTTTTAAACCATGCCAGTTTTTGTTTGTATGAGCGGCAGTCCACACTTGATTATTTAATCTTCTTAACCATACACGTCGATGGTTCCAATATGCCCCCTGGATAACACCTATCATAAAGATTAATCCACCAAGGCCAATGATCCACAGTGTAAGATCCTTTCTGACAGTCAGAGCCGTTACATTCTTCGTTTCGATCCCGTTGAATGTCATCTTGTAATCATTTTCACCTAATGGCTCGAGGTTCTGCCTGATGGCCACAAAACTGACTTCCCCTTCAGGCTTTTCAGGGCTGAACATCTTGAATATGAACGCAGGATTATTCGGTATGCGTGACTTTGTCGCAGGCTCCCCATCTTCATTGAACTCAAAATCCGGGAAATAACTCATCACTTCGACTTTGTACCCATTTCCTAGATCGTATTTCATATCAGGGTCGTATAAGTCTACAGTAACATCACCAAACTGATCCCCAGTTTCCTTATTTTCTAGTTTAAAAGCCATCTTGCTCATTTCATCAAGCTTATAGTCTACCTGGTACAAGGCAAAGCCATCAATTTTCAGAGGTTTGTTTACCTGGATTGCCTGTTCACGTATTTTCTCGAGCTCAGGCTTTTCTCCCGGGACAATTTCTCCCTGTCTCTGATATAAAGTAGCATCGGTCTGATAGTTTTTAACTACCGTCCCAGCCTTGTTAATTGCATCCTGGAAGACTTCCTCATCTTTATCTTTATCATATACTTCAAAGATAAATTGTTTGTTTTCAAGATAATAGCGGCCTTCTGTGCCAGGAATCGCTTTTGTTTCGCCTTCCCTTAGCCACAGGATTTCGTCTACGTACATCCCAGGTACGAACCTGAGCATGCCGCCAATCAAAAAAATGATCAGTCCCAGATGGTTCACATATGGGCCCCATCGTGAAAAACGATTTTTCTCCGCAAGAATATCACCATTTTCCTCACGCAGCTTATACCGTTTTTTCGTCAGGTTTTCTTTGATCTTTCCTACTGCTTCATCTGTTAGTACAGCATCTGAAGTGCTGAACATTCTCTGCCGCTTCAAAAAGCTTTCATGTCTTGATACTCGCTGGTTTTTCAGGGATCTGTATAATGGAACCACCCTGTCGAGACTTGCGATAACAAGTGATATGCCTAGCGCAGCAATCAAAAGCAGGTACCACCAGGAACTGTATAGATTATGGAAACCAAGATCATAATAAAGCTTTCCTAACCAACCGTATTGCTCTTCATAGTATTCCCATGCGGGCATGACTGGCGGAATATACATTTCCTGTGGAAAAATCGTTCCTAAAGAGGATGCAACCAAGAGGATGACGATCAGCCACACCCCTACTTTAACCGACGAAAAGAAATTCCAGATTTTATCGATAATAGTCTTATTATAGGTTTGGGAACGGCGCGCGCTACCTTCATAGCGCATATCAACTAGCTGTTTATCTTTCTCTTTTTCCTCCAGCACTCTCCCGCAAGATTCACAAAGGATCGTTCCCTGCGGATTTACATGGCCGCACTCACATTTTACTTCGTTCATAGTAAAAACTCCCTGTTCCCCTTACTTTTTAAGGTTTTATCTGTTCCATGAATTCGCGGACAGTTTTTTCATCTAATTCCCCGGTATGACTCTTTACAACAATCCCTTCTTTGTCAATCAAAAAAGTGATTGGCAGTGGGTTAATACCGTATGCGGCCTGGACTGGTCCCTCGTCAATCATGACCGGAAAAGTCATCCCTTTTCTCTCAATAAACCTATTTACAGCAAGTTCTGATTCACCGGAGTCAATTGCCAGGACCTGGACACCCTGATCCTTGAACTGCTGGTACTGATTTTCAATATAAGGCATCTCTCGCTCGCATGGCTTGCACCATGTTGCCCAAAAATTAAGGAAAACTCCTTGCCCTTTATACTCAGAAAGCCTGTGTTTATTGCCTTCCATATCAACAAGGACAAAATCAGGAGCAGGTTTTCCAATCACAATCTTCTGGTTTTTATCCTTATTCATGTTAGCATACAAAGTATAGCCAACAGCCAGGGCCATAACCGCGAGAATAATAGTTCTAGTGATTAGACGTTTCTTTTTCATCCCCTAAACCTCCCACCGTATTTCTCCCTCATTATAACATTTCAACTACACACGTGTTAGTAAACCTAAGACTTTTTCATCGCCAGAACACGAAGCTGCTTAACTTCATGATGTGTAAGCTCCCTGATTTCCCCAGTCCTTAAGCCATTCAGAGTCAGGAATCCGTATTTTTCCCTTTTCAGTTTCAATACAGGGTGCCCGATCGCTTCGAACATTCTTCTAACCTGTCTATTCCGGCCCTCATGGATCGTAATTTCGACAATTGCGGTATCCTTCTTTTTATCAACACTCAGCAATTTGGTTCTAGCAGGTGCAGTTTTGCCGTCTTCTAGCATGACGCCTCGAGCCAGGCTAGTCAGCTTTTCCTTTGAAGGGATTCCTTTTACCTTTGCCACATACACCTTATCAATTTCATTGCTTGGATGCATGAGCAAGTTGGCGAATTCTCCATCGTTCGTCAATAAAAGCAGACCCGATGTATCATAATCCAGCCGCCCAACTGGATATATCCTTTGTTCGATCGTTTGGAAAAAGTCGGTAACAACTTTCCGTCCTTTATCATCCTGTACACTTGAAATAACACCGCGGGGTTTGTAGAACAAGAAGTAAACTGGTTCTTCCCCTTCGATTTGGACTCCATCGACTTCAACTCTGTCAGATGATGTCACCTTGCGGCCAAGTTCTTTGACAACACTGCCATTCACCTTGACCCTTCCTTCGAGGATCATTTCCTCGGCTTTTCTTCTCGATGCTATTCCTGCATGAGCAATAACTTTTTGCAGTCTTTCCATAAGGTCACTCCTAATTAATATCAATTAACTATGGTTAATGTTAATATCTAATCCATCCCTATGAATTATGACATAACTCTCGCTGTTTTCAAAGTAAGCAATGGTGTAAAATGTGAAAAATAAATAGGGAAAGTTAATTGTTCTTTAACAAAAGTTCGTTTTGTATACCTGTTGCAATATTATTTTATACTAATATTAGTTCAGTTTGTGATACCTATGTCGATAGGCTGTTAAGAGTATTTCCAAAAGTTTGTGATAATTAGGCTCAGCTAAACGAGGCTGTTGATTTCCGTATCTTGCGCCTTGAATGTCACTTCTCTTAGCTGAACAGCAGGACCCCAAAAAAACAAAGAAGATACCTACAGGAGGTATCTTCAGCTTAATAGGAATTCATTTCAATGATTATCACACTTCGACGATAGCGAGAACTGATCAGAACATAAAAGTAACGACGATGATAGCTGTTATGATTGCGACTGCGTCTGCAAGTAGTCCGACTTTTAGTGCGTCTCCCATTTTTTTAATGCCGACGGCGCCGAAATATACGGTAAGGACATAGAACGTCGTGTCGGTGCTTCCTTGGAGGGTGGCAGCGAGTGTTCCAATAAAAGAGTCTGGACCATGTACCCCAATTAGGTCGCTCGTAATTCCAAGCGCCGCTGTCCCTGAAATTGGCCTGATCAGAGCAAGGGGTACAATTTCGGCAGGGATCCCTACCATCTCAAGTCCTGGCCTGATCCAATTCACCATAACATCAAGTGCGCCTGACGCTCGAAAAACCGCAATTGCCACCATCATCCCTACAAGAAATGGCATGATCGAAACGGCCATTTTGATACCTTCCTTACCGCCTTCAACAAAACTTTCATATGTGGGTACTTTTTTATAGGTTCCATAAATCAGAATAAAGGCAATCATGACAGGGATGAACCATAGTGATATGGCAGATACAATTTCCATTTGGATTTACCCCTTTTTGCTTCTTCTGTAATAAAAGAAACGGTCAATTAATATCGCTGCAACAGCAGAGACAGCAGTCGCTACAAGAGTCGGTCCAACAATATCTGTTGGATTGGCTGAATCATAATTCATCCTTATCGCGATAACCGTCGTTGGAATGAGGGTGATGCTCGCTGTATTGATCGCAAGGAAAGTAATCATCGATCGGCTCGCTTCGTTCTTCCCATCATTCAACTCTTTCAGTTCTTCCATTGCTTTGATTCCAAGAGGTGTAGCGGCGTTCCCAAGGCCGAACATGTTGGCAATCATGTTTGACAGTATGTAACCCATCGCCGGATGATTGGAAGGTACTTCAGGAAACAACTTTGAAATCAACGGTTTAAATAAAGTGGAAAGCTTTGATAGCAAACCAGAATCCTCAGCTATTCTCATCATGCCAAGCCAGAACACTAGAATGCTAATAAGGCCGATACTGAGAGTGATGGCATCCTTGGCACCGCTAAAAACTGCTTCGTTCACCTCAGCCATTGTGCCATTCACCATAGCAAAGCCGAGGCCAATTAAGATCATAACCACCCAGATATAATTAACCATGATTCTTGATCCCTGCTATTGATGTGAATATATTCTTGAAAAGATCGAAGAAGGACTTCTTCTCCTTTGCTTCCACTTTGTAATAAACAGGCAAACTTGCAATCTGCTTATCATCCAAGTAGACATTTGCCCGACCTGCAATCGAACTTCGCATATCCTCCTCGTTTGGTGCAGCCTTTTTCAATCTATATTCTACTTTGATCATGTCTTCTTCTTCTGAAGTTAGCGGGTAAACAAATGAATGGTCCAGGTAAACTTTATTCTTATAATGCGAATCCTTTATCCCTTTCACTTTACCTTTGGAAAGAATCTCTGCGACATCATAATTTGAAAATGCTGTTTCAAACATCTGGATATGGTCATTCCAATCATCAGGTGCATTAAGTGTAACTGCGATCAATTCAAAATCGTCCCTTTTAGCTGTGGAGACTAAAGTTCTCTTCGCCCGCTTTGTATAACCGGTTTTTCCACCAGTACTATACTTATATTTCTCTGTCAGGAGCCTGTTTTTATTTTTCCATACCCTGTCCCATGTTTCTGTTGGATTAGGAGCCCTGTGTATTTTTGTTCCGGAAATTTCCTTGTAAATCTCATTTTCCATTGCATAGCGTGTCAGAATAGCCATGTCATACGCTGTGGACACGTGGTCTTCGTGGTCATCCAACCCGTGCGGATTTGCAAAATGAGTATTTTCCATGCCGATTTGCTGAGCTTTTTCGTTCATTAAGTAAGCAAATCCATCCAGACTGCCGCCCACATGTTCCGCGATCGCGACAGCAGCATCATTACCCGACCTCAGCATTAATCCATACACCAAATCTTCAAGCCTGATCATTTCTCCAGGCTTCAAGTAAATTGAAGATCCTTCAGCACGGACTGCATTCTCACTCACTTTCACCTTTTCATCCAATTTGCCAGATTCTATCGCAAGGATGGCCGTCATGATTTTCGTGATACTGGCAATCCTGCTTACTCTGTGAGCATCTTTTTCAAATAACACCCTGCCAGATTCCTGTTCTATCAAAACAGCGCTTCTGGCACTTACCGAAACAGAAGCCTGTGCTGTTTGAGGAATGCAGTATATCAACATAGTGGCGATTAACATTAATTTCATCCAATTCCTTTTCATTGACAGACCCTCGTCTCCTTTGGCAGTTTGTACATGTTTATGCAGGACAAGGAGTGTTATGACATAAAAAGGTGAATGCCACACATGATGGACCGTACAGAGGCCCTAAGGTGTTACAGCCATGAAAAAAGGAACAGCTATAAATAGCTATTCCCTGGTTTGCATTATCTTGATTGAAGCATTTTTGTCCGGTAATCTGTTTCGTAATATTCCAGCTCTTCGCGGATTCTTTGAAACCCGCTTTCGAGGCTTACCATCAGTTCTTTTATTCCAGGTGATACTGGTTGTCTGAACTTGATGGCATTCTTTCCTGTATAAGCAGCCCTGCTGTCTTCATACCATGCATCACTTTTAGGAGAGAAGAATTCTTCAATGCATTGATAATAGATTCGGTATAATGTTTTTTCAGCTGCCGGTTTTGAAAAAACCTCTGCCTGAAGGATCACCTTGCAGGCATCAAGTCCTTCCTCACAGTAGACAGCCAGCTTGCGTAGACTTGAGAGAACCGTTTTATAGTATTCCTCGTCTGCCTGCTGTCCTTGTTTTAACTCTTCAAGAGTTGTTTTATTCAGGTAGTTCTCCAGCTTTACTACTGTGTCTGCCAGGAATTCCCTTACTTCCTCGATTTGAGTTTTAACAATTGTATTCCCCAAATTGACACCCCCTATGGATTTTTACCATAACTTTTTCGATAGTTGTTGCTTTCCCCTGAATTCTAGTTCACGATTCTATCCTGAAATTGGGCCTCATTTGGGTGATTCCCGAAACCAAGAATCCAATGAAGCTGAAGAAAAAGGCAACAAAGTTCACGAAAAGAGCTTGCTCTATACCGGCTGGACAATATAATCCAAGGGAGAGCGCACTTCAAAGCTGCCTTTTTGCTCGATACCTTCAAATACTCCAGGAATCTTGCTATAATCCAGTCCTTTGAAAATATCCGCGAACTCTTTCTGTTCATTTATATATACCCTTTTACGATGGCGATATCCCGGATTTTTCAATAACGCAGCAAGTGCTACCAAATCCCTCATATATACATCCTTTGTTCCAGCCTTGAAGATTGGATCCTGTTCAAATGGAGTGATACTTCCAGCCAACTCATCAAAATACCTTACATAAAGGACATGCAGGGTTTTCTCCTTACCATCTTCCACAAAAGTCACTTCGCTTCGGTTGAAAAAATCCTCCGAGGTGTTTGATTTTTCTTTTTCAAGTTCATAACCAATACATTGCTTTATAAGCATGGTATTCCTCCCGTTGGACATTCATTCTTAAATCCTTATGTAGAAAGAAATGCTTTACCATAAGAAGCCAGCAGTTAGCATCCAAATTAAAGCATTTCCCAAATAATTATTTTGATTTTATCATAAATTCCAAACTTTGTGCACAAAAGCTATTGATCTGTTTCCATTGTTTCCTGGAATTTTTCAAAGAATAGATCCGCGTCATCCTGCATTTCGTCGTCCTCAATATGATCCGGCAGAGGAGGCAGTTCACTAATGTTTTTCAGGCCGAAATAATCTAGAAATTCTTTTGTCGTTCCATATAAAATAGCCCGGCCAGTTCCTTCTGCTCTTCCAACTTCTTTAATCAAAGCCCTGGAAGACAGAGTATGGAGCGGCCTTTCCGTTTTCACTCCGCGGATTTCTTCGATCTCGGCTCTTGTAATTGGCTGCTTATAAGCTACAATCGCCAAAGTCTCAAGTGCTGCTTGCGACAGATGTGCCGTCCCTGGTGATTCGACAAGCTTCTTTAAATAATCAGCATGCTCTTTTTTCGTAGCCAGCTGATATACTCCTGCCAGTTGGACGATTGTTATACCGCGGTTTTCGTCACTTTCATAATCCTGCTGGAGTTCAGTAACAATTTCATTTGCCTGAATTTCATCAACTTCAAGCACAGATGTAATCTGCTTCAGGCTCAAACCTTCGTCACCAGCTGCAAAAAGAAGGCTCTCCAATATCCCTTTCCACTTCACAATTCCCACGCTCTTACTCCTTTCTGGCTGTCATATATATTTCAGCAAAGTTTTCTTCCTGTTGGACGTCGATTTCTTTCCTTTTGATAAGCTCAAGAATTGCCAGGAAAGTAACGACAATATGCTCACGGTCAGATTCAGGAAACAAGTCATAGAACTTTTTCCTTGTGCCGCTTTTTTTCAGGAAGCTTAAGACTTCGTCCATCCTTTTTTCAATGGAAATTTCCTGACGGGCGATTTTGGTCGATAGTGGCCTTTGCAGCTTTTTTCTTCTTAAAAGCTTTTGAAATGCACTAAGCATGTCATACAAAGATATATCAAGATTAGTATTGTCACCTTTAGCTTCATCGGCATAATCCGTGAGGTCACTTGGAGGTTTGGTATACATCAATCCCCGTTCCTCTTCAAGGGATTTCAGGTCACTGGCTGCCTCTTTGAATTTCTTATATTCAATCAATCTTTCCACGAGTTCATTTCGTGGATCTTCTTCATGATCAAACTCAAATTCATCTTCCAGTTCTTCTTCATGCTTAGGAAGGAGCATCTTGCTTTTTATTGCTAACAGCGTCGCTGCCATTACGAGATATTCACTTGCGACATCAAGCTGCAATTCCTTCATTGCATGGATATACATTAAGTATTGTTCAGTTATTTCCGCAACCGGTATATCATAAATATCAATCTCCAAAGTATTGATCAAGTGCAGAAGTAAATCCAATGGGCCCTCAAAGGCCTCGATTTTCACGTTATATTGCATTATTTCCCACCAAAATTCCTATAATGAACTGCATCATTATATAAGTATAGTAGATAAACTCCATGTTATCCATTACTAATTTATAAGTACAAATATCTACTTCTTCCTTAAAAATACAAGCTTGCGCCCAAACCCTTCTCTTCGTACCTGCATATGCTGAAATTGTATATTAGGCTATTTCACTAATAGGAGGTAATGTTAAATGTCAGATAAAAAAGGTTATGGACACGGAGCTGGATTTGCTTTAATTGTCGTGCTTTTCATTTTGCTCATCATCGTTGGTGCAGCCTGGTTATAGGGTAAAGCAATTTAAAAAGCAATAACTAAATGCCCGGCAACAGCCGGGCGTTTTTAGGTTTGCCGTTTTACATCCTCTTCTTGTTTCATCATTTTATTGAATTTATGCTAAGCTAGTGGTACTTGATAGGGGGTTATTACATGACAAAATATCCAACATCCTATATACAATATCTAGTTCATTTCCATGGAGACAGGGATTATTTTGAATGCCATGAGATTTTGGAAGAATATTGGAAAGCAACAGACGCTGGCAATAAAAGATCTATCTGGGTAGCATTGATTCTTTTGGCTGTGTCAACTTACCACCATCGCCGCAATAATTTTCCTGGAGCAATAAGGACCTTAACTAAAGCAGAGGAAATCTTTTCAGATACAAAAGAAGCAACTGCCCGGTTAGGAATCGACCCTGAGCTATTGACAGAAACACTGTCTAAAAGAAAGAACAACTTGCTTAACAACCTTCCATACACCAGCTTTAATCTGCCTCTAAGCGACACCGAGCTTAGTAGACTTTGCTATGAGGAGTGCAGACATAACGGTTTTACTTGGGGAGCAAGCAGTAATCTGCAAAATCCTGACTTGGTCCATAGGCACTCAACAAGGGATCGAAGCGATGTCATTTCAGACCGGCAGATGGCCCTGGAGGAAAGGAAAAGCAGGGAAAAATAAAAAGGCAGTTGGATTTAACATCCACTGCCTTCTACGCTATTGTCTTCCTCGCTGCACTTTTCAAAAAAGGAAGCGGTCTCAGCATTTGCAACTGCTGTCCATTCAGGAAACATTTCCTGGAGGGAATTAACCATACGTCTTCCAATCCCCTGATGGCGGTGTGATGGATTCACTGAGATGTGAAGAAGCTGCATCATTTTATCTTCAGTGAAGTTAACACCGAGTAACCCGATGATATCTTCACCTTCCTTCCATAAAAACAACTGCCAGGAATCATCTGTTTCATAATTCCTCATCGTCTGCTGAAGTTTTTTCAGATCCTTCTCATTTGGCATAAAAGATAATAATCCCATCGCGATCTTTTCAAATGCCTTTTTATATCGAATTAACATAGATATCCCTCATTGTGGTTTGACAGTAATAATGGAATGATAACAAAACCATTCTTTCCATTTTTCATCCGAATTAAACCTTAGCTTCCAGTTAATAGAAAGCTTAAAATATCAAATGGTAAAAGATCATTTTGATACTATATGTTTTTCTGTCAATTATGGTTCTTCATTTTAATTGAATTGATAATATCATACATAATCCGTTCTGATACTTCAATCTTTTTCATGAGCTATTGTCCGGGTACGATAAAAAACCAGTAGTATGCTCCCCATCCAACAGACATCAACAATAATAACACAAATAACAGCCAGTTGTTCTTTTTCATACCGGAATCCCTCCCAATCTGTAATTCTACAATAAGACCGGGTTTTTAGCCAATTTTACATATAACACAATTAAACCAGATAAAAAAAGCTGCGGGAGAGCAGCTTAATTTTTCACCTTTTCTTTAAAAGGAAGATCCAATTTTACCATGTCTTCAAATGTTTCGCGGCGGACCACCAGTGTGTCCTTGGAATCCTCCAAGAAAACGACCGCAGGCCTTGGAAGGCGATTATAGTTATTGGCCATTGAATACCCGTAGGCACCCGTACAAAAAACAGCCAGAAGATCTTGGTCACCAGACTTTGGCAGCGGAAGGTCCCAGATTAGCATATCTCCCGATTCACAACACTTCCCGGCAATCGATACGGTCTCTTCAGGTTTGTCCATTACTCTGTTTGCAAGGATTGCTTCGTATTTAGCCTGGTACAATGCCGGACGAATATTATCGCTCATTCCGCCATCGACAGCAACGTACTGGCGGACATTTGGAACATCCTTTCTAGAGCCGATGCGGTAAAGGGTGGTACCGGCATCCCCAACAAGGGAACGTCCTGGCTCGATCCAGATTTCCGGCATATTCATCGAATAGTGAGAAGCTTGCTTTTTGACCTCAGTAATAATCTCTTCTACATATTGTGCTGCAGGAATAGGATCATCTTCATCGGTATAGCGAATCCCAAAACCACCGCCAAGATTGAGGACTGTAGAGTTGAAAGACAGATCCTTTTTCCATTGATGGAGTTTTTCAAAAATCTTCTGTGCTGCGAGGATGAATCCTGTTGTTTCGAAAATCTGTGAACCTATATGGCAATGCAGTCCGAGAACATCAATATTCTTGTCTTCAAGGCAAAGTTTCATAGCCGCATCAGCCTGTCCATTCTGTAAATCAAATCCAAACTTTGAATCTTCCTGGCCAGTTAAAATATAATCATGTGTATGTGCTTCAATACCAGGTGTAACTCGTAATAGAACTTTGACTGCTGTATTCTTCTCTTTGCAAATATCCTTCAGCATGTCGAGTTCATAAAAGTTATCGACTACGATACAGCCGACATTGTTCTCAAGAGCCATTACCAGCTCTTCCCGGCTTTTATTGTTTCCATGGAAATGGATTCTTTCTGTAGGGAAGCCAGCAGCTAGCGCCGTATAGAGCTCGCCGCCAGAAACGACATCAAGCGAAAGTTGTTCCTCCGCAGCTAATTGCACCATCGCTACGGTTGAAAAAGCTTTGCTCGCATACGCTACTTGAGCGGTAATTCCGGCAGTCTCGAAAGTTCTTTTAAAAGCTCTTGCACGCTCCCTGATCAAGGCCACGTCATAAACATACAGCGGGGTTCCATATTTTTCAGCTAATTCGATTGTATCGACACCGCCAATTTCCAAATGCCCTAGTCGGTTAACCTTTGCAGTTCCATGAAATTCCATGTTGTCCCCTCATCCCTTGCCTATCATTTGATTTTAGCTTGGTTTCTTATTGTTCTGTTATTTAGGCATAGTCGTTTACCTTTTAAGGTACTATAACGCTTAGCCATGAATAATAAATAAATAGACAGTTCACCTGATGAACTGTCTATTTATTTTTCGCTTTTATTCTTTAGTAAATTAAAAACACTTTATCATAATTCGAGGGAACGCGCAATTGTAACTTGATTAGGATTTTGATGGCTGTTTGTAGCGGTTCCTTGCATGGACGATGCTTGGCCGGATTTTCGATCCTGGCACAGCCCTCCTGATCAAAATCTGCATAAATGCGACAGGGTGAAATGGAATGAATGGCCATAGGTAAGGAGTGTTCAAGGATTTAATACTAGCAAGCAGCAGCAGCCAAACTGTGGTACCTGCTACAAACCCAGGAACATGGAATATAGCAGTCGAAATCAACAGGAATACCCTTCCTAATTTGTTTGCAATACTTAGTTCATAACTTGGTGTCGCATATGTCCCGATTGCCGCCACAGCTACATAAAGGATGACTTCTGGCACGAACATCCCTACATCGATTGCGATTTGCCCGATCAGGACTGCAGCGATTAAACCCATTGCTGTGGAGAGTGGTGTCGGCGTATGGATGGCCGCCATCCTCAAGAACTCAATGCCTCCATCTGCAAGCATGATTTGCAAGAAAATCGGAATATTGGAATCTTCATTAGGCCCGATGAATGAAATTTTATCTGGAAGCAGGTCCGGATTCTGCACAAATAAATACCATAACGGCAAAA
This sequence comes from Mesobacillus jeotgali, assembly GCF_002874535.1. Lineage (GTDB taxonomy): Bacteria > Bacillota > Bacilli > Bacillales > Cytobacillaceae > Mesobacillus > Mesobacillus jeotgali. Next base: position 2,907,534 of record NZ_CP025025.1, read on the forward strand.
GCAATAGTGATGCAAGCACTCCAAGGAATCGTACCCAGCGAACCATTGTGCCGACTCCAGGTGATTGCCTGTACTCTTCAGCATGTTGAAGATGATGGAAATAGGTCGTTGGCGTAATGATGACACTCGGAGATGTATCCACATAAATTAGGACATGTCCTTCTAGCAGATGGGTCGCCGCCACATCGGCCCGTTCCGTATACCTTACTAGCGGGTAAGGATTATAACCCTGTTTTACAAGGAATTCCTCAATTGTCTTATCTGCCATGGTAATACCATCTATTTTGATTGATTTAAGTTCCTTTTTGATGACCTCGATCAATCCCGGATTCGCTATATCTTTTATATATCCAATTGCAACATCTGATTTTGACCTTTCCCCTACCTTCATCATTTCGAAACGCAGATTTTCATCCCTGATCCGTCTTCTGGTTAACGCAGTATTGACAATGATATTTTCTACAAAGCCATCACGAGATCCGCGCACAACCTTTTCGGTATCAGGCTCTTGGGGTTGTCTTCCGGGGTAGCTTCTTACATCGACTACCAGTCCGATTGATTCACCTTCAACCAATATGACGATAAGTCCAGAAAGAACCTGATCGACAAGTTCATCCATCGTTTTGATCTTCTCGACGGATTGGTGGGTAATTCTATTCTCAACAATCTCCTGCAGATGGGTTGAAAGTTTTTCATTATCATTTATATCCACAAGTTCTTCAACGATATGTACGATGAAGCTTGTATCGCACAACCCATTCACATAATAAAAATGGACATTTTTCTTCAGTATTTTCAGCTTCCTGACCCCAAGGTCAAAACTTGCTTCAAGGCCAACGCGTTCTATCATATACTTTTCAGCTTCGTCCAATGATCGCGGGATTGGTAGCTTATCATTCTTCTCTGCCATAGAATCCGCTCCTTTCAAGGATGATTTCCACTGCTTTTTTCGTTATCGGCGAACCTAACTTATAGTGATCACGCCTTGCCATTTTACCGATATCTCCTATCCCGATTATTAAGGGGACATCAAGAGTATCCAAACAGTACACCGTATCTCCATTAATCCTCCCCATCTCAAGCTCTGGCACCCCATGTTTATCAACACCATATGGCGTGAGTTCACCATCTCGGTCTATACAAAAATCCACTCGGCTCCATTCCGCCATATGCGTTTTCGACGCAACGGCTATCGCACCCAGAACCTCAATGTCCTTATGCTCCGCTACGTATTTCAGCGCTTTCTCGCCTGCTCCTTCTCCAAGAAAACCACTATCATCAAACATGACCAATACTGGATCATTGGCTGCTTTCTTGATCAATTTAACAAGCTGTGGACCCGAAAGGACAGAAGGATTTCCATGTGAAAGAGAGATACAGCGCCCGCCAACATCCGCAGCAACACTCTCAACCGCACGCCGGGCATAATCATCACCATCTGTAATTAAGATTACCTTCCTTTTTTCGGCCATTCTTTGCCGTCCTTTCTGCAGCTCTTTTCTTCAATAAGGTGGTTGCTGGAATTTTGAAGCATTCTAAAAAGCTTTTTAACGTCCTACAAAGTATATCCAGTGAAATAATGATCCGAATACTTTTCCCAGCACGATTGCCATAAGCAAGTTCTCAAGTTTGTCATCCACCCTGACTCTTTTAGCGAGGATCGGAAGTACATTCAGGACCTCTGTCAAAGCGGCAGCCAGCATACCCACAAATATGCCACCCGCCAATCCAAGCGGAATGGTAACGAGCGGAGAAAAACTGAGAAGCGGATCCCTTAAGCTGCCGACAGTTCCCAATAAGGCCCCCAGGACAACAGACCATTCATACCAGGAAATCAATTTCATCGTCTTCGTGAGCTGTGTAAGTCTGGGTATCACTCCTAGAACGGACAAAAACGCAACAAATCCTGACCCTACCGCAAGCCCACTCGCCAGTCCCACAAGAATTATGAATAAGATACTAATCGTCATCGATATGCTTCACGCTTTCCTTGTTTTCATGCAAAATTACATACTGATCAAGCGATTGCTGGTAGTTGAACATTTCAACTTCAAGAGGACTGGGCTCTTCATTTAATCTCTTTTTAAATACATGGTTAAAAAATAAAATCATGCCAACCCCTATTCCGATTGAATAAGGAATTTGGAATAACAGCGGCTTCTCAACTTCTTCTCCTGTCATAATGTAGTAAAGACGCTCATGGACCGTTTGCATACTGACATCCTCATGGAAATTCATAATGGTCAAAGCTGCACCGAAAAACAACAGGAACCAGACGAGAATAAAAAATGGAATCGACATACCTTTTTTCTTGTAAATCACCTCGATAATCGTTTGCGGCGGCCCAACAGCCTGAACCTCATGATCCCGATATATCCCGGTGATAAATTCAATGACCTTCATGACATCAACAATGTGGATATGATCCTTAGGCGTAACTTTAAGGACCTGAAGTGCTGCCAATTCTTCATAAATATCCTCACTGGCAATGATCTGCGCTATATCCTTTAACAAAAGTGATTCCTCAGGCTTGACCTGGACGCGATTTCTCATGCGGATATAAATCGTTTTTTCCATCAGATTCACTTCCAACACATTGTTTTCCTCGTATAATTAGTATGGATTCCTACAGTTTTTTCATGAAGTCCAATAATTGGTTAAGATGACAGCTTTATTATGCAATGCACAGCTTCTGCTTTTACCCTTTTTCCTTTTCCGGACGATTTTTGGGCAATGCACAGCTCCTGCTTTCACCCTTTTTTCCTTTCCGGACGATTTTCGGGCAATGGCAGGGCTTCTGCTTTTCCCCTTTCTTCCTTTCCGAACAATTTTCGGGCAATGCAGAACTCTCAATATTGATTATCTTTCCATAAAAAAAGCCATATGGATTCATAGATCCATACGGCCTTTCATTTGCTGCAGTATTTTCTTTTCGAGGCGTGAGACCTGGACCTGGGAGATTCCCAGTCGGACTGCGACCTCGGATTGGGTTTGATCCTTATAATATCTCAAATACACGATCAGTCTTTCCCGTTCGTCCAGTTCGTTTATAGCCTCTTTTAACGCAATTTTATCGAACCAGCGGCCTTCTTCCCCGTTGTCAATTTGATCAAGAAGAGTAATTGGGTCGCCGTCGTTTTCGTACACCGTTTCATGGATGGATGCAGGACTGCGGCTTGCTTCCTGTGCCATGATCACATCTTCAGGCGAAATTTCCAGAAACTCGGCTATTTCATTGACAGTTGGGACCCTGCCCAATGTTTTGGAAAGCTCATCCTTCGCTTTCCTGATTTTATTGCCAGTTTCTTTTAGTGACCTGCTTACTTTCACGGTACCGTCATCCCTGATGAAACGCTGAATTTCACCAATGATCATTGGAACGGCATACGTCGAAAACTTCACGTCATACGAGAGGTCAAATTTATCAACTGACTTCAAGAGGCCGATGCTGCCAATCTGGAATAGGTCGTCAGGCTCATATCCCCTGTTGAGGAAGCGCTGGACGACAGACCATACAAGTCGCATGTTTTTCTGGACGATTAGGTCCCTTGCGGCCTGGTCCCCTTGCTGGCTTCTCAAAATCAGTTCTTTGACTTCATGGTCCTTAAGATACGTTTGGCTATTATCCTTTTTTACCTCCACATCCATAGGCAGAACTCCCTTAATTGCACAGCGCTTTGCTCTTAGACAGGTGCTTTTTCAAACGAATCTCTGTCCCAAAGCCGGGCTCTGATCTCACTTGTACTTCGTCCATGAAATTTTCCATAATCGTAAAACCCATGCCGGACCTTTCAAGTTCAGGCTTGGATGTATAAAGTGGCTGCATGGCTTCATCGATATCTGGAATCCCTATTCCTTCGTCTTTAATCAGCATTTCCACCGTTCCATCCTGAATCATCACAGAAATAAACACTTTTCCATCTGGATTACTTTCGTAACCGTGAATGATAGCATTGGTTACCGCTTCTGATACAACCGTCTTTATTTCAGTCAGTTCATCCATCGTTGGGTCCAGCTGTGCAATGAATGCAGCGACCGTCACGCGGGCAAAAGATTCATTTTGGCTTAACGCGCTAAAATGAAGATTCATTTCATTCTTCATGTATCAAGCAACCCCCAATCTCTCTAATGCATATTCTTCTGACGGTTCAAGACGGATAATCTTGAATAAACCCGACATGTCAAATAACCTCTTGATTGGCGGAGAAATTGCGCAAACTACCATCTCTCCATGGTGTTGCTTGATTTGTTTATACCTTCCTAAAACTACTCCCAGACCCGAACTATCCATAAAGGTGAGATGTTCGAGGTTCAAGACAATGTGGCGGACTTCTTCGTTTTCAAGGGCTTTTGTTGCCTGCTCGCGAAGCTGGTCTGCAGTATGGTGATCTAATTCACCACTAACTCGAATCAATAAGACGTCATGCTTCACTTCAATATCAATGTTAAGACTCACTATCCAAAGCCTCCTTATCTGGTATAGTGAGTCAAATTCTCCATTGATTCAGCCAAATCCTTCTAAAGAACAAAACTAGTGTCTATTCGCTAAAACTAGATGGAATGGCAGTGTTTTCGACAATCCAATAAGGAAATTTTCATTATTGCTGGTTTCCAGCCCTCGTAAACATCCCGAATGAGCGTTTATATAAGATCCACCAGCTCGCTTTTTCCACCTTTGCATCTGCAACAAGAGGCGTTTCCGCAAGGGTCTTGCCGTCTTTTACCAGCTTCAAAGTGCCAACTCGGTCTCCTTTTTCGACCGGCGCTTTAAGACTTTTATTCAAAGAGATTTTCTGTTTTACGTCCTTTATGTCTGCTCCTTTTTTAGTTAGGAGGGAAACACTTTCAGAGGTAACGGCATTTATTGTCTTTTTGTCACCTTTGCTGATCGCTGCCTTTCCTAGTGGATGACCTTTTTTGAACATAGGATGTGTTTGGTATTGACTGAAAGCATAGTCCAGCATCTTCGTTACCTGTGCATTCCTGGCCTTGGAGGTAGGTGCTCCAAACACAACAGCGATCGCACGCATGCCATCCTTTTCTGCAGTAGCAGTAAGGCAATATTTCGCTTCATTCGTAAAACCTGTTTTCAGTCCATCCACTCCAGGGTAAAAACGAACGAGCTTATTCGTATTGACTAGCCAGAATTTCTTATCAGAATCTTCACGGAGATAATCTTCATATGTTCCAGTGAATTTGGTTATTTTTTCGTATTTCAACAAATCTTTTGCCATCATGGCCATATCATATGCCGAGCTATAATGCCCATCGACAGGCAATCCGGTTGTATTCTTGAATTCTGTATTCTTCAGGCCGAGTTCCTTTACTTTCTCATTCATCATTTTGACGAATGCTTCTTCTGAGCCGCCAATACGTTCAGCCATAGCAACTGAAGCATCATTTCCAGAGCCGATTGCGATTCCTTTCAACAATTGCTCAACTGTCATTTCTTCTCCTGGCTCAAGGAAGATTTGAGATCCTCCCATAGAAGCGGCATATTCACTGGCCCGGACCTTTTCATCCATTTTCAGCCTTCCCTCATCGAGCGCTTCCATGATCAAAAGCATCGTCATGATTTTAGTCATGCTGGCTGGCGGCAGCTTTTCATGACTGTTTTTATCAAATAGAACCTGACCTGTGTCACGTTCAATCAAAATAGCTGAACTGGCATCATCGGCGAGTCCAGAATCTCCTTCATTCGCATATCCTTTTGGGGAGAAAATTGAAGCGCCCATCATAAAAACAAGCAGTAAACTCGTTAACTTTTTCAGATTCATGGCCATAACCCTCCTATCTTTATAGGGTCTATTTTTTCCAACGAATCCATTTTTATACAAACAAGGTATATAAAACCGATATTTTTGCACACAAAAAAGCGAAGAGTCACCCTCTTCGCTTTTTCTACTTTGTTTATTCTGTAATTTCTTCATGTACCAAAATTGGTGCATCAACATGTTCGCTTGAGACCTTAATATTTTCATACAGCATTTCTTTCACTTCATTTACATCCTCGAAGTTGCTGTAAATGGTTAAAAGGGAGTCGCCTTTTTCGACTTTGTCGCCGATTTTCTTCCTCAATACCAAACCAACCGCCAAATCGATTTCCGATTCTTTTGTCGCTCTTCCTGCACCAAGAAGCATTGCGGCAGTACCCACTTCGTCAGCAACGATTTCTGCAACATAGCCTGCTTCTTTTGCTTCAAGTTCGTAGGTGTATTTTGCCTGAGGAAGCCTGCTTGGATCATCAACAACAGAGGCATCGCCACCCTGAGATGCCAGGAATACCTTGAATGTTTCAAGAGCCGATCCGTTATTGATCACTTCTTCTAATTTGCTGCGTGCTTCTCCAAGGGACTCAGCTTTTCCAGCCAGGAACACCATGTGACTTCCGAGCGTCAAGCAAAGTTCTGTCAGGTCTTCTGGACCTTCACCCTTCAATGTATCGATTGCTTCCTTAACCTCTAAAGCATTACCGATTGCATATCCCAACGGCTGGCTCATGTCTGAAATAACAGCCATTGTCCTGCGGCCGACATTGTTTCCGATCCGCACCATTGCCTTTGCCAGTTCACGGGAATCATCGAGCGTCTTCATGAATGCACCTGCACCTGTTTTAACGTCCAGGACAATCGCGTCAGCACCTGCAGCAATCTTCTTGCTCATAATTGAGCTGGCGATTAGAGGGATACTGTCAACAGTTGCGGTTACATCACGCAATGAATAGAGCTTTTTATCAGCCGGAGTCAGGTTACCGCTTTGGCCGATAACCGCAATTTTATTTTTATTTACGAGATTGATGAATTCGTCATTGTCGATTTCGACATGGAAGCCTTCAACGGATTCCAGCTTGTCGATTGTTCCGCCCGTATGACCAAGGCCGCGCCCTGACATTTTTGCAACTGGGACACCTACAGCAGCAACTAATGGTCCTAAAACAAGGGTTGTTGTATCGCCTACACCACCTGTAGAGTGCTTGTCGACTTTTACTCCTTCAATGGCAGAAAGGTCGATTTGGTCACCAGACTTCACCATCGCCATCGTAAGGTCAGCACGTTCTTTTTCCGTCATTCCCTGGAAGAAAATCGCCATTGTCAGCGCACTTACCTGATAATCAGGAATCGAGCCATCTGTATACCCATCAACAAAAAATTGGATTTCTTCAGTTGATAATTCATGTCCGTCACGCTTTTTTTCTATAACGTCAACCATTCTCATCATTATCACCACTTATCATTATTTAGCCGGTAAGCTATGGATTATTTTTCCCCTAAACTTTTAACAATTTCATTTACAAGTAATAGGAAGCTTGATTTAACTTTTTCAGTCGTTTCAATTACTTCATCATGGCTTAATGGCTGATCGAGAATTCCAGCTGCCATATTAGAAATACAGGAAATACCCAGAACTTCCAAACCTGAATGTCTTGCAACCGTTACTTCCGGCACTGTGGACATCCCGACAGCATCGCCGCCCATTGTACGGATCATTCTTACTTCAGCTGGTGTTTCATAAACTGGTCCCGGGTTTCCGACATATACTCCCTCTTTGATTATGAGTTTGTTCTTTTCAGCAACCTCTTTCGCAATTCCTCTTAAATTCTTTGAATATGCTTCGCTCATATCCGGGAAACGCACGCCAAAACGTGAATCGTTTGGCCCAATAAGCGGATTTGTTCCCATATTGTTGATATGGTCTGTGATGATCATCAAGTCGCCTGGTTCAAAGCTTTCGTTCACACCACCAGCTGCGTTTGTAACGATCAGTTTTTCAATTCCAAGTTCTTTCATGACACGCACAGGGAAAGTAACCTTATCCATGCTATAGCCTTCGTAATAATGGAAACGCCCTTGCATCGCGATTACTTCCACACCGCTAAGCTGTCCGCAAACTAGCTGTCCAGCGTGGCCTTCTACAGTGGAAACCGGGAATCCTGGTATTTCGTTGTAAGGAATCTTAACCGGGTTTTCGATATCTTCAGCAAGAACACCAAGCCCAGATCCTAGAATCAATCCGATTTTCGGCTGCTGCTTAAGCTTGTCATTAATAAAAGATGCTGCATTTTGAATTTGATTGTAATCCATAAAATCCTCTCCTTATTTCAATTCCTTCAGGAAACTTGTTCCGTGTTCAGGCATTTTCACATTAAAGTTTTCCGCAACAGTAGCACCAATGTCAGCAAATGTTTTACGGACAGGCAGCTCTTTTCCTTCATTCATTCTCTTTGAGTAAACGAGGAGCGGCACGTATTCACGTGTATGGTCTGTTCCGTGATGAACCGGGTCATTTCCGTGGTCAGCCGTAATGATGAGCAGATCATCTTCTTTCAATTTCTCGAATACCTCAGGAAGACGGGCATCATATTCTTCAAGTGCCTTACCATAGCCTTCCGGATCGCGGCGATGTCCGAATAAAGCATCAAAATCAACAAGGTTCAGGAAGCTTAATCCTGTAAAATCCTGATCCAAAGTTTGGAGCAATTTATCCATTCCATCCATATTTGACACTGTTCGAAGAGAATCAGTTATACCTTCGCCGTCATAGATATCTGAAATTTTTCCGATAGCCAGTACATCAAGGCCTGAGTCCTTCATTTCATTCATAACTGTTCTGCCAAATGGTTTCAGCGCATAGTCATGGCGGTTGGATGTACGTTTGAAGTCCCCTGGTTCACCGAGAAAAGGTCTTGCGATGACTCTTCCGACCATGTATTTATCATCAAGTGTCAATTCCCTGGCAATTTTACAAATATCATAAAGCTCTTCTATCGGAATAATTTCTTCATGAGCAGCGATTTGCAGAACCGAATCTGCAGATGTATAGACAATCAACGCGCCTGTCTTCATATGCTCTTCGCCAAGTTCTACAAGGATTTCAGTGCCGCTTGCCGGCTTGTTGCCGATAACCTTCCTGCCGGTCCTTGATTCGAGTTCAGAAATTAACTCATCCGGAAAACCATCAGGGAATACCTGGAATGGTGTCTGGATATTCAAGCCCATGATCTCCCAGTGACCTGTCATGGTATCTTTGCCGTTAGATGCTTCTTCCATTTTTGTATAGAAGGCCAGCGGCTTTTCAGCAGGTGCGATTCCTTTGATTTCCTCGATATTGCTAAGGCCGAGTTTGCCCATATTAGGCATACTCAAACCATTCATTCTTTCTCCGATATGCCCCAGTGTATGGGAACCTTTATCACCAAACTTTTCGGCGTCTGGTGCTTCTCCGATCCCGACTGAATCCATGACGATTAAAAATACTCGTTTATATGTATTCGACATTCCTTATCCTCCTTAAAAGTGTGAATGCGTTACTAACTTTTTCACAATTTTATGATACCCTTTTTTATTTCAGTTAATCGAATGCTTGCGTTTTCATTTGTCAGAAGTCTGACATCTCCATTGTACTAAATAAAATTAAAAACACAAGAAAAAAAGCCGACTTTTAGCCGGCCTTTTATGACAATTCTATGAAACTTGTAAACAATTGGGCAGACATGAAGCCTTGTACGGCCTAAGCGCAAATAGCAATATTGTCTGCTGTTATGCCCGAGGATGGAACTTTGTATAGACGTCCTTTAACCTCGTCTTTGTCACATGCGTATAAATTTGGGTCGTCGAGATGTCCGCATGGCCGAGCATTTCTTGCACAGCTCGAAGGTCGGCCCCATTTTCAAGCAGATGGGTGGCAAATGAATGGCGCATTGTGTGAGGAGTCAATTCTTTCTCAATACCTGCTTCTGTCGCAAGGCGCTTAAGAATCTTCCAAAAGCCCTGTCGTGATAGACCTTTCCCATGGTGATTCAAAAATAAAGAGTCATCCTTATGTTTTTTTGATACCAGCTTTGGCCTGCCCTTTTCCAGGTATTGCTCGATTGCGTCAGAAGCTGTCTTGCCAATCGGGATGATCCTTTCTTTGCTCCCTTTTCCCATGCAGCGGACAAACCCCATTGTCAGATGGACATCAGATAGCCTTAGTCCAATCAGCTCACTCACACGGATACCAGTAGCATACATCATTTCCAGCATCGCCTTATCACGATAGCCAAAATGGTCTGTCAGCTTCGGGCTGTCGAGAAGTGTCTCGACCTCTTCCATGCTCAATACCTTTGGCAAGGATCGTTCATGCTGTGGACTCTCGATGTGCACAGTTGGATCATGGTCAACTGCCTTTTCCCGCAGCAGGAAATGATGAAAAGCCCTGATCGAGGCAATATGTCTTGCCAATGTTTTTGATGATTTGCCTGTGTCTTTTAAATGACCCAGAAAATGAACAATCTGCGGACGCTGCACGCCATTAAAGTCTCCAAGCTGTTCAACATTCTTCAGATATGTGATATAGCTATTCAAATCTCGTTTATAAGACACAATTGTGTTCTTTGAAAGTCCCTTTTCAACAATTAAAAAGTGGATAAAGTCGTCGAGCCTATCTTCCATGTTTATTACTCCCCATTCAGATAAAACAGTATCAGCCTTTCAAGCATACTTCCTTTTTCTTCGTCAAAAGTACCTGACACCTTTATGGCTGCTCCCTCTGGTGCGTCATATCGATGATAGCTTTCATACTCTTCGTTAATCCACATGATACCATAATAAAATAAGATTGTGCATCCAGTGAATAATATAAACACCTTTATGGTGTGCATGACCAAACCGAACCAAGATTTCATTTTTCTTGCCTCCAACTCGACACATAGAACTATGAGCTCTTCTTTATCAAAGTCGTCTCATGTTCTATTCGACTTTACTTAATTACTAATCTGTATGCCAATTTGGACAAGAATTATACCTGATCCAGGTGCAATTTTAATAGAAATATAAAAAACCCTTTCTCCATTGGAAAAAGGGTCTTGGGATCATTCAGTTTCAGCCGGTTCTTTTTCCTGGCATCTGTGGCAAATACCATGGAAAGTCAGGCGGTGGTCCTTGATTTTAAAATTCCAGTCTCTTTCAACGATTTCTTCAACATCTTCAAGAAGGTCGTCCTGGATTTCATCCACTGCTCCGCATTCGATGCAGACGAGATGATGGTGGAAATGGGCAGCGCCTTCCTGGCGGAGATCGTAACGAGATACACCGTCCCCGAAGTTGATTTTATCAACAATTTTCAGTTCAGTCAGCAGCTCTAGTGTCCGGTACACTGTTGCCAAACCGATTTCAGGAGATTTCTCTTTGACAAGCAAATAAACATCTTCCGCACTCAAGTGGTCTTCTTCATGTTCAAGCAAGACGCGAACGGTAGCTTCACGCTGCGGCGTTAATTTATAGCTGGACGAATGCAGCTGTTTCTTGATTCTCTCAATTCTGTTTTCCATTTCGATAACTCTCACTCCCCCGCCACTGTTCTTATATTATACCAGAAGGGGAATGAGAATCAAAATAAAATTATTACAAATAAGAAACGATAGTTATTATTAATTAAAAATCATTTTAATTAATTGAATTAATGACCGCTTTCAATAGTGCCGGTGATAAATATGCCTCTACCCCTGCCGCCACAGCCAGGAATACGAGGGCTGCGACAAATGAAAAGATATACCTAAAAAACTGCGGCATAATTGGCTGGTTGATTTTCTTCATGAATTGATTCCGGATCATTTTCAGTGAAAAAGTCACCGCCATTGCTGCAGTAATAATGAAGACCGGTATAATGATGAAGTTTTGCGGCAGGATGGAAACAAAGGATAGTAAAAACCCGTCCCATTGCATTTGATTGACAAGAAAGCCTACCGTGAAGCCAACAACCATTCCCTTCATGAATAGCAGGATCAATATGACGGGAAGTCCTATGATGGAAACTCCGAGAATCCAGATAAGCCCGATGAATTTACCATTGTGTAAAAAGCTCTGCAAAAACAAATCCTTTCCGTCTGCTACTTTTCCTGAGGCAGCCTGCCCAAAAAATTGCGATAAATAATAGAATAAATCCTCTTTTTGAGTGAAGCTGAGGCTGTTCACGATTACCGCCCCAAAGATGACCCCCATCAAAAACAGGACAATGACAAAAAGATAGATTGAGGAATATTCTCTTAAATGGGTTACTGCGACGTCCTGGTACCTTCGTTTCTTCATCTCTCTTCCTCCTGCATATTGGTTACTATCATCATATGCAGGGACAAAGAGTCTATGACTGCAAACCTTCTATTTCTAAAATAATAGAAGAACAAAAAGCGCAAGCGCCTCGTTCAGCCCCGACAAGCGTTGGAGGGCCTGCCAGTGAAGTCGCTCTTTGACTTCATTGGCAGGACCGAAACGTCTCGAGGGGCTAGGCGCTGGAGCTGGATTAAGAAAACTACATGTAGTTATCCACACTTAAATAATTCTATAATTTCCTTATAAAACAAAAATCCGATCGAATGGACCGGATTTACTTAATCTGATATTTTACCGTATTTGCCGCCCCCGCCTGCGTGAAAAGCGAGTTGGCCTCTTCTTGCTCTATCTATAATTATGGCTGTCTTTTCCGGAATAACCTGTTTCAAAGAATCAAGAGGCACTGAATGAAGGACGGCCATTTCTGTACCGAAATGGTCCATAAGCTTTTCTAGCATTTTCGGTCCAAGGCCCGGAATGAATTCGAGCGGCACCTGGTGGATATAGGACGGCCTTCCATATTGATTTCCATCTGAAGTCTTCAATTCCTGTATTCTGTCGGCGACACCTTTTACCTTTTTGACAGATCCGCATTCAGAGCACGCTTGATCATATGCTGGATTGAATGCCAGGCATTCTGCACAGACTGTACGGTGATACTTTCCAAGCTGCGGATCCAGACCATAATTCGCTTTGATACCCCGGCCTTCCATTTGGTTTAACGCAAGTTCCAGCTCACGAAAAGATGGCTCAGCCATTTCAATTTTCTGGTATTCTCTTGCAATTTTCGCAAGAGAGTGGGCGTCGGAATTCGTTACAAATGGATAACGGTGAAGCTCAGCTAGCTGGTCTGCCATATTCGTATCCGAACTTAAGCCTAATTCAATGCCATCAATCAGGGCTGCATCAAAAACCTCTGAAAGAGAATCTTTGACTCCTTTTCCGTATAAGCTTTTGAAGGGTGTAAATACATGAGCAGGAATGAATATACCTCCAAGTTCCTTAACCTTCTTTTGCAAAACACGGCCAGAAACATAGACTCTCTGGGAGCTTAGATGAATATTTTTCAAGTGGTTCGCTAGCCAGCTTGAAAAAGTCCTCATCGTTTGCAAACTAGGAAGATAGCATAGCACATGGATGGGACCCTGGGTGCTTTCATCATTTATCTCAAGCTCTGAACCAAGGATGACACTCATCCGGCCATAATTCAAACCACCTTCAGGATGCTCCGCCAACTGACCCGCATCAAGCAAATCTTCCATTTCATCAAGAACTTCAGGTGAATGGCTGTCAATAATCCCTATCATATTCAACCCTTTATAGTCCCTTGCGTGGCGAATGATATTGCTGAATGTCAGTGATTTTGCTCCGGTGATTTTTACAGCTCGACCTGATTTCGTCCTGCCAATATGAATGTGCAGATCAACGAAGTATTCATGCATTTAATTATCTAATGCCTCCTGCAATTGCAGATGCTGTACTGCATATGCTGTTTTTGCGTCGAAAATCTTTTGTTCTTTAACAAGTTGGATCGCTTCTTCAAGGGTTATCTCCATTAAATTGACAAATTCATCCTCATCCACTGCTGCTGGATTAGCTTTTTTAGAAAGCCCTGTAGCTTTATAAACATGGATGATTTCATCTGCGAACCCTGGGGATGTATAGAAGGAAATAAGCCATTCCATATTCGCGCATTCATAGCCTGTCTCTTCCTCAAGTTCACGGGCAGCACAAATTTCCGGCTTCTCTCCTGCCTCAAGCTTGCCTGCTGGAATCTCGATAATCGTCCTTTCCAAAGCCTTTCTATATTGTTCAACCATGATGATTTTATTATCATCTGTGACTGGAATGACCGCGACTGCACCAGGATGCTTGACGATCTCCCTTTTTGACGTTTTTCCATTCGGCAATTCTACATCGTCTACTTGCAGGCTAATGACCTTTCCTGTAAAAATCTGCTCCGTTTTGAGTGTTTTTTCTTCAAGAGATTTCATACATGTCCACTCCTGTTCTAATCCGATATCAAATGCTCATACATTTTACCATACTTATCCGAAAGGAGTATGCTGATGAAAATTTACGTCCATAGCCAGGGGATCACTCTTGCTGGCAAGGCATGGGAAATCAAGCGCTTATTAAAAGAGTATGGCAAAAAGCATGTGCTTGTAAAAGATTGGGTAGAAACAGTCAATCAGCCTCCACGCCGTCCAGAATAGTTGAATGCACTCCTTTTATTCCGTTAAGATGGAATCATATTGGAACGGAGTGATTTTATGAAAAAACGGAAACTGGGTACATCCGATTTGTTTGTCAGTGAAATCGGCCTTGGCTGCATGTCGCTGGGAACCGATCTTCCAAAGGCACAGACAGTGATTGAGGCTGCCCTTGAAGAAGGCATCAATTATTTTGACACCGCCGATTTATATGATTTCGGGGAGAATGAAAAAATCGTTGGAAATGCACTTCGTACTGTCAGGGAGCAGGTCGTGATCGCTACGAAAGCTGGCAACCGATGGACCAATTCAAAGGACAGCTGGACCTGGGACCCTTCGAAAGCGTACATCAAAGAGGCTGTTAAGCAAAGCTTAAAAAGACTGAACACTGATTATATCGACCTTTACCAGCTTCACGGCGGAACAATAGACGACAATATTGAAGAAACAATCGAGGCATTTGAAGAGCTAAAAACGGAGGGCTTTATCAAGTACTACGGCATTTCCTCCATAAGGCCGAATGTCATTCGTGAATATGCTCAAAAATCCAATATTGTATCTGTCATGATGCAGCTCAGCATGCTAGACCGCCGTCCTGAAGAAGAAGCGCTTCCGCTTCTTCATGATAACAATATTAGTGTGGTAACGAGAGGCACGGTAGCGAAAGGTATGCTTAGTGACAGAATGCTCGAGAAAGCATCTTCTAAAGGGTATCTTGATTACAGCTATGAGGAATTGGCAGAGGTCCTTCCGTTATTAAAAGAAAAGCTCGCTTCATCCAGATCCCTTGCAGAAGTCGCCATCCAGTATAATTTAGCACACCCTGCAGTAGCTTCTGTTGTCGCTGGAGCAAGCACGGCTGAACAGATCAAGGAAAATGCCAGGGCAGCGAATTCCGATTCCCTGACTCCTGAGGAAATCGATTTAATTAAGTCGATTACGAAAGCAAATAGATATGACCAGCACAGGTAAGAAAAAAAGGAACACTTTCATTGCGAAAGTGTTCCTCTTTTTCTTCGGTATGATTAATTTAGTATTTATGCCAGCATTAGCAAGAGTGTATAGCCTGCCAGTCCAGCGGCAAACGCCCAAAAGTTACTCTCCCTTTCTTCCGGGAGCTCCTCTTTCATTACATTTAAGATGACACCGCCTGCGAGCATAGCAAAAAGCAAGGCAATAATGTTTTCATTCACTTTCCAGGTGATGCCGATTACCCAGCCTGCCAATATGGCGGCAGCAAGAAGCCACCTTCCTACTCGATCATATATTTCCTTGTGCGCCTCCCTAAGCGCATGGTCGCTGGTGATGAAATGGACGGCCAGCGCTATAAAATAAAACACCAGCCCCGATAACGTTTCCTGTTCTCCATGAAGCAGCAAATATCCTATCAAACTGTTATAAAGGAAAAATGAAGTGATATGAATCCAAAATACGCCCTTAGAAGCCCTGTCAAGGTTATTTTTCTCTTGCTGTTTTTTCTTTGAGGTTTTCACCATACGTTCCAGTCCATAAAATATGGCCAACCCAATCATCGCTACTATATATGTATGGTTTTCAAAGAACTTCAGGGCATCAGATTGTATATTCCTGTCAAGGACCTCGTTATGTTTGTTCAACTCAGGCAGCAAGTGAATGAATACATATGCTACAGAAATGCCCCCTGCAGCTGAAAGCAGTCTGCTTCGAGGTACGTTGTCGAGGAAAGGTAAATATCTTGAAAATAAATGAATTAAAACGAATCCGGCCGCGAATATGAAAGTAATAAGTAACAATGCTTTGCTCCTTTGCTTTTTTTACCTAATTGCCCTTTAGCACAGGCAGCAAAACATTTGTTATTTGACCGGCCTCCATTGCATCGCTTTTTGCTCAATCTCTTTCACAATCGGGGATTTTTCAGCTATGTAGGAATCGATGTCAAATTCATATTTTAGCGCAGCTTTTTCTTTTACCTCAGAGTATTTACTGGCATCATGAGGGTGAGACCTTAAGTAATTACGGAATACAAGATGCCTGTACAATTGATGGCTGCCTTTTTCAAAAGAGTGCAAATGAACTTTTCGTATCCCATTTTCGTCATGTTTTTGAAAATAGCGCCGCCCCGGGATGCCATTCTCACCCTTCGCCTCGTAGCCAGCAGCTTCTATGGCAGGTGTTGCTTTTTCAACTTGCACAAGACTGTCCGCTGCTAACATGATGTCTATGATCGGCTTGGCACTAAGTCCCGGGACAGATGTACTGCCGATATGGTGGATTTCTACCTCTGCCGGTTTAAAGATAGACTCCAAAAGCTGTTTTTCATTTTCAAATAGCGTTTTCCACTCTGGGTTATATGGAACTACTTCCACTCTTCTTCGGGTCATTTGAATTTCTTCCAATCCATGTCGCTTTCGGAGAGCAATTCTTCAAACGATTTGTTCTTCTCCCTTAAACGCTTCTCTTCCTTCTTGCGCTCCAATTCAGCCTGCTTTTTCTGTTCTTCCTCTTCCTTTAATTGTTGCTGCTGATCTTTTAACTTTTGCATGATATCCTGGTTCAGGAGATCGCCCAGTGTTGCTGGCTTTTCCTCTTTCTTTACTTGTTGCTGCTGGCGTTTTTGTTTCTTTTTCATTGTTGATCCCTCATCTTTTTGTTCAGCTAAACAGACTAGCTTAGCCTATTTTTTTAAGATTATATCATGAAAACTATCAAGTAAAATATGTAACAGTGTTAAAGAAGAAGGAACGCCCTTTTACAGGCGTTCCCGATTGATCAATATGCGTCTAATACAACTGAGTCGTCTACCTGGAGTTCAGGTTCTGTTGATTTGATGACATCGTCGACTGTGTAACCTGAAGCTACTTCTACAAGCTTCAGCCCGAAAGGTGTTACGTCAATGACTGCCATATCTGTGATGATGCGGTTGACAACACCTTTGCCTGTCAATGGCAGGCTGCATTCCTTAAGGATTTTCGCATCACCGCTCTTGTTAACATGCTCCATTATGACGATGATTTTTTGTGCTCCGTGGACAAGGTCCATAGCACCGCCCATGCCTTTGATCATCTTTCCTGGAATCATCCAGTTAGCAAGATCGCCAGCTTCCGAGACTTCCATTCCGCCAAGGATGGCGATATTGATGTGTCCTCCGCGAATCATTGCGAAAGACTCAGCAGAATCAAAATACGCAGCACCTGAAATCGCCGTAACCGTTTCTTTGCCTGCGTTGATCAAATCTGGATCGACGCTGTCCTCGGCTGGATAAGGTCCAATCCCAAGCAAGCCGTTTTCCGACTGAAGGACAACCTGCTTGTCGTCGGAAATGAAATTTGCAACCAATGTCGGCATCCCGATGCCAAGGTTTACGTAAAAACCGTTTTCGATTTCTTTTTCAGCCCGGCGCGCGATTTTCTCCCGGACATTCCCTTTGTTTTTAATCATATGCCTTCTCCTTTCATGATCAGCCAGAGTTAACTTCTCACTGTCAGCCTTTCAATCCGTTTCTCCTGATTGCCCTCAATCAGTGTCTGGACATAAATGCTTGGAGTATGGATACTGTTCGGATCTAATTCTCCTACTTCATATAAATTCTCGACTTCGGCAATCGTGACCCTGCCGGCCGCTGCAATCATCGGATTGAAGTTCCTTGCTGTTTTATGATAGACAAGGTTCCCCATTTTATCGCCCTTCCAGGCACGGACGATGCTAAAATCCGCAGTCAGCGACTCTTCAAGGAGATACTCTTTGCCATTGAACATGCGGGTTTCTTTTCCTTCCGCAATTGGTGTCCCCACTCCTGCCGGCGTGTAGAAAGCCGGAATTCCTGCACCGCCTGCCCTGATTTTTTCAGCCAGGGTTCCTTGTGGAATCAATTCGACTTCGATTTCACCGGATAATACCTGTCTTTCGAACTCTTTATTTTCCCCAACATAGGAACCTACCATTTTCTTGATCTGCTTGTTCTTTAGCAGCAGCCCAAGTCCCCAATCGTCGACACCACAGTTGTTTGAAATGACTGTCAGGTCTTTTACCCCTTTTTCAACAAGTGCCAGGATGGCATTTTCCGGGATCCCGCAGAGGCCAAAGCCGCCAACCATCAAGGTTGCCCCATCTTGGATATCTGCCACTGCGTCTTGAAAGGATGTACAAATTCTTTTCATCGTTCTTCCCCCTTTGACTATGGAAGCACAGGCAAATGCCGATGCCAGATTTTAAAATAAGTTAAAAGATTAATAGGTTTAAGCGAGTTCCACAACTGACGCAACACCCTGTCCTCCGCCGATGCACAGGGTAGCAAGGCCGGTCTTCGCGTTACGGCGCTTCATTTCATGGATCAGTGTTACAAGGATCCTGGCTCCGCTTGCCCCGATTGGATGGCCCAGCGCAATTGCACCGCCATTCACATTGAGGATGTCCTTGTTAAAATTAAGCTCACGATCGACAGCCAGTGATTGAGCGGCAAATGCTTCATTCGCCTCGATCAGCTCCATATCTTCCATCGTCATGCCCGCTTTGTTTAATGCTTTCTTAACTGCGTCAACCGGTCCGATACCCATTATGCTCGGGTCAACACCCGCACTGGCATTTCCTTTAATGACAACGAGTGGTTTTAAGCCAAGCTCTTCAGCCTTTGCCCTGCTCATGACAACCAACGCAGCTGCTCCATCATTGATTCCTGACGCGTTCCCCGCCGTTACGCTGCCATCCTTTTTGAATGCTGGACGAAGGCCGCCAAGTTTCTCCGCTGTTGTCCCTTTTTTCGGATACTCATCCGTATCAAAAATGACCGGATCACCTTTTCGCTGCGGAATTTCGATTGGCACGATCTCATCCTTGAACTTACCTTCCTCAATCGCCTTTGCCGCCTTTTCCTGGCTAGCTGCTGAGAACTCGTCCTGCTCGCTCCGGCCAATTTCATACTTTGAGCACAGGTTTTCAGCCGTGACCCCCATGTGGTAGTCATTGAATGCACACCAAAGGCCGTCTGAGATCATGCTGTCCACTAGCTTCTGGTCACCCATCTTGAATCCATCACGTGCATTTTTCAATAAATATGGAGCCTGGCTCATATTCTCCATTCCGCCCGCTACGACGACTTCCGCATCACCCGCTATGATGGCCTGCGCTGCCAGATGTACTGCCTTCAAGCCAGATCCGCACACCTTATTGATCGTCATAGAGGAAGCGCTTTCAGGAATACCCGCCTTAATCGCTGCCTGTCTTGCAGGGTTTTGCCCCAATCCAGCCTGGAGGACATTGCCCATGATGATTTCATCCACTTGACCTGGCTCAACACCCGCCTGCTTCAATGCATCTTTAATTACCGCGGCACCGAGGTCTGGTGCGGAAATATTCTTCAAACTACCATTAAAGCTGCCAATTGCTGTCCTTACAGCAGCTACGATTACTGCTTCAGTCTTGCTCAAACTGCTCACCCTTTCTCTGGTTCTCACATCTTAAGTACTTCTATTGCTTTTGATAAAATCCCTTTTATTTTATCAAAATTTTATTTATTCTTGCATTTTTAAAAATATTCTATTTACAATTAAGATAACTTAAGAGGAGGGGTATATCAAATGCTGCAGCTTCCCAAGAAGGTTGAAATAATTGAAGTTGGCCCGAGAGACGGGCTCCAAAATGAAAAGAATTTCGTTTCTACAGATGTTAAAAAAGCTTTTATCAGTTCCTTGAAGGATGCCGGAGTCAAAGAAATGGAACTTACTTCCTTCGTATCTCCTAAATGGGTGCCACAGATGGGCGATGCCGCAGAGATCGTTGCTGACTGCCTTGACAGCAGCACAAGGAATATCGTCCTCGCTCCTAATAAAAAGGGAGTTGAACGCGTCTATATGACTGACTGCAAAGCGGTCGCTGTGTTCGTCGGGGTCAGCAATACTTTTAATCAAAAGAATATCAACAAAACGACAGCTGAGAGCCTTGCTGAGGTTCTGCCATTGATCGCAGAGCTTAAGTCGAAGGATTATTTTGTGCGTGCGTGCATCTCAACTGCTTTTTATTGTCCATATGAAGGAAAGGTTGAAGAAGATGCGGTCATTGCATTATGCGGTGAATTCGTTGAGGCCGGGGTCGATGAACTGAGTGTCGCCGATACAATCGGCATGGCTGCACCCCAGGAGTCTTATTCCTTATTTTCGAAATTGAAGGGTGCTTACCCGGATGTGCTGCTGACTGCGCATTTCCATGATACAAGAAAGCTGGCATTGTCGAATATTTTTGCCACTCTACAGGCAGGAGTCACCCGGTTCGACACTTCTGCCGGCGGTCTGGGCGGATGCCCGTTCGCCCCAGGTGCTGCAGGCAATGCTGCTACAGAGGATGTCGTCTATATGCTTCACAGGATGGGAATCGACACCGGCGTCGACCTTGACAAGATGCTCAAGGCAATTGAGGTGATCCAGCCTCATATCTCAAGACCCATTGAAAGCACCTATTTCAAGCTGAATTCAGTTAGTGTTTAACTTTTTGCATAAGCTCCTGTTCTTGAATCCATCTTATTAGATGAGGTTATTTTTTGAAGAAGGGAGCATATTGCATGAGCCAAAAACGTGACAAAGGCTACAGCCAGCAAGGCAAGCCAAACGCAGATACAGTAAAACAGCAAATTGCCGCCGAGGATCTTGAAAAAGCGATTCATCCAACAAAGCGCCAAAATTCACAGCAATAAAGAAAAGCGTAAGCGCCTTGGTCAACTCCGACAAGCGCTGCCCGCCTAAAAGCGCCACATCCTCCCAAAAGCTACCGCTTTCGGTCGTGCGATGAATCGCTTCGAAGCTTTCCTTATCCTGTGGCAGGCGGGTTTGCACGTCCTGTGCCATAGAGGGCCTGACAGTGAAGTCGTTCTTTGACTTCATTGACAGGACCGAAATCGAAAAGTATAGCCGACTGCCCAGAAACGCAGAAACTGGAGACTCCGACAAAGAAGCGCTTTTTGCTTCTGCCGGCGGAGTTGAAGTTTCGGAGTTTCTAGGAGGTGACACTAGACAAGCGACTCGAGGGGCTAGGAGCTGGACACTTCTCGAAGTGATGTTATTAATTCTTATAACTAATACGTGGATCGCCAAATTCGGCGGTCTTTTTTATGTTTGTATTATCAAGACTAATGGTAAAATAAAGAAAACAGATTATCGGAGGGTTGAGCTTGAGAAGAGCGTTCCGCGTGCTATTTTCTTTTTTGTTTGTCCTAACCTCGCTCGGGGTTTTTATATCCAATAAAGTCATGTTCTTAAAAAGGAAAGATGACGAAGAAATCTTCAACCGAGAAACCGAAGCCGGGCATCTGGTACCTGATGAATATGATTCACTGCCAAAAATGGAAGTTACGATTCCCTCGTCCTTTGGCTACTCATTGAAGGCCGTCCTCGTCGAACCACATGACACAAATCGTTACATCATCATTGCCCATGGGGTTACCCAGAGCAAGACCAATTCCGTGAAATATATGAACTTGTTCCTAAACAGGGGTTTCAATGCGGTTATTTATGATCATCGCCGCCATGGGGAGTCCGGCGGGAAGACCACCAGCTATGGATATTATGAGAAATTCGACCTTAAATCGGTAGTAGACTGGCTAAGAGAAGAGAAGGGTCCAGATTTGCTACTTGGTATCCACGGGGAATCAATGGGAGCTGCTACTTTGCTTCTTTATGCCGGCATGATTGAAGACGGAGCTGACTTCTATGTGGCAGATTGCCCATTCTCTGACTTCAGCGAACAGCTCGCCTACCGCATCAAGGAAGAAGTTAAGTTTTTGCCGCCAAAACTATTGCTGCCAGTCGCAAGTATGTTCGTGCGTATTCGTGATAAATATTCTTTGAGTCAGGTATCCCCGATTGCAGTTATCGAAAATATTAAAAACCCGATTCTTTTCATCCATAGCCGCAAGGACGACTTCATTTTACCATCGATGACTGAAGCTTTGTTCGAACAGAAAATAGGAGCGAAAAAATTATTCATGGCCGAAAATGGACTCCACGCCCAATCCTACAGCGAAAACCGGGAACAATATGAAAAGGTGCTCGATGAATTTCTTGAGGAATATATCTTGACCGATCATGGAAGTATGGACGCAGACCATTAATACAGGTTGAGCTAGGTTTTATCTTACGCTTTGGTTCGTTTTTAGCTCGTATGTATCCAATAGAGCTTTTCTATTGGACATTTTTCTCTTGTATCCGCTTCCGTTTGTCCGATAGAGCCTTTCTATCGGACAGTTTTCTCTTGTATCCGCTTCCGTTTGTCCGATAGAGCCTTTCTATCGGACATTTTTCTCCTCTTCCAGCTTCGGTTTGTCCATTAGAGCCTTTCTATCGGACACTTTTCTCCACTTCCAGCTTCGGTTTGTCCATTAGAGCCTTTCTATCGGACATTTTTCTCCACTTCCAGCTTCGGTTTGTCCATTAGAGCCTTTCTATCGGAAATTTTTCTCCTTTTCAGGCTTCGCTTTGTCTGTTAGGGAACTTGTTCCGATTCCGACGGGCGCAAAAAAGGATTGGCTCATCCCCCGAGCCAATCCACTTTACTGTTTTTCTCCCTGGCGATCGATTTCTTTGCCAGAGGCGTCGAGTGCCCTGACTTCCTTGTAATCGCCTATTGCGTAATAATAGCGTTCGTTTTCTTTTTCAATGATTTCTATTTTGGTAAACTTGCCATCTGGTCCTGCAGCTTCAATTGTTTTGATATCCGGATTCACGATTTTCCCGAAAATCACAGGAATCTTCGCATCCAATGTTCCGTCTTCTTTAAAGGTTGTGAAAGTGTCGGCATACAGAATCATGAAATCATTTTTATAATAAGTCCAGTGGTTATGCCCCGCATTTTCCCAGCCTTCTTTTTCGCTGCCATTGATATAGGCTACTGCCAGCGCGTCGAATGTGTTTGAGCCTTCTTTTTGCTCTGTTGTGTAAAAGATGAGCCATCCACCCTCCACTTTTTCCTTGTGGACGATTTGTTTGATGTTGAACGGAATATCGTTTTGGATTGCTTCTCCCGCAGTCTTGTAGGCGCATGCAGACAGCACAAGTGCGCACAAAATCATTATGGCTGACCTCCAAAATTTCCTCATCTTACTCCCCTGCCTTCGCATCAAACTTCTATGTATTTCTACACCCTTCTCTCTTATTTAACCTTTTTTTCAATTTTTTGTAAACTCATAACCTTCTTTTATCATGGAAGCTCATTCTTGGATTCAGATATTCATTCGGACTCTTTAATTGGAAACATCCTGCTGTGTCCTTATAATCAATCGTCATCTCTTCAGCAAAAAAGACTTCCTTGGCTTTTTCCATATAGATCGGAATCCCGTCCGTCTCTATCTTGTTTTCTTCCTCATAATGTTCGCTTTCAAACCAGAGGGCAGCTACTCCGCTTACTGCACAGCCGCACCCATCTATATCGTATTTCAATTTTACATACCCTTGCTTTCCTGAAACCTTTTCTTGCAGTTTGTTTGAAGCTGCTTCGGTGATTTTTATTTTCATGACTGCACTCCCTTTCCGATTTTTCATTTTACCATACGAGGATCATTATTTCGTTGATAACCCCTGGCCAATCTCAAAATAGTCTTGCAATTTTTCTGTTTAGCTTTTACTATCAAAGATAATTGTGACATTTGAAAGGGGTGCTTATTTTGTCAAAAGTAACGATAAAGGTGAATGATAATGGTTCATTAAGGATTTCCGGCGATGTTGAGCTGCTGGATGGTGCCGGCAATAAATATGAAACGAAGCCTGCTTTCTCGCTTTGCCGCTGTGGCATGAGCAAAAACATGCCGTTCTGCGATGCTTCCCATAAAGGGAAATTCGAATCAGTCGTGCGTGCACCGCAACCCGATGAAACGGAATAATTTTTTGAGGGCAATGGACAATCCATTGCTCTTTTTTATGGGGATCTTTCAAGTGATTTTTATAAAACAGGGTGGCTGGGATTTTTCCAGTGAATCAACTACCATTCATCCGCAAGCCTGACATCAGCAATATGTGAAATCCCGATACGATGGATTTCCTCGAATCTGTCTACAATATGGAGCTTCTGTCCAAGCTCATTCCAATAATGAATTTTCCCGATTACCAATTCATATTTCCTTTGCCTGAAATAGGTTATGCTGAGCGGGCGGTTAAACTCCATCGCTTCGAGAATCGTCTCATTCAACTGCTCAAGCTGCTGTTCATCCAGCTGCTTCTCCTTTTCATATTCGTCCTCCTGTGCCCAATCACGCAGCATCTTGACATGCTCAGGAAGCATCATTGACGTCCATTTAATTCTTCCACGATCGCGAATCATCTTGCTCTCCTCCTTTTATCAACCCTTATGCCCGCCAACGAGTGCGGCGCGATGCCTTGCGGTTCCGGCTGCCGTATACGATACCGCCCTTAAGAGAGCTGTCGAGCCGTAGCGGCTGCGAATCCGGTCCATTGCGTAGCCAAGCTCTTTCTTTTTCCAGCCGTTTTTTTCGAAAAGATTCAATTGGAATTCGCTGTCGGTGACGAGATTCCCGAGGGCAATTGAAATGCTTCGCACCGTTTTTCCTGCATAGTTCTCGGCAAAAAGCTCGAGGCAGACACGATACAAATCCATCGTAATATTTGTCGGCTCTTCAATTGTTCTTGAGCGATGGAAGCCTCCGCCGAATTCATCCTGGCTGTAGCCAACTCCGAAGCTGATGGTCCGGCCTGCTTTCCCACGGCTCCTTGCCCTGCGAGCGACCTCCTCGCACATTTCGAGGATGACATGCTTGATTTCCTCTTCTTCCTTATAGTCGCGAAGCAGGATCTGACTTTTCCCGAAGCTGACCTGCCCTTCCATGATCGGGGCGCCAATATCCGAAAAATCGATCCCCCATGCATGCCAGTATAGCTGGTTGCCCATGATGCCGAATTTTTTTTCCAGTTTCTCAAGGTCATAGCGGGCCAGCTGGCCGACAGTAAAAATCCCCATGCTGTTCAGTGTCTTCTCGACGCGGCGTCCGATCCCCCACATTTCCCTCAGCGGCGAGACGTTCCATAGCTTCGTCTGGACATCATCATAGGTCCATTCAGCAATGCCCTTCTTTTTGGCATCGAGGTCTAGACAGAGCTTCGACATCAGCATATTGGGCCCAATCCCAATGGCACAGGGAAGCTGGAACTCGCGCTCAATATCATCCTTGATTTTTTTTGCGATTGAAGCAGCGTCACCCCAAAGCTTTGAAGCTCCGTCCACCTTTATGAAGCTCTCATCGACACTGTAGGTATGGATTGCTTCCTTTGGTACATAGCGATTGAATACGCGGGAGATTTCTGTGGAAATTCGCAGGTATGTTGACATTTGTGGGTCAACGACAATAATTCGCGGATCAACGGGAATTTCAAACTTTCGTGATCCAGTCTTGATGCCAAATTCCTTTTTCAAACGCGGTGAGGCTGCGAGGACGACGCTTCCCGGGCGATCAAGATTCCCGACGACAGCCAGATAGCAGTCAAGCGGATCAAGGCCGAGCATCACGGCGGCACAGCTCGCATAAAAGCTCTTCATATCCACACATAAAATTTTATTTTGCGGCATTTCGCTGTAATCGACCATGTTTCTTCTCTCCTTTCCGCAAAGATATCCACCGATAAGAACATCCGTTCTGTTTCATTATACACATTATATTAAGCGAATATGCGTTCGGTTTCAATGGTAATTTTCCGGGTGACTGCCTTAATTAAGGTGTAAATGGTGTGTCATGCCAGGACTGGAGATTTTTATGGATGAGTGTTTTCAAGGTGAATTCCAAGTATAATCAAGTGGAGAGGTGTTTTTCTTATGGATAAAAAACTCATTCGTAAAATGGTCCAGAAATGCTTCGTGCAATATCGGCATGAAGGTTCACTGCCGTTTGGCGAGGCGGAGTTCGAAGAGATATATGAAAAGATTGTGGAACTGAAAAGTGATGCGCCTGAGACGGATTTGCATGACATCATTAATGATGTGGTATATGAATTTTTAGCGACGTAAAAAAATTCCTAGAAAGGCAAAGACTGCCCTGAAAACAGGACAGCCTTAGATTATTTTAACTTGATATTTGCTTCGCCAATGATTGTTGCGGGATAGTCATTCAGCTTTAAGGTAATCGGGCCCGGTGCTGCTCCTTCACCGAAGTAGGGGATTAAAATATCAACCGGTAGTTCATTC
Organism: Mesobacillus jeotgali; assembly: GCF_002874535.1. Classification (GTDB taxonomy): domain Bacteria; phylum Bacillota; class Bacilli; order Bacillales; family Cytobacillaceae; genus Mesobacillus; species Mesobacillus jeotgali. The sequence goes on from NZ_CP025025.1 coordinate 2,933,980, forward strand.
GTGCTCCATCTGAAAGAAGCAGAGCCGTCCCCAATTTCATCTCCATTCGAATCGACTGCCTGCTCAAATGAAATATTTGTATGTCCTTCCTTCGACTCCCTTTGAAAAGTGAGCATCAAAAGATTCTCTTCCCTGTCGATCTTCAGCAATCTGCCATCATCCGGGGCCTTCAGCACTTCCATCTTCTCGGGATCGACAATGATTTCCCCCTCATCTTTATCAAGTGCACGTAGAGTATTGAAGCGCAGGTAAAGCTCCTCCGGTTTTTTGAAAAAGTTGCTTTGCAGGAAAAATTCCTTTGTAAACTCACCCATATGGCGGGCAGTGGTTCCATTATTGATAGCGGCCCATTCTTCACCGCTCTTATCGACGAGCCTTAAATCGTTAAAACCGAAAACCCGCTTAGAATTCTCTTTATCAAAATGGACAGTCACTCCAATTCTTGTTGGGTAAATTGACACTTTCTCCACACTGATCTTTTGTCCTTCGATTTCGACTGTTTCATTGACTTCAATCATTTCTTTTTTATCCTTGAAGGCATCTTTGTCAATCGAGAATGGAAGCACCCACGTATCAGCAAACTTATTCACGGGCTCGCCATCTTCGGTCCTGCCCTCAACAAGCTCCATGCTCAGCTTAAGATTTTCAGGAAGGTTATCACCATAGAATTCAAAAGTGGCTTGAAGCAACCTCTCTTTATCCTGCAAATCAATTGACCAACCGTCATATGAAAATGCTGTTTCTTCAATATTTTTCCCTTCACTGTCGGTCAACCGGAAAGTTTCGATTGACAGCTCCTTGTGTGCCTCCGAAGATTCCAGCTTATAAAACAGCACCATCATCTGCTCATCAACAATCGCGGAGTCAAGCGTGATCTTGATTCCGTCATGTTCATCAGACACACCAATTTTTTGCGCGAAATCATTTTCAACTGCTGCCGTCAGCCCTTTATCATTACGGACAAGCTCGACAATCTTCTCCATCCCCGGAATCGAAGTGACATACGAAGCAAATGTCTCCGAGGTCCTCAGCAGCGCTGTAAAAGCAAAAATCAGGATTGCTGCTGATGCGAATGTCTTTATGAAGAAAAGGTTTTTCTTCCGCTTCCTTTTCCCTTTGCTGATCCCGGCAACAATTGCCTGGTCCAGTTGAAGTTCCGGAACTTCGATATTCTCAAGTGCGGCGTGAGCCTGTGTCAGCTTTTTTTCCTCTGCATTAAGCATAGCCCAATCCCCCCTTATCCTCGAGCTGACCGCGAAGCTCCTTCAGCCCTTTATTCAGCCAGGTCTTCACGGTACCTTCCGGACATTCGAGAATCTCGGCAATTTCCTTGATTTTAAAATCATGCACATATTTCAATTCGATGACCTGCCTTGTTTTTGAATCAAGCTTGCTGATGACTTCCTCGACCTCAAGCCAGTTGGACTGATGATCGGCGCCCATCAAGCTGATGAGATCATCGCTGATGAGGACTCGCTTCCTCTTTTTTAATTCATCATTGCAGTAATTTAACAGAATTCTGGTGAGCCATGTCGTAAAATACTGCGGTTCCTTCACCTTCCGGATTGAACGGAACGCTCTGTAGGTAACCTCCTGCAGCGCTTCGACCGCATCCTCGCTATTCTTCAGATAGCTGAGGGCAATCCGGTACAGGCGCACTTTATGAAGCTGCATCAATTCGTAAAATGCCGCTTCATCGCCTTTCTTGGCTCTCTGTACGAGTTCTTGAAGCTCCAAAATGTCTCCCCCTGACTTTGTCTCTATCTATTAGACATTGAAACCTGAAAAAAGTTTTACAGAATTGAAAAAACCGCCAAAAAGTTTACATGGCGGTATTGTAAGATATTTTATTCATTTATTTCTGATTGAAAATTCTTTTGCCAAAAAGCTCGAAGGTACGTGGAAACAGCGAATAAACAACGCTTCCAGGACTCATCCAGCGGGGCAGGTTGATTTCACGTGTTCTTGTCATCATGCGATTGACTACTTGTTTTGCCACGTATTCAGGCTGGAGCATAAAACGTTTTACATTTTTGACGTAGGTTCCCTGTTTGTCTGCGACATCAAAAAAATTCGTAGCGATTGGACCAGGATTGACCGAAGTGACAAAGATATTGTCATCAGCAACCTCCATCCGAAGGCTGTTCGTGTAGCCAAGCACCGCATGCTTTGTTGCTGAATAAACGCTTGATTTCGGTGTGGCAATCTTGCCGGCCTGGGAAGCGATGTTGATGATATGGCCGCTTCTTCTCTGCTTCATTGCAGGCAGTACCATCGAGGTGCATGCCATCAAGCCGACGACATTGACATCGAACATTGTTTTGATATCTTCAATTTTCGCTTCGTGTGCATAATCAAAAATACCAAAGCCAGCATTGTTGACCAGTATATCAACGTAGCGGATGTCAGTAAGCACTTCTGCGAAGACCCGCTTGATTGCTTCAGGATCAGATACATCCAGCTGCTGGGCATGGACATTGATGGCATACTTTGATTGTAATTCCTTTTTTAAACTCTCAAGTTTATCTATACTCCGTGCCAGAATGACAAGGTTCGCGCCACGTGCCGCGCAAAGCCTGGCAATCTCAGCCCCGATTCCCCCAGAAGCACCGGTTATAATTATATTTTTCCCTTTTAAGGATGACATCGTCTTTCACCTCATTTTGCTGTATAAAGGAAGGCTGTTCCTTCTTCCCTGACAGACACTCCGTCAAGGGAATCTAAATAATCAAGTTGTCCCACGGTTTCGGAGATGGTTAAGTTCAATTCACGCTCATACACTGTCGGGAAGAGCATTTTGCAAACCTCAAATACGGTCAGTTCCCTGCCCTCAAGCATTCCCCTAACCTGCATGGCCCGGTCATGCTGACGGGCCAGCCTTTTTTCAATCAAGCTTTGCAATTCTGTTATCTCCATTCCATGTCCGGTATATACAAGCCCAATCGGGTACTGCTGAAGTTTTTTTAGTGTTGCGTTGTATTGAACCAGCGGCTTCGGCCTTTCAGTTTCGCCTGGGAGCGGCGGCTCAAGTAATGGGTTGGGCGAGATCCCCGCAAGGATCGTATCCCCGGCAATCATTGTACCGTCTTTTTCACGCAAGAGCACGATATGGCTCTGGGCATGGCCCGGTGTCTCGATTACTTTCCACCCTGGCAATGCCGGTGGAATATCATTTTCCAGAATGGTACCAGTCAATGAACGATTACATGAAAATACTAAAGTCTTCTTCATTACTTTCATCGATGGCACAAAATATTGCTCAGGTATTGCCGATTGCAGGAAGAACTTTTCATAGAATTCCTGATGTTCCTTTTCGAATTCCGGAGTCCTGTGGATCCACCTTTCATTCAGCTGATGGCCAAATACGCTGAGACCTGGTGAGAAATAATCCAGCATTCCAACATGATCAGGATGATCGTGAGTCAGGATTACCTGCTCAATATCCTCCGGCTTAAGTTTCAAATCGGCAAGCTGGGATTTGAACGACTCCCAAGACTGCTCCGTTTTCGTTCCCGCGTCAACAAGTGTCAACTTGTCCCCTTTTATTAAATATGCGTTCACATCACCGACTGGGAAAGGCGTCGGCAATGTCAGTTTGGCAATTCCATCTTTCCATTCAGCCATATTATCCATACACCCCAAAACATTATTTTTCTATAAGGTAAACTGATTGATTGTTTATGAAATCATTCAACTTTATTGGTTCTGGTATTTTTTCAATATAAAATTAAGTTTACCTTTAAAGAGGACAAATGTCATTATTTTCACATTTTGTTTTCAGAAAAAACTAAAAATTTATTAATTTCATCTTGACACAGGGGTTGTCTTTCTTGCATAATCACTATTAAAATTTCGTAAAATCTTAAAAAAGCATTCGAGCAAGACGAGTAGACAGGAATGGTGCCAGAGAGTGGAGTCCACCGGCTGAAAGGCTCCGCAACCCTCTTCATGTTGAACCCTACCTTGCGAGCTGCCAGGCAAACCTGGACGTATACCGGCGTTAACGGATGTTGAGCTGCACTTTTTTGGCAATAGTCGAAGAAGTGAATGAAGGTGGTACCACGGAAGCATGGCCTTTCGTCCTTTTATGGATGAAGGGCCTTTTTATTTTTCCGTTGACAATCTCGTAACAAATTACGCAAAACAATTTATGGAGGCGATCTTAATGAAGAAGCTTGTTTTTGTTGGCGCAGGTTCGATGGCAGAAGCGATGATTTCCGGAATTGGAGCAAGCGGGCTTCTTCCGGGAGAGCAAATCTGGGTGACAAATAAACAGGATACTGACAGGCTGAAAACTCTGGAGCAGAAATATGGAATCAATACGACATATGATTCAGGAATGCTTTTTAAAGACTCGGATGCAGTCGTCCTGGCGATGAAACCAAAAGATGCAGCATCTGCAATCGAGGAGATCAAATCATTTTTATCTGAAGGTACGCTTGTCATTTCCGTCCTCGCTGGAGTTTCCATTGAGACAATTGAGTCAGCAGCAGGAAAATCGCTGGCAGTGGCAAGGGCAATGCCAAATACCTCGGCTGCGATTGGCAAATCGGCAACTGCCCTGGCAGTCAACTCCCTGGTGAATGAAGCGCAAAAAATGCTGGTGCAGGAGCTTTTCAACACGATCGGCCTGACAACAAATGTTGAGGAATATCAGCTTGACGCAGTCACAGGACTATCAGGAAGCGGACCAGCCTATATTTATTACCTTGTCGAAGCGATGGAGAAAAGCGCCGCTGAAATCGGCCTTGAAAAGCAAACCGCGAAGCAGCTGATTATCCAGACGCTACTGGGAGCGGCAGAAATGCTCACGAAGTCTGATAAGGAGCCTGCCCAGCTCCGCTTTGAGGTGACCAGCCCAGGCGGTACGACTGAAGCAGGCATCCGCATTCTTGAGCAGCATGGCGTCCAAACTGCTTTCGTATCCTGCATAAAAGAAGCCACAGCCCAATCAAAAAAGCTTGGCCAACTGCTTGGCAATGAACTTGCAGCCGCAAACCGGCCGCTCTAAAATTGCATTTTGGCCCTATGTTTCTCTACAATGGAGAAAAACAACAGGGACGTGTGCTTGGTGCTTATCATTTTACTTTCTTTAACTTTAGTCATCTGGATTGCAGCGACAATTGACGCTTTGATTGGTTTCAGGAAATTGGACTCCCTAGAAACGGCAGAGGCTGCTGGCCAGGAACCACTCCTCAGCGTGATTGTAGCCGCCAGGAATGAAGAAGAACATATCTTACAGAGCATTCGCACCCAGCTGAACCAAACTTACAAAAATACCGAGTGGATCCTTGTTAATGACCGATCCGACGATGGAACTGGTAAAGTGATGGAGAACTTAGTATGGTTGGATTCAAGAATAAAAGTAATTCATATCGATAGCTTGCCAGAAGGATGGCTCGGCAAGAACCACGCTCTCTATAAAGGCTATCAGCGCTCGGCAGGGAACCTGATTTTATTTACAGACGCTGATGTTATGTATCACCCCGAGGCTTTTTCAAAAGCGGTTGGCTATTTCGAGAAACATGGCCTTGATCATTTGACCGCGGCACCTAACCTTAGTGCAAAGCCATTCTGGCTGAAGGCGTTCGTTGCGTTCTTCTTGTTTGGCTTTTCCTACTATAAAAGACCGTGGCTCGGCAATAGTCCGCGTTCGAAGACTGGGGTCGGCATCGGTGCATTTAATATGGTCACCAGGTCGTCCTATGAAAAAATCGGCACGCATGAATATATAAAGATGCGTCCTGATGATGATTTGCAGTTGGGAATGCTGGTAAAGCGCATGGGTCTTAAACAGCGGATTGTTACAGCGATGACGCTCATTGAGGTGGAATGGTACCAAAGCTTGAGTGATGCTTTAGCTGGTCTTGAGAAAAACACCTTCGCCGGCCTTCACTACCGGATCAGCATGGTATTGTTTTCAGTATTTGGTGTCTTTGTTTCCCAGGTCGTGCCGTTCTTCACTCTATTCTCAGAGAATCAGGCAGTAGCAATCCTTAGTGCTGTTAATCTCGTATTCCTGGCTTTTCTTTATGTATTGGTAACCAAGAAAATGACCCGCTTTTCACCATGGCTGTTCTTGGTCCTGCCCTTCACGGCCCTTCTGTTCATCTTCTCGATACTGAGAGCCAGCTACCTGACTTTCAAAAGAGGAGGCATCATCTGGCGCGGAACGAAGTATACACTTGCGGAATTAAGAAAAAACAGGATACGGTGAGTACAATTTTTCCTTTCCTCGGAAAGCCCTGTTATACTTGAATTATATTTTGGTTAACGAAATAAAGGGAGGCTTTTGGATTGGAAAAGAAATTATTTTCCCCTTATAAAATTAAAGATCTTACACTAAAAAACAGGATTGTCATGGCTCCGATGTGTATGTACTCATGCGAAAAAGAAGATGGGATTGTCACCGACTTCCATATGACACACTATGTGAGCCGGGCTGTCGGCCAGGTAGGGCTGGTCATTCTTGAGGCAACAGCGGTTACTCCGCAAGGCCGGATATCCCATCAGGACCTGGGAATTTGGAGCGATGAGCAGGTACCCGGCCTGACAAAATTGACTCAACAAATCAAGCAAAGCGGTGCCTCAGCTGGTATCCAGCTGGCACATGCCGGCCGGAAAGCAGCATTACGCGATGAAATCATTGCCCCTTCCGCTATTGCTTTTGATGATAAGTACAAGGAACCAAAGGCTATGTCGGTAGAAGAGATCAAGGATACTGTCGAGGCGTTCAGGCTGGCTGCAGAAAGATCAAAGCGTGCAGGCCTCGATGTGATCGAAATTCACGCTGCACATGGATATTTGATCAACCAGTTCCTCTCCCCTCTTACGAATAAACGAGAGGACGAATACGGGGGCAATGCCGAGAATCGCTTCCGCTTCCTCCGGGAAGTCCTTGAAGAGATAAAAACAGTGTGGGATGGGCCTCTATTTGTCCGGGTTTCTGCATCTGATTATCATGAAGAAGGTTTGACTGTTGATGATTATGTATCGATTGGCGCATCGCTAAAAGAACTGGGTGTTGACTTGATTGATGTCAGCTCAGGCGCAGTCGTACCAGCAAGAATCCATGCCTATCCAGGCTACCAGGTTAAATTCGCTGAAAAAATCAAACATGAAGCCGATGTGGCTACTGGTGCGGTTGGCTTGATTACGACCGGAATCCAGGCTGAAGAAATCCTCCAGAACGATCGTGCCGATTTAATTTTCATCGCCCGCGAACTGCTGCGTGATCCATACTGGCCAAGGACAGCAGCTAAGGAGCTTGGAACAAGTATCGAATCCCCAAAACAATATGAACGAGGATGGATATTCTAATATTAAAGCCGGCACCCATGGATGCCGGCTTTAGTGTTTCTCTATTCTTATCTGGTCGATATATTCAAAAATCCGCTGATATATTTCAAAATGTGGTCGTTATAACCGAAAATTCGCTGATATATCTTAAAATGTGGTCGTTATATTAAAAACATCAATTCTAGAAAAACATGTTGAAAGGCTCAAGTCTTACTGAGCTTTTTTAGCAAAATCCTTCGGTACATATTCCCGAACATGACTCCTTCATCAGAAATCAGCCTGATATTTTCCTTTTTCGCTTGGCAGATCTCTTCAAAAGATACACCGATGTCCGTTCCAAGGAGCTTGATTACATGCCTGATAGCTTTTTTGGCGATTGACAATCCTTTACCCGGCTCGGCAAATTTATCAAAGATTAATACCAGGCCATCTTTTCGGCAAACTCTTACCATCTCGCCAAACGCCTTTCTGTTGTCCGGAACTACTGACAATATTAAACTTCCAACGACATAGTCAAAGGCACCGTCAGTGAAATCGAGCTGTTGGGCATCCATTTGCAAAAAAGTAATCCTCGAGTTTCGGTATTTATCCTTTGCTTTCTGAAGCATATCTTCCGAATAATCGATTGCGGTGATTTCCAATTGTTCATAGGGCAATCTATCGATGTCAGCCCCTGTGCCTACCCCAACGAACAACACCTTTTCTCCGGGCTGGAAGTGAATATCTTTAAACAGTTTTTCTCTTGCCTTTGAAAAAGAGCCAGCATTGAAAATCGTATCATAAATTGGCGCCCAGGCTTTGTAAATGACCTTATTCCAAGAGTTATTCATTTTCCCCACTCCAGCCCGAATTGTTTTTATGGTTATCGGGTTTATATTTTCCCGACCAAAACGCAACAGTCTATTTATCCTTGACTCTCAAAAGCCTCAAACCATTCAGAGTAACAATCAGAGTGGCTCCCATATCAGCGAAAATCGCGATCCACAGGGTGAGCCAGCCAGGGATGACCAATAGCAGTGCCAGCAATTTAACGCCAATTGAGAAGGCGATGTTTTGCTTGATGATTGCCAGTGTTTTGCGGCTCAATTTAATCGTGAACGGCAGCTTTTTCAAGTCATCGGCCATCAGGGCGATATCCGCGGTTTCGAGTGCCGTATCGGTGCCTGCTCCGCCCATCGCGACTCCAACCGTCGCAGCGGCTAGTGCAGGTGCGTCATTGATGCCATCTCCGACCATCGCGACTTTTCCGTGGTTTTTCTGCAGGGCTTTTATGAAATTGAGCTTATCTTCTGGAAGCAAATCGGATTCAATATCAGACACACCAGCCTGGCTGCCAATGGCCTTTGCTGTTCCTTTGTTGTCACCAGTCAGCATGATTGTTTGTTCAATACCAAGCTCATGCAGTCGGGAAACGACTTCCCTGCTTGACTCTCTTACTTCATCGGCCACTGCAATTAAAGCAAGTACTCGAGAATCAACTCCTGCGACCATGACTGTTTTACCCTCAGACTGCAGGCGTGAAATTTCTTCAGCAGCCACCGCAGGAATTCCGCCTTCAACAATTTCCCCAAGGTATTTAGGACTGCCGATATAATAAGCAATTCCGTCGACAGTTCCCTTTAAACCTTTACCGGTTACCGATGTGAAATCTTCTATTACTTGATCCAAGTAAGGTACTGCGTCTGCGTCTGCTTTACGGACAATCGCAGATGCAAGCGGATGCTGTGATTTATTTTCAAGGGCGGCAATTACTGCAAAAAGGCCGCTTGAATCTTCGCCAGATACCATTTTGAAATCGGTAACAGCTGGCACTCCTTTTGTAAGCGTCCCTGTCTTATCAAAGGCGATGGCTTTCAGCGCACCCATTTCCTCAAGATGGACGCCACCCTTTACAAGCACACCATGTTTAGCTGCATTGCCAATCGCTGTAACGATTGAAACAGGTGTTGAAATGACAAGGGCACACGGGCAGCCGACAACCAGGACGGCCAGGCCTTGGTAAATCCACTCGCTCCAATCCGCACCGACGAGAAGCGGCGGGACAATAGCGACCAAAAATGCGATAAGGATAATAAGCGGCGTGTAATACTTGGCGAAGCGGTCAACGAAAGCCTGGGAAGGAGCCTTTTCCGCCTGTGCCTCTTCGACAAGGTGAATGATTTTGGCGATTGTGGTATCATCGACCAGTTTAGTGATTTTAACCTCAATGAGACCTTCTCCATTCAGCGTACCGGCAAACACCTCATCGCCTATGTTCTTATCGGCTGGTACAGATTCCCCTGTGATTGCCGCCTGGTTGACAGCCGAGAACCCCGCAAGCACTTCCCCATCCATGGCAATTTTCTCGCCGGGTTTTACAATCATGATGTCTCCGACTTCTATTTCATTTACATTTATGCTGTATTCCCTGCCATTTCTGCGGACCAGTGCTTCTTTTGGGGCGATATCCATTAGCGAACGAATCGAGGCTCTTGCTTTATCCATAGAATATCTCTCAAGCACTTCACTAATCGCAAACAAAATGACAACGACGGCACCTTCGCTCCACTCGCCAATGAACGCAGCTCCGATGATGGCAACTGTCATCAGTGCCCTCATGTCAAAATCAAGCTTTAGAAGGTTCATTACTCCACTTTTAAATAGGGAGTAGCCACCTACAATAATTGCTCCCAAAAATAATAGGATGGCCGGCAAACTTTCTTCGCCGTAATTAAACTGGACAAAATACGCGGCAATGATCATTAGTAAGCTGATCAATACCTTAGAGTTTTCCTGCCAGAACGGTTTCTTTTTTTCAGGTATAATCTCTGCTTTATCCGGGTAAAGCCGCAGGTTCTCAAATGCGCCAGCTTGCTCCAGTTCTTCAATGGAGGCTTTACCGAAAACAGTCAGCTTGGAAGCGCCAAAATTAACTTTTGCATCAAAAACACCATCCAGGTGTTTTACGTTCTTTTCGAACTTTCCGGCACAGCCTGCTCAGGTGAAGCCCTGTACCCGGTATATTGTTTTCTCGCCAGATTGCGCTGCTTCAGTCATTCAACTCCATCTCCTTTTGATGTTCAAACGCTAAGTGAATCAATTGCTTCACATGGTCATCCACCAGTGAATAATAAACAAGCTTTCCTTCTTTGCGATACTTAGCAAGCCCTAGATTTTTCAACAGCCTCAAATGGTGTGAAGCTGTTGCTGTAGATGAGTTTACGACCGCTGCTACATCACAGACACAAAGCTCTTTGCCAACATATAGTGAGTATGCAATTTTAATCCTAGTTTCATCTGATAAAGCTTTGAATATTTTTGCTGCTTCAAAAGTATTTTGTTCCTTTAACCCAGCAGCTACCTGTTCAACTTTATCATTATGGACGCAATTGACCTGACAGACATCCTGCTCCTTCAATCTGCTCACCCCATTCATTCAAATGATCTTTTGACTATATCTTATTCAAATATGTGTTTGATTGTCAAACAAAAATACATTCAAATGATCTTTTGATTATACCTTATTCAAATACGCGTTTGATTGTCAAACAAAAATAAAAAACCAGGATATCTCCTGGTTTTAAAGGTTAAGCGATTTTCTCATTCTGGCGCTCGGCAACCTTCTTGAAGTAAAACCCTAATTTGACGAGGCCAACGGCGGTCAATGATAGAATCATATTGAAGAAAACTGCGAATATCGCAAGATCCATTACTTCAAAGATGACGGCATATAAAAAACCAGCTGTTCCAAATAGTGAAATCGTGATGAGGAAATGCATCCTTGGAAAAAGAAATGTGATGATGCCACTAAACAATAGGACAAGTGAACCCATGATAAATAGATGAAGGCCGAATAATAGCAAAAACTCCAAAATAATTCCCCCAGTATTCGTGTTGTTGGTTTGATGGAAATGGTTCCACCACTTTCCAATTCCCTCTGAGTTCCGATCTTAAACTTTAGGCACTTTAATAACTGAATGTTGATTTCACAGTGTACGAAAAATAAGAGGAGAAATTCCGCTTAAATTGGAAAAGCCCCTTATTTTCTTAAAAATAAGAGGCGTTTTTCCGTCTATTTAAATAAAATCATTGGATTTTGTCTTATTTATAGGAGTTAACGGGAATATCTCCGCCTATTTTTGCTTATAAAGCGGCCTCAATCTACAATAGACGGAAATACTCCGCTTATGAATTCTCATATCTGCACGAAAATCAACGAGCCATACTAAAATCTAAATTCTATCATCCCATATTCGATTTAGCATCGTTTTTTCACTGGTAACGACAAGTTCGAATACATCTGGATTCGTCATTTCCATCAGGCAGTCGTAACCGAAACTTTCATTGAAATACCGCATGAGCAATGTAGTCATGTTACCATGGCTGACTAGTAAAATGTGGTCATGTTCCGAACATAATAAATCCTCAATAAGTGATTTCGCACGATTCATCGCAGTTGAATGGGATTCCCCTCCTTCAAAAACAAGCTCAAAATCCTCGAAAGTTTGCTTTAGCTTATCACGCCAGTCCTCAAAATTGACCGTACTCAGCACTCTTTCTCCGAGTCTGTCATCTTCGAGAACTCTTATCCTCCTTGAATCAGAAAGAGGTTTGATTGTATCGACGGCTCTTTTAAAAGGGCTCGAATAGATGAGATCTATTTCTTTTCGTTTGAAAAAGTCAACTAGTGCCAGCGCCTGTTTCCTGCCGTGTTCAGTCAGCGGAGAGTCTACAGGCTGGCCAGCCGCACTTGCATGACGTACAAGATAGATAGTTTTCAATCAAAACACCCCTTTATCAGTCATGTTCATAAGGTACGGTAATTTCCATAAAATCTTCTGAGACAACAGTGTTGGCAAACAATGTTCGTGCTTCCTTTTCAAGCTCCTTCCAGTCATTGCGGTCATACCTGGAGCTAATATGGGTCAGGCACAGTTTTTTCACACCAGCATTCAAGGCTGTTTCTGCGGCCTGCAGAGTAGTTGAATGGAAATACTCATAGGCAAGTGTACCTTCATCTGCTGAAAAAGTTGCTTCGTGGACGAGAAGATCTGCATTTTGTGCAAGCACTTGAGCATTTGGACAAACCCTTGTGTCACCCAAAATCGTGACAATCCTTCCTTTTTGCGGCGGACCGACAAATGCAGCAGGATCGATGACCGTTCCGTCGTCCAATATGACTTCTTCCCCGTTCTTGATTTTCCTGTAGTCAGGACCGGGCTTCACCCCTGCACTTTGAAGCTTGTCGGCGAGAAGCGTTCCTGGACGGTCCTTTTCCTTTACTCTGTACCCATATGAGGGAATTCCATGCTCTAACAGTCGTGCTTCAACGATAAACTGCTCATCTTCAAAGATGATTCCTTCCTGCAGCTCGATGATTTCAATCGGATATTTCAAGTAGGATTTACTAATTCTCAAAGATACCTCGATATACTCTTTAATTCCGGGAGGCCCATAAACCGTAACCATCGACTCTCCTCCCTGGAAGGAACGGCTCGACAGCAACCCAGGCAAACCATATAAATGGTCTCCGTGCAGGTGGGTAATGAAGATTTTTTCAATCCTCCTCGGCTTGATACTTGTATGTAGAATTTGATGCTGGGTTGCTTCTCCACAGTCAAACAGCCAAACAGTTCCCCGCTCCTCCAGCAATTTCAGTGCGATTGAGGTCACATTCCTCAGCTTGGCTGGGACGCCTGCCCCTGTTCCAAGAAAAAAAACATCCATAATCCTGACACCCTCCCGTACAAAATGCCTGTGATCCATACAGACAGATATTATTCATTTCAATATATCACAACTGTCATTATTCAACTAAACCAAACGCTGGATTTAACCCTTGCGGGGATAGTTCCATACAATTGGAAGAAAACTAAGTACAGTTTAAACAGTTGCTAATTGTTCTAGAAAGGGATAAAATTTTGTATTTGTAGAGTGTTTTTTATACATACTTTTAAATTCACATAAAAGAGAGGTTCTATATTGTGGCACAAACCGAAAAACCAACAGCTTTAATCATGATCTTCGGGGCTACGGGAGACCTGGCAAACCGTAAATTGTTTCCTTCCCTCTATAATTTGTTTGAAAAAGGAAAACTGGACAAATTCGCGGTCGTCGGTGTTGCCCGTCGTTCGCTTTCAAATGAAGAATTCCAGCTGAAGGTAAAAGAATCTGTGAAGGAAAATGGGGAGACAGAAGCTGACATCGACGAATTCGTTTCCAAGTTCTACTATCATTCCCATGACGTTACTGATTCAAGTTCTTATCTCGCTCTTGGAAAGCTTGCAGAAGAGTTGGACAGCCACTATGGACTTAATGGCAATAGAATTTTCTACCTGGCAATGGCACCGGAATTTTTCGGAACGATTGCTGAACATTTAAAGAAGGATAAGCTTACTGACGTATCCGGGTTTAAACGCCTTGTCATCGAAAAGCCTTTCGGGCATGATCTTGAGTCAGCAAAAGTGTTGAACAAGCAAATTCGCAAAGCTTTTTCTGAAGATGAAATCTATCGGATTGATCATTATCTTGGAAAGGAAATGGTTCAAAACATTGAGGTAATTCGTTTCGCGAATGCGATGTTCGAACCACTCTGGAATAACCGTTACATTTCCAACATCCAGGTAACATCAAGCGAAACACTTGGAGTCGAAGAACGCGGACGATATTACGAGAAAAGCGGCGCTCTAAGGGATATGGTTCAGAACCATATGCTGCAGATGGTTTCTTTGCTTGCGATGGAACCGCCTATCAAGCTGACCACAGATGAAATCCGTTCAGAAAAAGTACGAGTGTTCCGTGCTCTCCGTCCTATAAAAGGCGAGGAAGTCAATGACTATTTTGTTCGAGGCCAATATGATAAAGGCAGCATGAATGAAACAGACGTCCCTGCATACCGCCAGGAGGAAATGGTCAACCCTGAATCGAATACGGAGACTTTTGTCGCTGGTAAGCTGATGATTGATAATTTCCGCTGGGCTGGAGTTCCTTTCTATATCCGTACAGGAAAAAGAATGAAGGCCAAGTCAACTAAAATTGTGATCCAATTCAAAGATATTCCGATGGATTTGTATTACCAGCCGGAGAAAACGGTGAAACCAAATCTTCTTGTCATTCATATCCAGCCTGAAGAAGGAATCACGCTTCACTTAAACGCCAAGAAATCCGGCCAGGGTACTGACGCTACACCTGTAAAATTGAATTATGCCAATAAAGGAATCGATGGGCTGAACACACCGGAAGCATATGAAAAACTCCTATTCGATTCATTGCGTGGCGATGCTACAAACTTCACGCATTGGGATGAAGTCGCATTATCATGGAGCTTTGTTGATAATATTTCAGAAGTCTGGGAAAACACAAAGGAACCGTCATTCCCGAACTATGCATCCGGCTCCATGGGTCCTGACGCAGCAGACAAGCTGCTAGAGCAAGATGGATTCTTCTGGTGGCCACTTACTGAAATCGATGTAGAAAAATGTTAATAGAACAGAAATCCCGCCCTGGCAACAGGCGGGATTTTTTTGTTCATCCGAAGAACAAATCAAGGATATTAGAACCTGCTGATGCATCTTTATTGTAAAACTCCGAGTATCCGCAATTCTTGCAGTAAACGACGGTGAATTGGTTATTCTGGATATCAAACATCTTGGACAAGCCCGTTCCTGTCATTGCAACATCCTTCTGCCCTGCATCTGTACTACCGCATTTAATACAACCATTTCCGTTCATCTATTCCATCTCCTTTTTTTTACTATGGTACATTTACGATTCAGGTAAAAATCGGTTTCACTTTTTTGCTGTTATGAGGAGTTCTAAATTGGACTGTATCAAAACTCGTCATACCTCAGTTTGTGCAAGCAGCCAAGTTTACGAAAAGATCCTACATAAAAGAAACCTAAAAGGGATAACTTATGTTTGTTCTATTTTCAGACTAGAGGTGGAAGCATGGAGTGGTTTGGACACAGCAATAAAGCTTTCGATTTCGATATGTTTTCTGCGAGTCATTATACAATATTGGTTATCTGTGTTTTGGTTAATACTTTCATTTTCGCTAACCGAAAAAAATTAAATGATGAAAGATGGAGGAAAGCAGAGCTGGGAACTGCCCTGTCATTAATCTTGATTGAGATCACCAATCATTTATGGATGTACAAGCATGCTGTCTGGAAATTAGGGCGTTCGATGCCATTGGAATTATGTAATATAGGACTTCTATTAGCAATTGGTTTATTGCTGACCAGGAAGAAAATATTATTTGAGCTTTTATTTTTCATTGCTTTATTAGGGGCAACACAAGCCATAATAACACCTGCATTAACCTATGATTTTCCTCATTTCCGCTTTTTTCATTTTTTCTATGCCCACATGATGATTATATGGGTGACCCTTTACTTCCTATGGGCAAAAGGTTATTATCCAACCTTCAGTTCGGTCATAAAAGTTGTTTTCTTTATCAACCTGTTGCTGCCGGCGATTCTGGTCATTAACAAGACTGCTGATGGGAATTATTGGTTTTTACGTCATAAACCAAAAAGTCCAAGCTTCATGGATTTACTCGGGCCCTATCCATGGTACATTTTTTCTTTGGAGAGTTTACTTGTGTTATTAAGTTTGATTGCCTGGCTCTGCATGAGGACCTGGCTAAAAGGGGAGAAAAGATCTTCTTACTCGGAGTCATAGTGAATTTAGTGTTTTTTCCTTTAAAAATAGCTTGCGGAAGAATCCGCAAGCCAAGAGGAAATTCACATATCACGTGTTTCTTTTAATAAATTCAAGCGTTTTATCAATGATCATTTGCTGGTCGTTGTCCAGGGTAGCAACGTGGTAGCTTTCTTTCATATGATGGATTGTTTTTGTTTCTGAGCTGATTCGATCGTAAATGGTTTGTGAATTATCAGGCGGGACAACATGGTCTTCGTCTGAAACAAATATTAAGGCTGGACAAGAAACCTTCGGAAGTGCTTCTTTTACAGTTTTCATAAATGGCAATATTTCTTTAATGGATTGAACCGGGGTTTTTTCGTAAGCAAGCTCCGTTACTCCTGGCTTCTTGATGTCAGAACCAATAGCGTCCAGGAATCTTGTTCCTTCTAGCTGGAGAACTGGCTCCATTGCTGGTATTTCAATAGCCGCATTTATCAGGACAATCCCTCTGATTTCTGGATGTTTTTCAGCCATATACAAGGTCAGCGTTCCGCCCATTGACAGGCCAGTCACAAAAATCGTATCACAACGCTCTTTTAACCATTGAAATCCTTCCTCTACCGATGCGATCCAATCTTGATATGTTGTTTGTTCAATGTCTTCATGATGGGTACCATGACCTTTCAATCGCGGTCCGCAAACGGTATAACCCGCAGCAGCATATGCCTCGCCCAGCGGCCGCATACTCTGTGTAGAGCCGGTAAAACCATGGGATACTAATATACCTATAGAATTCCCTTCGAAATAAAACGGTTCTGCACCTTCAAGAACTGGATAGTCTTCTGCCATACACATTCCCTCCAATCTTAAATACCACATTAAAAGGTTTCGACTGTCTCTTTTGAAAAACCTCCCTGTGTGAATAAATTTTTATAATAGAAAAAAACACAGCGAACGTTGAATTCGCTGTGCTGCTTACTTATTCCATCCATTCAGTGTGGAAGATTCCTTCTTTATCGATGCGCTGATATGTGTGGGCGCCGAAATAATCACGCTGGGCCTGAATCAGATTGGCCGGCAGTGTTTCTGTTCTATAGCTGTCAAAGTATGAAAGTGCAGCAGAGAAGCTTGGCACTGGAATTCCGTTCATAACAGCGGCAGAGATAATTTCACGTAACGACTGCTGATAGCTATCTGCAATTCCCTTGAAATATGGATCAAGCAGCAGGTTTTTCAGAGCCGGGTCGCGGTCGTATGCTTCTTTGATTTTTTGCAGGAACTGCGCTCTTATAATGCAGCCTCCACGGAAAATCATTGCGATATCGCCATAGCTTAAATCCCATCCATACTCCTCGGATGCCGCCCTCATTTGCGCGAACCCCTGTGCGTAAGAACAAATTTTGCTCAAGTAAAGAGCCTTGCGGATTGATTCAATGAATGCCTCACGGTCACCAGTGAATGGCTTTGATTCAGGTCCGGAGAGGACTTTACTCGCTTCCAAACGCTCTTGCTTCATAGCGGAGATAAAGCGGGCGAAAACCGATTCTGTGATGATTGGCAGCGGCACTCCAAGATCAAGCGCACTCTGGCTTGTCCATTTACCAGTACCCTTTTGACCAGCGGTATCAAGTATCATATCAACAAGCGGCTTACCAGTCTCGTCATCCTTCTTTGTAAAAATATCAGCCGTTATTTCAATCAAATAACTGTCAAGCTCGCCTTTGTTCCATTCAGCAAACACTTCATGAAGCTCTTGGGCACTTAATCCAAGAACATGCTTTAACATGAAATAGGATTCAGAAATCAACTGCATGTCACCGTATTCGATTCCGTTGTGAACCATTTTTACATAATGGCCTGCTCCATCCGGCCCAATGTAAGTCGTGCAAGCTTCCCCGTTAACCTTTGCAGATATATCCTGGAAAATCGGTGCAACCAGGTCATACGCTTCCTTTTGTCCTCCTGGCATGATAGAAGGCCCGTGAAGTGCCCCTTCCTCCCCGCCAGATACACCTGTACCGATGAAGTGGAATCCAAGCTCGCTCAATTCCTTGTTTCGGCGCTGAGTATCAGCAAAATATGTATTGCCACCGTCAATGATGATATCGCCCCTATCCAGATGAGGCTTTAATTGCTCGATTGTCGCGTCTGTCGCTGCGCCAGCTTTAACCATCAGCAGGATCTTCCGCGGTTTTTCAAGGGATTGAACAAACTCCTCAACAGTAAAAGTTCCGACGATATTCTTGCCTTTCGTTTCCTCAAGCATTTCATCAGTCTTTTCCCTTGAGCGGTTATATACGGATACAGAATAACCTCTGCTTTCGATATTCATCGCCAGGTTTTTACCCATGACAGCGAGACCAATGACACCGATTTGCTGTTTTGACATATTTCTGCTTCCTCCTTTATGAAAACTGTTTTTTAAATCATACAAACTAATTTAACAATGTACAAATGAGGTTGCAAACAATCTGGTTTGTTCCTCTTTATTTTGACTTAGGCTGGAGCTGATGAACCTCCATTAAAAATCTTTTTTCTCACTTTCATTCCTTCTTCTGCGGTCCTGCAGGAAATCCTTATTAAAACTCGTCCCTGCCCCCGTATTCTCCTTAGTCGGAGACTTTTTCACCTGTGAGCCAGCACTCTCAATGATATTTTTGCCATATTTCTCACGTAACTGACTCATCGTATTGATCAGAGGTTCCTTTTTCGCATCCTGCTCATAAGAGAATAGGTCGAGCTGCTTGACGGCTTTGTCCACTTCAAGCAAGTCGGTGCCCGTAATCCCTAGCAGCCGGATAGGGTCTCCATTCCAGTGCTTCAGAAAAAGCGTTTTTGCTGCTGCCGCTATTTCATCCTGCTTCGATACAGGATTCTGCAGTTTCTGGCTGCGGGTGATCGTTTTTCTGTCCTTGAATCGGATCATCAGACTGATGGTAGTGGCGACAGCTTCCTTCCTTTTCATTCTCGCAGCTACTTGCTCCGATAATCTTTCAAGAACCTTCAGGAGCTCGTGCTGATTTGAAATATCACGTGGCAGCGTAGTCGAATTGCCGATACTTTTAAAATCGTACACAGAATCCGGATCAACCTGGCGATTGTCCTGGCCATTTGCTCTTTCTTTCAATCTTAAACCATTGATGCCCAGCAGTCCTTTTAACTGAATTTCATTTGCCGCCGCCAAACCGCCAATTGTGTCAATTCCAATACTTTTTAGTTTGTCCGCTGTTTTTGTTCCTACTCCATGCATTTCCCCAACCTCAAGCGGCCAGAGGACTTTGAGAATGTCACGCTTTCTTAAAACGGTAATACCCATTGGCTTCTTCATATCCGAAGCCGTTTTCGCCAGGAACTTATTCGGTGCAATCCCTATGCTGCAAGGCAAATCAAGTTGTTCAAAAATTCTTTTTTGGATGCTTTCTGCGATTTCCATAGGCGCTCCGATGTCTGAGCATTCTGTTATATCCATATATCCTTCATCAATTGAAACGGGTTCCACTAACTCTGTGTACTGGCGCAAAATATCGAACATAGCAGCGGATGCTGTACGGTATCTCTCAAAATTCGGTTTTTTTATGATTAAATCCGGGCAAAGCTTCTTGGCTTCCCATAAAGGCATCGTTGTCCGGACGCCAAATTTCCTCGCTTCATAGCTGCAAGTGACAATGATTCCGCGTCGTTCTTCTGGATTGCCGGCAATCGCCAGTGGCTTACCCTTCAAATCAGAGTCGTAAGCCATTTCTACTGAAGCATAGAAGCTGTTCATATCAACATGCAAAATGACTCTGCCCTTTTTCGGATACATTTCTTTCATGATCACACTTCCCAAATATACGTTCCCTCTTAGTTTAACAAAAAAGAGGCTTTAATACTTGCGTAAAGACTGAATTATAGACAATGTTGAATTTATGAACTTTATGTGAAGATATTGAATAATACTTTAAAGATATATTTAAAAAGGCCGATATAAAGGTATATGACAGAGAAAAGACGGGGGAGTACGAAATGCAACATTGGTCGATTGGCAGAAAATATGCAAGCGTTTTCGCATTCATTATGGTCATCTTCCTGACCAGCTTTATTTATTTATCAACGGTTTTATCCAATCTCCAAGGAGCGATTAATCTCGCTGAGGAGAAAAGTGATTATGCCATAATGATTAGTGAAATGGGATCTTCTTTCCGACAGAAATATATTATTATTACAGATTACATAACAGAACCGAAGCCAGAGCTACTTGCGGCGTATGAAAAAGAGGCTGAACAATTTAGTGCTTCATCAAAAAAACTGCAAACATATGTAAAATCAGAAGAAGCAAAAACTTTACTTACTGCGATCATGAATATAGACCAGCATATGGATAAAGTGTGGGAAGAAGACATCTTGGAGACTGTCTCGGAATTCCAACAGAACTTTGAACAAGTAGATATTTATACCCAGATCAGCTTGACGAACAAAGCTGAAACAATCCGTGATATGAACATTGAAAAGTTAAGTGCCATCAGGCTAACGATCCTTGATGACAGAACAAAAATCATGAAGGAAACCCATACTTCAATAGCTTCGATGATCAGAAACACTTTTATCCTTATCATATTTGCATTCATTATTTCATCTGTATCCATGTACTTTGTATCACGCAACATTAGCAAGAACCTCAAAAATGTGGTTGCTTACTGCAAAAGACTCGCTAATGGTGAATTAAATGTTAAAGCATTGGAAGCAAAGAGTAAGGATGAAGTTGGACAAATTATTTTGGCAATGAACCAATTATCAGGAAACCTGAAAACTTCAATTTCAAATATCCTGTCCTCGTCCGACCAGGTAAATGAAATGTCACGGAACCTAAAACTCAATGCAGAAGCTACGACTGAGGCCAACAATGAAATTACAACATCGATCATGCAGGTGGCATCTTCATCTGACGAGCAAGTCAAGATATCAGAACGAACAAATGAAGCGGTAGAAAATGTCTCTTCACAATTAATTGAAGTTACCGGATCCTTAAAAGAGACACTTTATACAACCTCTAGTACAAAGGATAAAATCGAGGAAGGCAAAAAGTATGCGTTTAACGTGACTGAACAAATGGATCAAATCAATGGAAAAGTAGCCGAGTTAGCGAATGTGATTCATTCTCTGAAAAACAATTCTCAGGAAATCCATAGAATCATTGAAATCATTACCGATATTTCAAATCAAACCAACTTACTCGCTTTGAATGCGGCAATTGAAGCAGCCAGGGCTGGTGAGCATGGAAAAGGGTTCGGGGTCGTCGCCCAGGAAGTCCGAAAACTCGCCGAACAATCAGCTGGTGCGGCAGACAGTATCCGCACCATCCTTGAGCAGACCGGTAAAGAAACAAACCAGGCCGTAAGCGTCATGGATGAAAGCCAGTCAACCGTACTAAAAGGCAATGAGCTTGTGGAGAAAGTAGCCACAATTTTCGCGGAGATTGCCGAATCAATCGAGGAAGTAAGCTTAAAGGGCAACACGGTTAGCGATGCAGTCATCAATGCTAATGAAAAGATGGAATCAATGGCACAGTCTGCTAATGAAGTGATTACCGCTTCCTCAAGATCCGCGCTATTCCTCGAACAGGTAGCAGCAACGACAGAAGAACAGAATGCAACGATGCAGGAACTTTTGGAATCATCCAGCAAACTATCAAGCATGGCTGAGGACTTGAGAAAGTCATTCTCTAGTTTTAAGTTATAGACAAAAACAGGCTGACCTAGGAGGGTCAGCTTGTTTTTTAAAATTTTTTCCCGAAAACGGCTCTAGTTATGTAGCTCTTGCTTTTGATTTTGCATATATTCCTTTATTTCTTTAATGCCTTCAAGTGATTGGATCAATGTTTCAGGGTTGATCAACATGATCATCCGTTTATCAAAATTAGCTACACCCGTAATGAAGCTTGTCTTTTGATAAGCGATAAGGCCCGGCTGCTTGAGGTTTTCCGCAGGAATTTCAAGAATTTCCTTCGCATCCCTTACAAGGACCCCGATTGAAATTTCCGCTGTCTCTATCACAATTAGCCTGGTTTTGTCTTCAACTTGAATATCCCGGTTGTACAGCACCTTTTCTAGGTCAATGACCGGAATCAACTCTCCCCTTACCTTTGTTATGCCTGTTACATAATCAGGCATATGCGGGATCGCTGTCATCCCTTCCATTTTTTCAATGGAAACGACATAAAGAATCGGAAATGCATATTCTTCATTCCCCGCTTGGAACACTACCGTTTTATTGCTCTCAGCCATGTGAGTCCACATCCTTTATTAATTTCTTCTATCACTCTATGTATGTAGATTAAATGGTTCGCTGGTGAATGATGTAGTTGATATGCAGGCCATTCTAAGTATTATATCGGCTTCAACAAGTCCAACTTTAGGATTTTTGATACATGAGCATGTTTTAATGGACATTTCAATGGCTCACTCTTCTTAAAATGTCTATTAAACCTCTTTTATTGGACATTTCGAGGGGTTCCTCTTTCCGAAATGTCTATAATATCTCTTCTCTAGGACATAGACATAGTACCTGTTCCAATAAACAAAGGGCTCCCCCGTGGGAAGCCCTCCATTCTTATTGTGCCGCTACTTCTTCTATCAATGCGATGACCATCTCGGCAAGTTTGTTGAGCTCTTCGATTGGCATTCTTTCATTCGTTGTGTGGATTTCTTCGTATCCTACAGCAAGGTTGACTGTTGGTACGCCAAAGCCAGCAATGACGTTTGCATCGCTTCCGCCGCCGCTGTGCAGCAATTCTGAGCTTCTGCCGATTTTTGCGGCTGCTTTTTTAGCCAACTCAACGACCAGGTCGCCTTCACCGAATTTGAAGCCAGGATACATGACCTGGACATCGACATCTGCCTTGCCGCCCATTTCCTGTGCAGCTGATTCGAATGCTTCTTTCATTTTTGCCACTTGCGCTTCCATTTTTTCAGGAATCAATGAACGGGCTTCAGCAAGGATTTCTACATGGTCGCATACGATATTTGTCTGTGTACCGCCCTGGAAACGGCCGATATTTGCAGTTGTTTCTTCATCGATACGTCCAAGCGGCATTCTCGCAACAGCCTTGGCAGCGATTGTAATCGCGGAAACACCTTTTTCTGGAGCAACACCTGCGTGAGCAGTTTTACCATGAATGACAGCTGCAACTTTTGCTTGCGTTGGCGCTGCAACAATAATGTTTCCAACCTTACCGTCACTATCAAGTGCATATCCATATTTCGCTTTTACCAAAGAAGAATCTAATGCTTTAGCACCAACCAGGCCTGATTCTTCACCGACAGTAATGATGAACTGGATGGTACCGTGCGGAATCGATTGTTCCTTTAGAACGCGCACTGTTTCAAGCATGACAGCCAGACCAGTCTTATCATCAGCGCCAAGGATTGTCGTTCCATCAGTCACGACATACCCATCCTTAATCGATGGCTTAACTCCTTTGGCAGGAATGACCGTATCCATATGAGAAGTAAAGTAGATTGTATCTACACCTTCTTTTGTACCTTGTAAAGTACAGATCAGGTTTCCTGCTCCGTGACCAGTCTGTGCAGTTGTATCGTCCTCGAAAACCTCTACTCCTAGGTCCTCGAATTTTTTCTTAAGCACGCGTGCGATTTCAGTTTCATACTTTGTTTCAGAGTCAATTTGGACAAGCTCTAAAAACTCATTCAATAAACGTTCGTTATTAATCATCCTAGCCGACCTCCAATTATGTATATACTACTAGAGTATAACGCTAATCGAATAACAACACCAAACACAAAATCCTACAGCGGGATGTTGCCGTGCTTTTTGCCTGGTCTGTCTTCTTTTTTCGTACGGAGCATTTCAAGCGACTGAATCAGTTTGATTCGCGTTTCGCGCGGATCGATGACATCATCGACCATGCCCTGGCTAGCAGCGACATATGGATTGGCGAATTTTTCACGATACTCGTCGATTTTCTGCTGCCTTGTCTGCTCTGGATTCTCACTATTCTGGATTTCTTTCGCAAAAATAATATTGGCGGCTCCCTGTGGTCCCATTACAGCAATTTCAGCATTCGGCCATGCAAAAACAAGATCCGCACCGATGGATTTGCTGTTCAAGGCAACATATGCTCCTCCGTATGCTTTTCGTAAAATAACGGTAAGCTTTGGAACTGTTGCTTCTGAATAAGCATACAGGATTTTCGCGCCATGGCGGATGATACCTCCATGCTCCTGTTTGATGCCTGGGAAGAATCCAGTCACGTCTTCAAATGTAATAATCGGAATATTGAAGGAATCACAGAACCTGATGAAGCGCGAGGCTTTATCGGATGAATCGATATCTAGTCCGCCCGCCATCACCTTTGGCTGGTTGCAGATGAGACCAACAACCTCACCTTTAATCCTTGCAAGCCCAATGACAATGTTTTTGGCAAAGTCCTTCTGTATCTCAAGGAAAGAATCGGAATCGACTACCTGCTCAATCACTTTACGCACGTCATACGGTCTTATTGCATCGAATGGAATGGCATCCGTTAAATCTGGCCTGTAGTCATCTTCAGCATCTGCCTCTAGCCTCGGCGGCTTTTCTTCATAGTTTTGCGGTAGGTAGCTTAATAGCAGCCTTACCTGCTCCAGAGTTTCTTCTTCTGACTGTCCATGGAAATGAGCATTGCCGCTGATCGTATTATGTACAATTGCTCCGCCAAGGTCCTCTGCAGATATTTTCTCCCCGGTAACCGTTTCAATTACTTTTGGACCTGTGATGAACATCTGGCTTGTCTTTTCAACCATGAATACAAAATCGGTAATCGCCGGTGAATAAACGGCACCGCCTGCGCATGGTCCCATTATTACTGAAATTTGTGGGATTACTCCCGAATAAATAGAGTTGCGGTAAAAAATATGCCCATATCCATCGAGTGAAACAACGCCCTCCTGGATCCTTGCTCCGCCGGAATCGTTCAGACCAACGAATGGAGCACCATTTTTAGCAGCCAGATCCATCACATTGGCGATTTTCTTTGCATGCATTTCACCTAAGGCTCCGCCAAACACGGTGAAATCCTGTGAAAACAGGTAAATCGGCCTGCCATTCACCTTACCGTAACCGGTTACAACTCCATCCCCTGGACCCTTCTGGTTCTCAAGTCCAAAGTCTGTGCTCCGGTGCTGGATGAATGGGTTCAACTCCACAAAACTGCCTGGGTCGACTAGTAAATCGATCCGTTCACGAGCTGTCAGCTTTCCTTTTTCATGCTGCTTCTCAATCCGTTCGTCACCGCCGCCCAGTTCGATTTCCCTGCGTTTATCGTATAGTTCATTGATTTTTTCATAGATGTCTGGCATTTCTATTCAGCCTCCCCGTTCTTCTCGCAAAATTCGTATAAAACGCTTCCTGTCGATTTTGGATGCATGAATGCGACTAGCGCTCCCCCTGCACCTTTCTTCGGAACATCCTGAATCATCCTGATTCCATTTTCCTTCATATCATTAATTCTTTCCTGGATCGACTCTACGCCCAGGGCCACATGGTGGATTCCCTCCCCACGCTTTTCAATAAAACCTGCTATGGCGCTTTCCTTAGATAAAGGTTCCAGCAGCTCTAGCTTCGTTTCCCCCGCTTTCAGGAATGCTACTTTAACTTTCTCACTTTCCACTTCCTCTATCCCGAGTAATGGAAGCTTCAGCACATCTGTATAAAATGGGAGGGCATGCTCAATAGATTTGACAGCAATGCCGATATGGTCGACCTTTTTAATCATGTAATTCCCTCCAAATATTATTTAAATATATTTAACTGTTTTAATATTCGACAAAAACGTCACAAATCCTTCTTATTTAAATATTGATTATCGAATTATGGGCTGACATAATATCTAGTATCAGTTTTATACTACACTAACATATTAATCGTGGATTAATGGCAAAAATGTATCTCTTAAAAGGGTTGTTGAATTCATTAAGTGGTTGTAAAATAGTAGTGATAAATAGATAGATAGCGTAAGCTTTGGAAGGGGGATTTCTATTATGCGTAAGCCAAATATCAGGAAGGTCGTAGTATACGTCATGCTTTTTACTATGCTTGCTTCAACCCTTCTTATGGGATTATCAACTTTCTTATAATGACTATAAAATAATCAAAGGGCTGCCAATTAATTAAATTGACAGCCCTTTTTTATTCACTGATTGCTCCATATTCCTTACCTAGCTCTTTAAAGTCCTTTGAAGTAGAAGTCACTAGGATTTTTGTTCCTAATGGTATGTAATCGTACAATGATTCGACTGCCTCATTCTGAAGGCGGACGCAGCCCTGGGATATTTTTTTGCCGATGCTAGAGGGGTCATTTGTTCCATGGATTCCGTATGTTCGGCCATCCGTATCCTCTGCGTCGAATCCAATCCACCTGCTGCCAAGAGGATTATTAGGGTCTCCTCCCGGAATATCCTTCTTGCGGTAATAAGGATCAGGTGCTTTGACAGTAACGGTAAACAGGCCTTCAGGTGTCAGCTCCTCTGACTTGCCGGTTGCTGCACTGACCACCGTCTGGACTCTATTCTCATTGATAAGTGCTACCTCATTCGTCTTTTTATTAACAATCACAAATGGATCTCCAGGCAGCGGGTTGGTTCCCAGCGGCCAAATAGGCGAAAAAATGAATGCTGCTAGAAGCATAGAAATAAACACTGGCATGTTAATCCCTCCGTGGTCTATTTCCGTTAGTTTGTCACGGCAGCTTCAGTTTTATCCTCACCTGCCTTCAGTCCTTTAAATGACCGTTTCAACAAAAGGAATTGTTCCATTTCATTAACAAAATGAAGCAGTGCGGCCCTCGCTTCGAACTCTTCCCTTGTTTTAGGAAGCTCCATATTCTCAAACTCCGTTTTCATCCTCATTAATTTTTCCAGGTAAATAAGAACGGTATTGCCAGGGTGGATCCCTCTCGAAAGGGACTCAACAAACTCAGCAACAATATTAGCCTGTTCAACATGCTGTGGAATAGAAGTAATGGAAGGAAGAACTCTTTCAATGATTTCAAATTGTTTTTCCCTGATTTTAAAATATTGATAGTATAAATTTTCATCTCTTAAAAAATGATTTTCCACGTCTTGGATGGCAAGTGCCTTTGCCTTCTCAATCAGCCTCGCAGTTTCGGTCAGCTCCCGGCCATCCCAGCTTGAATCTTTATTTTTAAGGTATAGGGCGATTTCACTGAAAATCTTCTTGAAATGAGCTTCAATGCCTCTTTGGTACTCCTCCAGCTTATTATCAACACTTGGCATATACAGATTCATGATCAATGCGACACCAATCCCAATTGTAATGATTCCCAGCTCGTTCAATAATAGTTCTCCAGTTACTTTTTCAGCCGAGTAGATATGCATGATGATGACACTGCTAGAAACGACGCCTTCCTTTGCCCTAAACATGACAACTGTCGGAATGAAAAATAATAATAACAGTCCGATGACAATTGGATGGTAAGCAATCCCCTCAAAAAACACCGCTGAAAAAGCCATCGCAATAATACAGGCCAAGAACCGATGCCATGAAGCCTGAAGTGAACGTTTCTTTGTCACCTGGATACAAAGAATCGTCAATATACCCGCAGACACATAATTTTCAAAGCCAAGGTACTGAGCAATGATGATTGAAATCGCCGTACCCAGCGCTGTTTTTAAAGTCCGATAACCAATTCTAAATTTCACAATATATTCTCCTATCAGAAAAACTTAAGCTTTTATAAACCGCAAGACCACAATAACTGATTTCCTTCATCCAATAAGATTATGAAATGATTCTTTTACCGAAACCAATTTATAATTGGACAAACCGGCCATGCAGAGTGTTTCCTTTTACCGAAAATCCATCGAGAAATGAAAAACGGGTAATGCAAGGGGTTTCCTTTTACCGAAAATCAATTCAAAAGAGAAAAACGGGCAATGCAGGGTGTTTCCTTTTACCGAAAATCCATCGAGAAATGAAAAACGGGTAATGCAACGCGTTTCCTTTTACCGAAAATCCATCGAGAAATGAAAAACGGGTAATGCACGTATTTACAATTAAATTAAAAGAAGACCACATCTAAGACATGGTCATCCATTAGTTTATCAGATTCGTCATCCTTTATAAAAGCAAGGCTAGTGTCTTACAGCATTTTTTCCAGGAACTCTTTTGCTCTGCTGCTCTTTGGGCTGCTGAAGAATTCTGCTGGAGGGGCATCCTCGACTAATACTCCGCCATCCAGGAAAAGCACTCGATCGGCGACTTCACGGGCAAAGCCCATTTCATGGGTCACGATTGCCATTGTCATACCGGTATGAGCGAGGGACTTCATAACCTCAAGCACCTCTTTGACCATTTCGGGATCCAATGCAGAGGTTGGTTCATCGAACAGCATGACTTCGGGGTTCATTGCAAGTGCCCGGGCAATTGCTACACGCTGTTTTTGGCCTCCTGAAAGCCTGTTTGGATATTCATTTGCCTTTTCGGAAAGACCAACCTTTTTAAGAAGCTCCATTCCATGCTTTTCAGCTTCAGCTTTTGCCAATCCTTTAACCTTAATCGGCGCATATGTGATGTTTTGCAATACGGTCATATGCGGGAAGAGATGAAAGTGCTGGAACACCATCCCGACATTTTCGCGGACTTTCATGATGTTCGTTTTCTTGTTGGTTATATCATCTGAACCAATAAAGATCTGGCCGCTTGTCGGCTGCTCAAGCAGATTCAAACAGCGGAGGAAAGTCGATTTCCCTGAACCTGATGGTCCGATGATGGCAACAACCTCACCGTTTTCGATTGTGGTTGATATCCCTTTTAAAACTTCCAGCTTGCCGAATGATTTATGAAGATTTTGTACCTTAATCACTTTGTCTCAATCTCCTTTCCACTACCTTGCCAATCATTGTCAAGGAGATGACCAATACGTAATAAATAAGCCCAGCAAAAATCAGCGGTTCAAAAAATCTGTATTGATCTCCGCCGACGATATAGGATCTGCGCATAATATCATCCACCGCAATGACGGTAACGATCGCTGATTCCTTTGTAAGTGTGATGAATTCATTCATCAGTGCCGGCAGGATGTTTTTCATCGCCTGAGGCAGGATGATGTCACGCATCATTCTCTCTCCAGGAACGCCCAGTGCCATTGCGGCTTCTTTTTGGCCTTTATCGACCGCCAAAATCCCAGCCCTGATGATTTCTGAAATATAGGCTGCAGAGTTTAAGGAGAATGCTGCTACAGCAGCTGTATAGGAAGCAATCTCGAATCCAATAAGCTGGGGCAGCCCATAATAGATGATCATCAATTGGAGAATTAACGGGGTTCCACGGAAAATCGATGTATAGGCATCCGCAAACCAATTAAGTGCCTTGGATTTACTGATTTTAAAAATCGCCAGGACAATTCCAAACGCAAAGCCTAGCAGACCTGCTACAATTACTATTTTCAAAGTGACGCCGATTCCCTTCAAAATATATGGCAATGAAGGAAGGATGGCGGTAAAATCAAGATTCATAGTCTTAACAGCCCTCTCTATCTATTTCATGAAGGAGAAAGGCGCTCAGAAGACCTTAGCATTCTGAACGCCTGTTCATTTCTTACTTTTCTCCGCCAAACCATTTAACGATTAACTTGTCTACTTCGCCATTTTCCATTTTTTCTTTCAGAACCTTGTTAAATTCTTCAGTAAGCTTGCTTCCTTTAGGGAAGGCAATCGCTGAACCAGCTTCTTCTTCGTTTCCATCTTCAATCGTAAAGCCATCAAGATCAGCATTATTCTTGAAGTATCCCTCTGCTACTGTATCTTCGATAATTGCTGCATCAATGCGTCCAGCTTTGATTTCCTGGACCAATTCAGGAATTCTTGTGCGTTTCTCAATCTTAATTTCCACTGTTTCAGCAATTTTCTCAGCTTCTTCTTCCTGGATGGATGAAAGCTGGACACCAACTGTTTTACCTTCAAGATCTTCAATTGACTTGATGTTGCTGTCTTTTGAAGAAACAATCATGTGCTTCGCTGTATAGTAAACATCTGTGAAGTCTACGTTCTTTTTACGTTCAGGAGTTGGAGTCATTCCTGCCATGACAAAGTCAACACGCTCAGCCTGAAGTGCACCGATAAGTCCGTTAAAATCCATATCGGTGATTTCTACTTCATACCCTAATTCATTTGCAATCAGATTTGCCAGATCTACGTCAAAACCAATGATTTCATCACTTGTAGCTGTTTCCACGTATTCAAATGGCGGATAGTCAGCTGAAGTTCCCATTTTAAGGACTTTCTTTTCTTCTCCACCGTCGCCTGAAGTTTTTTCAGTGCTTGTCCCGCATGCCGCGAGAACTCCCATTAATAAGATGCTCATCAATAAAACTGCAATTTTCTTTTTCATTTGTTGTTTTCCCCCTATAATGTTCATTCTGTAATTTTATACAATTTTATTAATATATTAGCTATTAAACTTGTAGTTCACTGCATAACAACTAATAATTATTAACTAAAATGTATTTTAACACATATTAATAAATATGCAATGATATTTTTAAATATAAATTCAATGTACTTTACCCACAAAAAAAAGAACCCCGGCAAAGTCGGGATTCTTCAGTATTTATACTTCTTCGCAATATTCTTCGAATGCGTTTTGCAGTTTGTTCACTACCTGCATCGGATCGTGGCCTTCGATTTCGTGGCGTTCGACCATTGTGCAAAGTTTCCCGTCCTTAAGCAATGCGAAAGATGGGGATGATGGCGGATAGCCAGTAAAATAGCTACGTGCTTTTTCTGTCGCTTCCTTATCCTGTCCCGCGAAAACAGTCACTAGATGATCTGGGCGCTTATCATAATGAACAGCATGTGCTGCTGCAGGACGGGCAATACCTCCGGCGCAACCGCAAACTGAGTTAACCATGACAAGTGTTGTGCCTTCTTTAGCCAATGCTTGTTCTACTTCCTCGCTCGTTGTTAATTCTGTATATCCAGCTGCCCCAATTTCCTGGCGAGCCTGGCGGACTACATCATTCATGAAAAAATTGAAATCCATGCTCATCGATACATCTCTCCTCTGCTGTATAGTAACTAGTACATAAATATATGATACCAATTAAAATAATTTTTTCAAAGTATGTTTAACTCTTATGGATTACGGGAAAGGTAACAATACAGCTAGATCCATACCCCTAAACTCCCTAGATGAAGGACAACGGAACATTCCGTTGTCCGCTTTTTTTTGCTGATCACGTAATGCTTTTCTAATTCTGGATCATACCGCGTAATACAAAATGTCCTTAGAATACGAATGTGAAAAAAGAGGGTGCCCCAAAAGATATAACTTTTGGGCTCCCTCTCTTTTTTAGTAGCTTGTTATAATTGTCCGTTGATTTCCGTTCCAGGCCCTTCGCTTTCCGCGGGGCTGGCGGTGAGCCTCCTCGCCGCCGTTGGCGCCTGTGGGGTCTCACCTGTCCAGCTGAGCCCGCAGGAGTCTTCACGCCTTCCACTCCAATCAACTAAGGTGTATAAATTCATTTTTAAATTCAAAATAAACAAACCAGTTAGTCCTTCTAGGGCATTCAAGTATTGATACCTCAACAGCTTAATTTTCATCTCCAAAAAAAGCTCTAAATAACTCCTCGACACCTGAAGCTACTGGCCTGTTTCCCGAGATGACTTCATTTTCCACCTTAGGAAGCAAGTTCTTTATTGCTGGGTTATGAAAGAAATGCGCCTGTAGCTGATCGATGATCATATCATTCAGCCACTCTTTTGTCTGGAATCTTCTTCTTTCATCAAAAATTCCACTTTTTCTCGTTAAGCTCTCAAAGGCTGAGATTGTTTTCCAAATCTCATCAATTCCTTTGCTCTGTAGTGCTGAACTCGTCATAGCAGCTGTCTGCCAGCCTTTTGTCGCTGGCTGCAGGAAATGCAGGATACGATTATACTCTTCTTTAGTCTTTATCGCTGTTTGTTCGTTTGGACCATCCGCTTTATTCACTATGACTGCATCTGCAAGCTCCATGATTCCTTTCTTCATCCCCTGAAGTTCATCACCGGCACCAGTCAGTACGAGAAGCATGAAGAAATCGACCATATCCCTGACGATGACTTCACTTTGACCAACCCCAACCGTTTCAACAAGAATGACATCGAACCCGGAAGCTTCACATAATAGCATTGTTTCCCGCGTTTTGCGGTGGACACCACCAAGCTTTCCACCAGAAGGTGATGGTCGAATGAATGCTCTCGGATTTCTCGCAAGCTTTTCCATCCTCGTCTTATCGCCAAGGATGCTGCCTCCAGTCAGGCTGGAGGTAGGGTCCACAGCCAGAACTGCAACCTTATGACCCATGTCGCACAGATAGCTGCCAAAGCTCTCGATAAAACTACTCTTGCCAGCACCCGGCACGCCTGTAATGCCAATCCTGATCGAATGTCCCGAGTCAGGCAGCAGCTTTTGTAAGAGGGATTGTGCCGTCTGAAAATCATGCTCCGCATTGCTTTCAATCAATGTAATTCCTTTTGCCAGCGCTGTCCTGTCCCCTGCTTTGATGTCTTTAGCAAGCGAATCTGGATCCAGTTTGCGTAAATTCTTTTTTTTAACGAAACGCCCGGCTTTTGCTGCCGGCTTTTCGGCATTTCCGCCCGACACTCCAGGCTTCACTACACTTGAAAACGAATCAGCCTTATCGGGATCGAACCATTCCGGCTTTTTCTCATCAGCCATTAGCTAGACACTTCCTCATAGCCCAAACGCTCATAAATAGTCCGTAAAACCTTCTGCGCCGCAACAGGAATGACCGTTCCGGGACCAAAAATCGCACTTGCTCCATTATCATACAAGAATTGATAATCCTGAGCCGGGATAACCCCGCCGACAATCACGACAATATCCTCGCGGCCTAATTTTTCCAGCTCCTTCACAAGCTGCGGCAAAAGTGTTTTATGTCCAGCTGCCAAAGAGCTGATTCCAATCGCATGGACATCATTTTCAACTGCCTGGATCGCTGTTTCTTCAGGCGTTTGGAAAAGCGGGCCAATATCCACATCAAATCCTAAATCAGCAAAAGCGGTTGAAATGACCTTTGCTCCGCGGTCATGTCCATCCTGTCCCATTTTCGCAATCATGATGCGGGGCCTGCGTCCCTCATTTTCAAGGAACTCCTGTGTCATTTGCTGGACTTCGGCAATTTCCTCACCATTTGTGAAGGCTGTGCTGTATACTCCGCTGACTGAACGAATAACTGCTTTATGCCTTCCAGCTGCCTTTTCAATTGCATCTGAAATTTCCCCAAGTGTCGCCCTTGCTCGAGCCGCCCTTACGGCATATTCCAGCAGGTTGCCTTCTCCTGTTTCTGCCACCCTGGCTAACTCATTTAAAGCGGCTTCAGCTTTTTCATCATCACGGTTTTCTTTCAGCTGCTTTAACCTTTCAAGCTGCTTCGCTCTAACGGCTGTATTATCAATATCGAGGATTTCCAGAGGATCCTCTTGATCCAGTTTATATTTATTCACGCCGATGATCGTTTCTTTTCCAGAGTCGATCTGAGCCTGTCTCCTTGCTGCAGCTTCTTCGATGCGCATTTTTGGAAGACCGGTTTCAATTGCTTTCGCCATCCCGCCAAGACTTTCAATTTCTTCGATATGCTCCCAGGCACGCTCGATGAGTGAATTGGTCAAGCTTTCAACATAGTAACTGCCTGCCCATGGATCGATGACCTTTGTAATCCCGGTTTCTTCCTGAAGAAATAGTTGAGTATTACGGGCGATGCGCGCTGAAAAATCAGTCGGCAGAGCGATGGCTTCATCAAGTGCATTCGTATGCAGTGATTGGGTATGCCCCATGGCTGCTGCATGTGCTTCGATTAATGTCCGGATTACATTATTATAAGGATCCTGTTCGGTCAGACTCCAACCAGATGTTTGCGAATGAGTTCTCAATGCCATCGACTTTTCATTTTTTGGATTGAATGTCTTAATCATTTTTGCCCAGATAAAGCGGGCAGCCCTCATTTTGGCTACTTCCATGAAATAGTTCATGCCAATCGCCCAGAAGAAGCTTAAGCGTGGTGCGAATGAATCAATATCAATGCCAGCCTGAAGACCGGTTCTCACATATTCAAGACCATCCGCAAGAGTGTACGCCAATTCGATATCCGCGGGAGCACCAGCTTCCTGCATATGATAGCCTGAAATACTGATAGAATTGAATTTCGGCATATATTTGGAAGTATACTCAAAAATATCGGCAATGATTTTCATAGACATTTCGGGTGGATATATGTACGTGTTCCTGACCATATACTCCTTCAGGATGTCATTCTGAATCGTTCCGGATAATTGATCCTGTGTCACACCCTGTTCCTCGGCAGTCACGATGAAAAACGCCATGATTGGCAGGACCGCACCATTCATTGTCATGGATACAGACATCTGGTCGAGCGGGATACCGTCAAACAGAATTTTCATATCTAAAATAGAATCAATTGCAACTCCGGCTTTCCCGACGTCACCCTCGACCCGAGGATGGTCAGAATCATAGCCCCGGTGTGTTGCCAGGTCAAAGGCAACAGACAAACCTTTTTGCCCCATCGCAAGGTTTCGCCTGTAAAATGCGTTGCTTTCTTCTGCAGTCGAAAAACCTGCATACTGTCTTACCGTCCATGGACGGTTCACATACATCGCTGGATATGGTCCCCTTGTATAGGGTGGGAGGCCGGGCATGCCTGCCATATGTTCCGATGATGTTACATCTTCTTTTGTGTACACTGGCTTAACCTTGATCTGCTCATTCGTTTCAAATAACAGATCATCGATGTTTTGCTGAATGTGGTGATCCACTTTTTCCTTGCTGACTTCCTTTTCCTCAGCAAATAAACATACTTTTGTAAAATCAGGCTTTTGCATTTGCGCCAACCTCCATTTCCTGAAGCATAGCTGATAGAGTCTGTACGGCATTGCTTCTTACATGCAGGAACTCAATAATGCCGGAAATTTTCCATTCGCTTTGTTTCTCGTCCGGGATGCCTGCCAGGTAAAGCTTGACATCGTGCTCCCTTGTAATCTCCTGCGCCAGCACCGGCCCAAAAGAATTGTAGGCAGACTGATCGCCACAAATAACAAACTGACGTGCATTCGACGAGTTAATAAACTGAATCGCTGCTGAAATGGTGTCCACCTCGCTGCTTCTTTCAGCATGGATTCCTCCGGCTGACAATAATCCGGAAATAAAATCTGCTCTTGCCTTATGCTTCTTCAGCTCACCCAGGCAAATTAGGCCGACAATAGGGTCGACACCCTTTTTCTCAAGTTTCATAGCCTTGAACCTCAATTCTTCATAAGGCTCAGCTAATCTTTTTAATTTTAAAGGTGTAAAGCTTGGTTTCACTTCTTTAAAACTATCTTTGAGAGAACTCTCAGACTCAATTTTCCCTATGATGGCATCAAGGGAATCAATCATATAATCTCTTTGTATCTCTTGGACAACAGGTTCACTGATATCATCCGAAAGATTCGCATAAACGTTGGTTCCAATCATGCTCTTTTTACGTGTGAAAATATCTTGTTCGCGTACCTCAGCTGTCTGCGCTATCTGCTCTTGAAGCCAGCCGGATTTCAGCGCTTCATAAATCCCGCCCTTGCGATCCACCTCGAGGAATAGCTCCCATGATTTTTCTGCCAGTTCCTTTGTCAATGACTCGACATACCAGGAACCTCCTGCAGGGTCGGCCACTTTTTCAAGATGGGCTTCAGATTTAAGCACCAGTTGCGTATTTCGGGCAACCCTTTCGGAAAAAAGATTCGCAGATCCTGCTGGCTCGTCAAAGCTTCCAGTATGAAGGTATTGGATTCCGCCCAAAACAGCCGCAAAGGCTTCATTTCCAGCCCTAAGCATGTTCACGTATGGATCAAAAATAGTTTTTGTGAACTTTGAGGTTTCAGCAGATAGGACCATTTTGCGGTCTTCATCTTCTGCGCCGAAAGCTTCTGTAGTTTTACTCCATAAGAGCCTGGCAGTTCTAAGTTTGGCCGTTTCCATGAAGAAGTTTGAACCAACCGCAAAATGGAATACGATCTTTGATAACGCTTTCTTTAATTCCCATCCATTGTCAAGCAACTTTTGCAGAAGATAAACTCCGGTAGAAATGGCAATAGCCAGTTCCTGCACTGCATTAGCGCCGCTGTTATGGTATGGGACGGTATTGATCAGTACTGTCTTTACTTCTGGTAATTGATCCGCTGCTTCTTCAAGGACCTTTGACCATTTCGTAAAAAATTCCTTTTCCTCCGTTGGGAGTCCACCAATCATACTCGCTTCGGCAACAGGATCCACAGCAACGAAACCAGATAGCTTTTCTTCGCTACCAGCAACCTTACTGGCAGTAGTCAAAGCTGCAAGCAATGGAGTCTGAAGCAATCCAGCATCCAGGCTTAGAGGGTACTTATTTTTATAGGAAGAGAGACATGACACCAATGCACGATTATCGTAAAATAACTCTGGTTTTACATCAAAGGAAATGGCTGTTTGTCCCTTTGATAGCGCGTTGTCTAGTTTCTCTTTCAGCTCTTCAACATCTGAGTAAAAGACGCGGTTTGCAATATGCCAGGACTCTGACTGGTATCCAAGAGATTGGATGCCTCTTTTATAATCTGGCTGACCAGGCAGATCTCCGGACAATTCATCTGGAAGATCCCCTTTTGTATAAAGCGGTTTAAGCGTAATATCCTCATATGTATTCGTATAAAGCGAATCAATTGGCTTGCCTTTTAATGAAGCAGCAGCTTTTGCCTGCCAATCTTCAAATGTTGCATCTTTGAACGAGGTAGCTTTCATTTTTTCAATTGTCATAAACCTTACTGTCCATAGTTCAGACAGCTTTCCCCCCTTCACCAAAAATTGTAGTAAAATTCTAATTTTTATACTCTTCTTTATTTTAGTATACGAATGCTTTTCAAGCAACGAAGGACATTTTATGTGACCGAGCAAAAAAAATAGAACGCCCAGGTTCTCCTGGGCGTTCTGCAAATTTATTAATAGATAGACGTAGATTCTTTTGATGTATTCTCAAGGATCTCTTTAACCCTTGCAAGGAAACGGCCGCAAACCAGGCCATCCAGTACACGGTGATCAAGAGATAGACATAGGTTCACCATATCACGAACAGCGATCATGCCGTTGTTCATGACTACAGGGCGCTTAACGATCGATTCTACCTGGAGAATCGCTGCCTGAGGGTAATTGATGATTCCCATTGATTGAACGGAACCGAAAGAACCTGTGTTGTTGACAGTGAACGTTCCGCCTTGCATATCCTCGGAACGAAGCTTGCCAGTGCGGACCTTTTGGGCAAGTTCATTGATTTCCCGGCCAATGCCTTTGATTGTTTTTTCGTCTGCATTCTTGATGACAGGTACGAATAGTGCATCATCAGTCGCGACTGCAATTGAAATATTGATATCTTTTTTCTGGATGATCTTATCGCCAGCCCACATTGAATTGATTTGCGGGAATTCCTTCAAAGCCTGGGCTACTGCCTTTACGAAGAAAGCAAAGAAAGTAAGATTGAAGCCTTCTTTTTTCTTGAAATCATCCTTTAAGCCATTCCTGTACTCTACAAGATTCGTAACATCCACTTCTACCATCGTCCATGCGTGCGGAGCTTCATGCTTGCTGCGCAGCATGTTCGCTGCAATCGCCTTGCGCACGCCAGTCACAGGGATTTCAATGTCACCCGGAGCAACTGGTACAGACGGAGCAGGCGCAGCTGGCTGTGCCTGTGCCGCAGGCTGCGTTTGTGCCACAGCCTGTGCTGGTGCAGATTGTTCCTGAGCAGCTTCTTTTGGTGCTTCAGTCTGTGCAGAAGCTTGAGGAATATTACCGGATTCTATCACTTGCTTAAGATCCTTACGAGTAATCCTTCCGCCAGCTCCACTTCCCTTGACCTGGGATAAATCAATATTATTTTCCTGAGCAAGCTTCAAT
Organism: Mesobacillus jeotgali; assembly: GCF_002874535.1. Taxonomy (GTDB): domain Bacteria; phylum Bacillota; class Bacilli; order Bacillales; family Cytobacillaceae; genus Mesobacillus; species Mesobacillus jeotgali. The sequence continues at coordinate 2,971,873 of NZ_CP025025.1, forward strand.
ACTGCAGGTGAATATCTAGCCTTGCTTCCTTCTTCCGTTGCAGGTGCTGAAGTTGCACTTGCACTTGTTGCAGATGCAGAATCTGATGAAGCTGCATCAGCTGCTGGTGCTTCTTCAGAAGCTCCGCCTTCAATTTCAATCGTGCAGATAATCTCACCAACTGCTAATGTATCCCCTTCACCTGCAATCAATTCTTTGATTGTACCCGAAAATGAAGATGGTACCTCAGCATTTACTTTGTCGGTCATGACTTCTGCAAGTGGATCGTATTTATTTACTTTGTCGCCAACGGAAACCAGCCACTTGCTGATTGTCCCCTCAGTTACACTCTCACCTAATTGAGGCATTTTAATTTGTTCGATTGCCACAGATTGACCCTCCTTCTCCATCATTCTATATCCAATGTGACTATGTTAAAATTCGGCAAGCTCTCTCATTGCTTTTTCAACTTTATCAGGATTGATCATGAAATATTTCTCCATTGTTGGAGCATAAGGCATTGCTGGCACATCCGGTCCTGCCAGTCTCTTGATTGGTGCGTCCAATTCAAACAAGCAATGTTCTGCGATGATCGCAGAAACTTCACTCATGATGCTGCCTTCTTTGTTGTCTTCCGTCACAAGAAGAACCTTACCTGTTTTCGAAGCAGCCTCGATAATTGCTTCCTTATCCAATGGATATACAGTTCGAAGGTCAAGGATATGAGCAGAAATTCCGTCTTTTGCAAGCCTTTCAGCTGCCTGCAGTGCAAAGTGGACCGCGAGACCGTAAGTGATGACGGTGATATCCTCGCCTTCACGCTTCACGTCAGCTTTGCCGATTGGAAGAACATAATCATCTTCAGGAACTTCGCCTTTGATCAATCGGTAGGCACGCTTATGTTCAAAGAATAATACTGGATCCTCATCCCTGATCGCCGCTTTCAATAATCCTTTTACATCATAAGGAGTTGAAGGCATGACAATTTTCAAGCCGGGCTGATTCGCAAACACAGCCTCAACAGACTGGGAATGATAAAGGGCACCGTGTACACCGCCGCCATAAGGTGCACGGATGACCATCGGGCAGCTCCAGTCATTGTTTGAACGGTAACGAATTCTTGCAGCCTCCGAAATAATCTGGTTTACAGCAGGCATAATGAAATCAGCGAACTGCATTTCAGCTATCGGGCGCATACCGTACATGGCAGCTCCAATTCCAACCCCTGCGATTGCTGATTCTGCCAAAGGTGCATCAAGAACGCGATCTTCGCCGAACTGGTCATAAAGACCTTGAGTCGCTTTAAATACTCCACCTTTTTTACCAACATCTTCACCGAGGACAAAAACTCTCGGATCTCTTTCCATCTCTTCTTTGATCGCTAATGTAACTGCATCTATATAAGAAATAACCGCCATTTTTGTTCCCCCTTACTCTTCAGCATATACGTATTTCAAAGCATGTTCAGGCTCTGCATACGGTGCATTTTCAGCATAATCAGTTGCTTCATTAACCAGCTTCATGATTTTATCGTTGATTTCTTTTTCAATCTCATCGTTCAAGATGCCATTTTCCTTCAAATAAGCACCGAACGTAATGATTGGATCCTTTGTTTTGGCCTGCGCAACTTCATCTGGCGCGCGATAGCTTCTGTCGTCATCGTCTGATGAGTGTGGAGTCAGGCGGTAAGACACTGCCTCGACTAGTGTAGGCCCTTCTCCGCGGCGTCCGCGGTCGGCAGCTTCCTTAACCACTTTATATACTTCTAGTGGATCATTCCCATCTACTGTGAATCCTGGCATGCCATACCCGATTGCGCGATCTGAAACCTTCTCAGCGGCAACTTGTCTCTCATAAGGTATTGAAATCGCATATTTATTGTTCTCAACCATGAAAATGACCGGAAGCTTATGTACTCCCGCAAAGTTAGCGCCTTCATGGAAATCTCCCTGGTTGGAAGAACCTTCACCAAAAGTAACAAATGTGACAAGGTCTTTTTTCTCCATTTTACCTGCAAGGGCGATTCCGACAGCGTGTGGAACCTGTGTTGTAACTGGTGAAGAACCTGTTACGATCCTATTTTTCTTTTGTCCGAAGTGTCCAGGCATCTGGCGGCCTCCAGAGTTAGGGTCTTCCGCTTTTGCAAAACCAGAAAGCATCAAGTCTTTAGCCGTCATGCCAAAAGTTAAGACCACACCCATATCCCTGTAGTAAGGAAGAACGTAATCCTTCTCTCGGTCAAGTGCGAATGCAGCTCCCACCTGTGCCGCTTCCTGGCCCTGACAGGAAATAACAAACGGAATTTTACCTGCGCGGTTCAACAGCCACATCCGCTCATCGAGGCGGCGGGCTAACAGCATTGTTTCATACATTTCCAAAACCTTTTCATCACTTAAGCCAAGTGCAGCGTGACGATTTTCTGCCATCTTTATACCTCCCAATTGTTCGTACAAGGCTCTTTTCCAGGGAAAAGAGCTCTTGTTTATAAAATAGAAATTAAGAATGGATTGCTTTGCCATCCACTGCCAGTGCAGCTTCACCAATTGCCTCGGACAATGTTGGGTGAGGGTGGATGGTATGGGCAATTTCCCATGGTGTAGCATCTAAAACTTTTGCAAGTCCCGCTTCTGAGATCATATCCGTTACATGCGGGCCGATCATATGGACACCAAGAATATCATTAGTTTCCTTGTCAGCTACAATTTTCACAAAACCATCGGATTCACCATATACAAGCGCTTTTCCAATTGCCTTGAAAGAGAATTTGCCTATTTTCACATCATGACCTTTTTCTTTTGCTTCGTCTTCAGTCAGTCCAACGCTGGCAGCCTCAGGAGAGCTGTAAATACATTTTGATACGAGCGTATAATCGATTGGATGTGGATTTTGATTAGCAATGTGCTCAACAGCGACTATTCCTTCATGTGAAGCAACATGAGCAAGCTGCAAGCCGCCAATCACATCGCCAATTGCATAGATGTGAGATTCTTTTGTCTGGAAAAATTCGTTTGTCTGGATGAAACCTCTTTCCAGCTGAATATCTGTATTCTCAAGGCCGATTCCTTCTACATTTGCCTGGCGCCCAACAGAGACAAGCAATTTTTCAGCAGTGAATTCTTTCGTTTCGCCTTTAACCTCTGCGCTGATCGTGACACCATCGCCTTTTTGCAGGGTCTCTGATAAGACTTTTGCGTTCGTCACGATCTTCACGCCTTTTTTCTTCATTGCGCGCTGCATTTCTCTTGAAACTTCCTTGTCCTCGGTTGGAACAATACGGTCAGCATACTCAATTACAGTGACAGCAGATCCGAAATCTGCGAGCATGGAAGCCCATTCAATGCCGATTACGCCACCGCCGACGATGATGATTGACTTAGGAAGATCCTCCATCACAAGCGCTTCATCTGACGTCATCACATATTGGCCATCTGCTTCAAGACCAGGCAATGTTCTAGGTCTGGATCCTGTAGCAACGATGACATTCTTAGGGATCAGCATTTCATTTTCTTCGCCATTGTTCATTTCAACAGAAATGGTGCCTGGCATTGGTGAGAATATGGATGGACCAAGGATTCTTCCCAAACCTTCATAAACATCGATTTTCCCTTGTTTCATCAGGTGCTGTACACCACGGTGCAGCTGCTCGACGATTTTTTCTTTTCTTTCCTGTACCTTTATGAAATTGACGCCAACCTCACCTGTCGTCACGCCAAAGTCTTCGCTTTTCTTTGCGGTAGCGAACACCTCCGCACTGCGAAGCAATGCCTTGCTTGGAATACAGCCTTTATGCAGGCATGTTCCGCCAAGCTTTCCTTTTTCAACGATGGCAGTTTTCAAGCCAAGCTGAGAAGCTCTGATTGCTGCTACGTATCCGCCTGTACCGCCTCCAAGAATGACCAAATCATATTCTTGAGCCATCTGGATCCCTCCTCTATAAATGGTTTAACATTATTTATTTGATTGCTGATTCCCGCTTCAGGCTCTGACTGGCCCTATAACACAGCCATTCTTATCTGCCTGGATATTCTTTTACTTGTTCTTCATCGCGAAGGATGCGGAGGGCGCCTTCAGCAAGAGCCTGCAGTTCATTTTCACCCGGGTGAACAATAACGTCCGCGATCCAATTAATTCGTTCAGATATTTCCTGGACGAACTCTTTACCGTAAGCAAGACCGCCAGTCAGTACAATCGCGTCCACTTTCCCAGCAAGGACAGCACTTGCAGACCCGATTTCCTTTGCTACCTGGTAAGCCATCGCTTCATATACAAGCTTTGCCTTAGAATTTCCTTGCTTGATCATCTTTTCGACCTTTACCGCATCATTTGTACCAAGGTATCCCACAAGGCCGCCCTGGCCCACTAGCTTCTTCATTATTTCTTCGCGGAAATAATCACCGGAAAAACATAGCTGAACAAGGTCGCCCGCTGGTACTGTACCTGCACGTTCTGGACTGAATGGGCCATCACCATGCAGACCGTTATTCACATCAACAACTCTTCCCATTTTATGGGCACCAACAGTGATACCCCCGCCAAGATGGGTAATAATCAAGTTCAGCTCTTCATATTTTTTACCCAACTCTTTCGAAACCCTGCGGGCAACTGCCTTTTGATTTAATGCATGAAAAATGCTTTTTCGTTCAATGAGCGAAAATCCCGATACACGGGCAACCGGGGCAAGTTCATCGACAACGACCGGGTCGACGATAAAAGAAGGGATATTCAAACCTGATGCAATTTCATATGCTAAAATACCACCCAGATTTGAAGCATGCTGGCCTGAATAACCTGCTCGCAGGTCATCGAGCATCTTATCATTCACTGCATATGTTCCGCCTTCGATTGGCCGTAAAAGCCCGCCGCGCCCACAAACAGCACTCAGTTTTGAAATGTTGATCCCTTCAGTATCAAGCGTTTCAAGTATCGTATTCTTCCTGAATTCGTATTGATCGATGATGGTTTCATAGGAGTTGATGACCGCTGAATCATGACGGATGGTTTTTTCAAAAACCGAAACCTCATTGTCAAATACTCCAATTTTCGTTGATGTAGATCCTGGATTAATAACTAGAATCCGATGTTCTGTTTGTTGCACAGTTAAACCTCCAATTTGCTCGCGGAATGCAAAAATCCGCAATACGTCAGTAGCATTTAGGAAACAGCAGAGGCGCCGAAACAAATATTCAGCGCACTCTGCGAAACCTTTTATAGGCTGTTTTCGAATTCATTGTTGGTTTTTGAATAGCTAAACCCCATTATTATATCCTTCGAGGCTTTCTCCTACCCTTGATAAACATAATGTTTAACACCAACAATTATCTCGATATGAGCCTAGATTAACGGCGGCTAAGAATATGGTGGCCGTTTTGCAGGAATTGGCTGCGAGAATTGCGCATTCTTTCGATACGCTCTTCTGCCATACGGTCTGCCGCTTTATAAGTAGGAATTCCATCCCTTTTAGCAATTTCAATTACTTTCTCGATATTGTTGTAAATAGTTTCAACTTTTTTCATTGCTCTTTCAGCGTTATAGCCGTAAAGCTCATCCGCAACGTTGATGACGCCGCCAGCATTGATGACATAGTCAGGGGCGTACACAATACCCATTTCATGGATAATATCTCCATGTTTTGTATCCTTAAGCTGGTTGTTCGCTGCTCCGGCAATAACCTTCGCTTTTATCTGTGGAATTGTTTCGTCGTTGATTACTGCGCCTAATGCACATGGTGCGTAAATGTCACAGTCAACGCTGTAGATTTCATCTGGCTCAACTGCTTTAGCACCGAACTCCTCAACAGCTCTTTGTACTGCTTCCTTGTTTATATCAGTAACAATCAGCTGTGCGCCTTCTTCATGGAGGTGGCGGCAAAGATTAAATGCAACATTACCCACACCCTGAACTGCAATTGTCTTGCCTTCAAGTGAATCAGTGCCGAAGGCTTCCTTAGCAGCTGCCTTCATTCCTCTATATACGCCATAAGCTGTTACAGGGGAAGGATTTCCTGATGAACCGAATGCTGGTGAGATACCAGTTACATAATCAGTTTCCTCATGGATCAAATCCATATCCGCTACAGTTGTCCCTACATCCTCTGCAGTGATATATCTTCCATTCAAGCCTTGGATATAGCGGCCGAATGCACGGAACATTTCTTCATTCTTATCTTTGCGCGGGTCGCCGATAATAACAGTCTTACCGCCACCAAGATTAAGGCCAGCAGCAGCATTCTTGTATGTCATACCTTTAGCAAGGCGCAGTGCATCCTCGATTGCCGCTTCTTCTGATGCGTAAGTCCACATACGAGTCCCGCCCAAAGCTGGTCCAAGAGTTGTATCATGAATTGCGATGATTGCTTTCAATCCCGACTGTTTATCCTGGCAAAATACAACCTGCTCATAATCGTACTGTTCTAGATACTTGAAAATTTCCATTTTTAATTTCCTCCCCTGGTTTATGTAACTTATTTAGAAGCAGAGCATAAAGCCAATGCAAGTGAATATAACTTGCTTTCAGCAGTGTCAGCCCTGGATGTTAACACGATTGGTGCTTTTGCCCCGGCAATGATTGCCCCAACCTTTGCGTTGGCAAAGTAAATTAATGATTTATAAAGTACATTTCCTACCTCAATCGCTGGGACTAACAGGATATCAGCCCTGCCGGCGACTTCACTTTTTATCCCCTTATGTTCTGCGGCAAGCTGTGAAACCGCAATATCGAGGGCCAGCGGGCCATCCACGATACATCCGGGAATTTGTCCCCTTTTATTCATCATCGTTAATGATGCTGCATCTACCGTGGCCTGCATTGCCGGATTGATCACTTCAACTGCTGCGAGTGGGGCCACTTTCGGCAGTTCAATCCCTATAGAATGAGCTACCTTGACAGCATTCTTGATGATTTGGGCTTTTTGCTCAAGGTCAGGTGCAATATTCATAGCTGCATCGGTAATGATTGTAAACCGATCGTAGCCGGCCACCTCAAATACAGCCACATGGGAAAGCACTCCGCCGCTCCTCAGCCCATATTCTTTATTTAGGACAGCTTTCAAAATCGCTGCAGTCGGGATATTCCCTTTCATCACGACATTGGCTTCTTTGTTTTTGACTGCTTTCACGGCCATTTCTGCGGCAGTATTATTATTAGGCGCGGAAATGATTTTAACCCCTTTACTGTTTGCAAGTTCTGGATGCTTAGCTGCAATCATTCTTTCGATTTCTTCTTTGTTTCCGTATAGAAGAAAATCGGCAAGCTCCAGGTTTACAGCATGAGCAACTGCCTCTAATACCTCAGCATCTTCTGCCGCTGCGACCGCAACTGTTTTCCTGTCATTTTGGGATGCCATGCTGATAAGTGAGTCTAATTTCATGACTGATTCAACCCTTTCTCTTCTTCTCGCATCACCGCTAATTATTTATGCAAGAACTGTGCCAACTCAAAACATTGAAAACGCTTTACTTTTGCATAAAAATATTATGAAAAAAATTGCAGAGTGTGAAGATTATTGCATGCTATCTGCTTCAATGTTATATTTTTCAAGCTTATAATATAAATTTCTGACTGATACACCTAATACTTTGGCTGCAGCTGTTTTATTCCCTTTTACAGCCTTAAGTGTTGATTTGATTACCTTCGCTTCGTACTTTTCCAACTGGAGCGCAAGGGGTTCAGTTGGTATAGACTGCTCTACCGGATCTTCACTGTCCATGATTTGGCTGTTCTGCAATTCAGGTAAATGCTCTATCCGGATGATCGTTTCACTATAGCTCAAGAAGATAATCGCGCGACCAAGGACATTTTCAAGCTCTCTTACATTTCCAGGCCAATCATAATCCATCAACTTGTTAATGGCATTCTCAGAAACACCTTCAACGATACGTCCATAATCTTGATTAATTTTGCGGATCAACCTTTCACAAAGGAGAGGAATATCTTCCTTCCTTCTTCTAAGAGGCGGTATATGAATCGGCATTCTGTTCAATCGATAATATAAGTCTTCTCTAAAACTGCCGTTCGCAATCGCTTTTTCCAGGTTCATATTTGTGGCAGCTATAACCCTGACATTGATTGGTACAGGTTTCGTTCCACCTACCCGGACAATTTCTCTCTCCTGTAAAACCCGGAGTAATTTGGCCTGAGTATTGGCAGGCAATTCTCCGATTTCATCAAGGAAAATACTGCCGTTATTAGCTTCCTCAAAAAACCCTCGTTTACCGCCCCGTTTAGCCCCTGAAAACGCCCCTTCTTCATAGCCGAAGAGTTCGCTTTCCAGCAGCGATTCAGAAATTGCCGCGCAATTCACACGTATGAACTTGTTGAACCTGCGGTCACTGGCATTGTGAATCGCATGGGCAAATAATTCTTTCCCTGTTCCTGATTCCCCGCGAAGGAGGACTGTTGCAGGCGTTTTGGCCCCTAACTTTGCTTGTTCAATCGGAATTGTCATTTCTTCTGATTGCCCGATAATATCCTCAAACGAGTACTTCGCTTCAAGGGTCCTGATAATCTGTCTTGCGCGTGTCAGCTCCCGATTCAAGCTCTGGATTTCCGACATATCATGGATAACCCCGACACTGCCCTTTAACTTCCCATCTACTATGATTGGGGCTACGTTGACGACAACTTCTTTTTTATTCGGGCCTACTCTCATCGCTGTTCCACGAACTGGTCTTCTCGTCTTAAGGACTTTCATGTGCATGCTCTCGCCTTCTGATATATCAGCGGTGGCTGGCTGCCCGATTACTTCCTCTTCCTTAAGTCCAGTGATCCTGGTATAAGCCGGATTGATCAAAATCCCCCTGCCATCTTCATCTACTACAGAAATTGCTTCATCGCTCGAGTTTATGATTGCCTGAAGCATTGTCTGAATCTCTTTTAAATTCGTTATCTCTTCCGCCAGGTTCACCACTTCTGTAATATCCTTGAAAACGGAGAATGCCCCAATCAATTGGTCATTTTCATCAATGATTGGAATTCTTGTAGTGATGATTTTCGATCCATTTGGAAGCAATAATTCCTGATTGGACTCTGTCTTCCTTGTGTTCAAAATTCTCGGAAGCTTGCTCGTTGGAATAATTTCTAAAACATGTTGCCCTTCTGACTGTTCCCTTGTTGTTCCGATAATTTTTTCAGCACTTTTGTTAAACAAAGTTATGATTCCTTCTGTATTGATGACTACCATGCCATCTCCAGAGGAGTTAAAAATCAAGTCATGCTCATATGTAATTTTCCTGAGAGTTTTTATTAACTCTTCCTTTTCCTCTAAGAGCGTCGCCAGCAGGAATGCGACACTGCCGGGAATCAGTACAGTGTTTTTACCGCGGGCTTCCCTTAATTCCCTGAAGACTTCTTCCTCACCGGTCACTTCGATGATGATATCCAGCTGGTCTGACATATATTGATGCCAATCTGTTCCGGTTTGGATGCCAGCATTTTGCGCAGCGAGAATTCCGGGGGCCTCAGGATTAAGGTCAATCACAGCTATCACATCTGCAGTCTGTTTGAAAATGTTCAGGATGGCCGTTCCACCCTTACCCGCTCCTACAATCATTACTTTCTGCATAATATCCACCACATATCTGGAAAAATATTTCATGGGTCCAATTTTCTAGTCTGCAAAATCTTTCACTATCATTGTAATTCTTTTTGAATGCGCTGACAAATTTCTTTGTTTTCAAACTCTTCTGTAAGTAAGGCTCTTTGAATAACTTATATTGCGGAAAAACACGGGGTTAAGTATACTTTTTAAAAGAGGACAAATATCGAGGGGAAACCAAATGATCAGGATCATAGCATTAATCATTATGTTGATACCAGGCGTCATTGCTGCTTTAGGGGTTAAACTTATGCGAGACATGGTGTTTGGAATCTTGCAAGCGCCATTTCCATATTTGTGGCTTCAATTTCTTGCGGGACTTCTTTTTTTCCTGGCTGGACTGGGGTTCATCGCTGGTTTCATCCTGCACCGTGATCGTAAAAGAAATAAAGTCCAGGCATTTTTTCGAATACCTGATAGCAATAAAAAGCAAAACAGGCCTTGATTTATTCAGGCCTGTTTATTTTTCCTCTTATTCTTTTCGCCTTTGCAGGGTCATCTGTTATGATCGCACTGCAATTAACCTTGAATAACCTTTCCAGCTCTGCTTCTTTATTTACAGTATATGGTCTAACTTCAATCCCGCTCTCCAGGGATGCTCTGACGATTTGATCCGGTGCAGCCCGCCAATGCGGATGAAAGCCTTTAGCTTTTATCGACTGTGCGTAAATCCAGGGCATGTATAAGCCTTCCGAAAGCAACGGTGCGATTTCAATCTCTGGCGCAAGCAAATAGCTGTTGACAATGCTGTAATGATTGAATGATGAAATGATGATCCTGTCTGATAAGTCATAAGCCCTAACCATATTTATGACCTTTTCCTCCATACCTTCATAAGGGATAATACTATTTTTCAATTCAATATTACAGACCATTTCCGTCCCAGATAGCCATGCCAGTACTTCATCTAAAGTAGGAATCGGTTCTTTTTTTGGTAAAGCCTCGAATTTGAATCGGGCGTCCAATTTTTTTAAATCCTTTAAATCGTAGTCCTTTACCAGTCCAGTACCATCCGTCGTACGATCAACCTTTTCATCATGAATCACAACTAGCTCACCGTCTTTTGTCATTTGGACATCGAGCTCCAGACCCTCAGCACCTGCTTTTTCAGCTTCTTTGAATGCCAGCAAAGTGTTTTCAGGATATTCGGCTGCATAGCCGCGATGTGCTAAAATAAGAGTCATAACCATCACACCCATCTTTTCAATTTGGAGGAGAAGAAACAATGAGACCATTACATATTTCCGCTGAGACCGCTATTAAGCTATCCGAAAAACTCGGAGTACCCATTGAACAAATCATGCACATGCCCCAACATATCCTTATTCAAAAATTAACGGAACTTGAAAAAGAAATAGAAAAAGAAAAATAAATTCCAAAACGCCTATATGGCGTTTTTTTATGTAATTCTTTGCTATATATACATGATAATATCCATACTCATGGTTTACCAATTTTCAGGCATATAAAAACATCTTACTTTAGTACGGTAAGACCGTGATAAAGTAAGATGTCGCATAAAATATTAAGAATAAATAGCTAAATTTGCCCTAACTCTTTCAAGAAGCTTTATGCTCAAGGCGCAGTTTGTCAGCGACCATCGCGATGAATTCGGAATTTGTCGGCTTTGCCTTTGACATCGAAACAGTATAACCGAACAGCGAGGAAATGGAATCAATATTCCCTCTGCTCCACGCCACTTCAATCGCATGGCGGATAGCACGTTCTACACGGCTTGCCGTTGTATTGAATTTCTTGGCAATATCTGGATAGAGGACTTTTGTGATCGAGCCAAGTAGTTCAATATCGTTATATACCATTGAGATGGCCTCACGCAAGTACATATAACCTTTAATATGTGCAGGGACCCCAATTTCATGAATGATACTTGTAATGCTTGCATCAAGGTTTTTAGGCTTTTGCTCCGCATTCGATCTGCCATAATTGATTGATGAGGATGGTTTACGAGCTACTGATTTTGCCTTGCCGCTTACCTGACGAATATGACCTGCCAGTTGCTCCATATCGAACGGCTTTAGAATGAAATATGATGCCCCAAGGTCTACAGCTTTCTTTGTTACATCTTCCTGGCCAAACGCAGTCAGCATGATTACATTTGGAATGATACCCTTCTTCATTTCACGAAGTCTCTCCAGGACCGCCAGCCCATCAAGGTGCGGCATAATAATATCTAACAGCAAGACATCAGGATCTGTATCTTCAAGCACTTCTAAACATTCCTGGCCATTATGGGCAACTCCAACAATCTCCATATCATCCTGAGAGGAAATATATTCCTCAAGAAGACCTACTAATTCTCTGTTGTCATCAACGACGCATACTTTTATTTTGTTCACTACTTGGTTCCTCCTCAATCCAATTATGATCACAAACATTATCTTCTCTAAATTCTATTCTAAATGACTAATTCGACAATGCAACAGAAATTCCTCTTATTTTTAATTTTTTCTTAAAAAAGTAATATTTTCTTATTAATGCTTCATTTTCCTTTGTTTTTCGACTTATTTCGATAGTTGACAAAAAAGCTTCAGTTAATTTGTCGAATAATCTTGTTTCCAAGAACCCCTTTTGTTCCTTAGTCTGTTGACTTCCGTTCCAGGCGCTACGCATTCCTCAGGGAAGATTTATGAAATACACCAACCAGCTTTTTCAAAAAGCGAATTCTTCCTCGTGGCGGTGAGGGCTCCTTATCGTAAGTGAACCCTTCGTAATTTTTATAGATTTCTGCCCCTCATGCCCCTTATGACGGAAACTTTTTCGCGATTTTCACTGATTTCTGTCTGTCATATCCCCGGTGACGGACACTTTTTCGTGATTTTCTTCCGTCATGCTCCTGCGGCGTCTGTATATTGTTACACATAAAGAAAAGGCGGCTATTTGCCGCCGCCGAATTCCTGTATTAGCTTGCTTGCTCTCTTGGTTTTTCGTAAATGTCTATGCCTGCTTCGTTCAACATCCATTCTATATGAACACCATATCCACTCGTTGGGTCATTTACAAAGACGTGGGTGACTGCTCCCACTAGCTTATCTCCCTGGATGATCGGACTGCCGCTCATTCCCTGGACGATTCCACCTGTTTTTTCCAACAGTTCCGGGTCGGTTACCTTAATGACCATCCCCTTAGTTGCTGGAAATTTCTGCGGTATGGTACTGACAATCTCTATATCAAAAAGGTTTACTTCGTCATTATTCACGACCGTCAGGATTTTCGCCGGACCTTCTTTCACTTGATGTGAAAGGGCAATTGGCAGGGGTTTATCAAATACGCCATTTGAAATATCTTTGTTCAGTTCGCCAAAGATTCCAAAAGGACTGTTCCTTCTTATATTCCCAATTACTTCCCGGTCGGATGAAAAGCGAGCCAGCTTTTCCCCCGGATTGCCTTTACCGCCTTTTTCAATCGAAGTAACTGTAGATCTTACGATTTGACCATCACCAACGACAATAGGCTTCTTCGTATCCATGTCGGAAATGACATGCCCCAGTGCTCCATATTTTTTTGACTGAGGATGATAAAAAGTCATCGTCCCAATCCCTGCAGCTGAATCGCGTATATACAATCCAAGCTTATAGGTGTTTTCATTAACATCCTTTTCTGGCTGTAGTTGAGTTTTGATTTTTTCATTTTCCCTTTTTATTACAACATCCAATGGCTTGCCATCTTCACCAGCTTGCTTAACAAACGGGCCGACGTCCGCCATTTTTTCAATTTGCTGTCCATTGATTTCTGTGATAATGTCGCCTTTTTTTATCCCTGCTTTTTCACCTGGTGACACTCTTCCTTCATCAGCCTGTACCTGGTGATGCCCGACCACAAGGACACCAACCGTATTCAGCTTTACTCCTATTGATTGACCGCCTGGCCTGACCTTGAAATCCTTTAGGACATTGACATCAACTTTTTTAACCGGGAACCCGGCTAATTCTAGGACCATTTCATCCTTCCCATGTCTTTTTGCCTCAAGAGACAAGGTTTCGCCTTTTTGGTCTACAGCGATATTAGTTTCTTTTACGGAAGCTGAGACTTGAATTGCATTTGCCTGGAAATCAAGCTTTTGCCCCTCGAATAATGTTATATCTCCTGGAATAGATAAATAATCATGTACTGGTTTTGCAAATCCTAAAGCAATTAATGAAACAAGGAGAATTCCACCAATAAATTTTCTGAGAAAATCTTTTTTCAAATCCATTCACTCTCCTCGCTTCTAGTCCACACACATCGAAAATGGCTACATCTTTAATTTTGCCTCGACTCCCCGCATTTATAACCTGTATAAAAATAAAAAAGCTACCCATTATGGATAGCTTTTCATGTAACTGCCTTCATATTCTGGGCAAGCTTCAGCAATTCTTCAGCATGTTGTTTCGTGAGGTCAGTAACTTCAACCCCCGAAATCATCCTGACGATCTCCTTTACCTTCTCAGAGGAAGAAAGTGGAGTGACAGAGGTTTTTGTCCTTCCATTCTTTATGACCTTTGCGATATACAGGTGGGTATCGGCCATTGCGGCGACTTGAGGCAAATGCGAAATGCACAGAACTTGAGATCCAGTCGACACACTATAGATTTTTTCAGCAATCGATTGTGCAACCCGGCCGCTTACTCCTGTGTCCACTTCATCGAAAATAATCGAAGTGACACCCTGATGTTTCGAGAAAATACTCTTCAGGGCGAGCATGATCCGTGAAAGTTCTCCTCCGGATGCAATTTTTGACAAAGGCTTCAGAGGTTCACCTGGATTTGTCGAGATATAAAATTCTACCTTATCAGCGCCACTTTTATGAAAATGATCAGAATCCGCGTCGATTCTAAGGTCGAATACCGTCTTTTCCATATACAGTTCTTTAAGTTCTTTATGGATTAATTTTGTAAGCTTTTTTGCCCATTTCCTGCGAGTTTGAGTCAGGTTATTAGCTTCGATGCGCAAATCTTTCTTAAGCGATGCAAGCTCCTTTTCCATCTGGCCGATATGGACTTCTTTATTTTGCAGCGTCTCAATTTCTTCTTCGATTTTCGAGGAATACTCAAGGATTTCTTCTATCGTTTTCCCATATTTACGCTTTAATTGATTGATTTCATTTAATCTGTCTTCGATTTCAATCAAGCGTTGCGGGTCATACTCAAGGGAATCAAGTTCATTCCTGATAGTCCTCGCTGCATCTTCAAGCATATAAAAACTGTTTGCTACTGTGTCAGCTACATTTTTATAGTCTGGATCCAGATCAGCTGCATTCTGCAGGTTATCCATGACCAAGCCAATCCAGTCAAGGCCCTTTTGCTCACCCTGCAAAGCTGAATAACTAGTCTGAATGCTCTCGTAAATCTTTTCGAAGTTGCCAAGCTTGCGCTTCTCTTCAAAAAGCTCCTCATCCTCGTTCATCTTTAGGTCGGCTGAGAGGATTTCATCATGTTGAAACTGGATCAAATCAAGTCTATGGGCCATTTGCTGTTCATTTTCACTTAAGCTCTTCAGCTTTTTCTGTGTTTGTTCAAATGATCTGAAAACCTGCTGGTATTCCTGGAGGGCAGGCAGGATTTCATCTGCACCAAATTGGTCAAGCAAATTGATATGCTTTGTCTCATCCATCAATTCCTGGTGCTCATGCTGACCATGGATATCGATCAGTGTCGAGCCTACTTCACGCAGGACCGCGATCGTTACAAGTTTGCCATTAATTCGGCAGACGCTTTTTCCGCTAGCCGAAATATCTCTTCTCAAGACAATCATGGCATCTTCAATCTCGATGCCAAATTCAGCTGCTTTTCCATAACTCGGATGATTTTCGCCTTCAAGATGGAACAAACCTTCAATTTCAGCTTTATCTTCGCCATGACGGACGAATTCCGCTGAGCCCCTTCCGCCCACGAGCAGGTGGATAGCATCAATAATGATGGATTTACCAGCCCCTGTTTCACCTGTAAGTACGGTAAGGCCTTTATTAAAAGAAACGGATAATGATTCAATTATTGCGAAGTTTCGTATCGATAATTCATTTAACAAGCAAACGTCACCTCATTTACAGCATTTCGAGAAAACGATTTGTGACATGCTCAGTATCCTCTGGAGTACGGCAAATAATCAAGATGGTATCATCTCCACAAATCGTGCCAAGAATGTCTTCCCAATCGAGATTATCAATCAATGCTCCAATCGCATTGGCATTGCCTGGCAGTGTTTTCATTACTAAAAGATGGCCTGCCTGATCGATACGGATAAAAGCATCCATTAACGACCTCTTTAATTTTTGCAATGGATTGAAACGCTGATCTGCTGGAAGACTGTATTTGTATCTGCCATCAATCAAAGGAACCTTTACAAGATGAAGCTCCTTAATGTCGCGTGAAACCGTCGCCTGTGTAACGTTAAAGCCAGCAGCTTTCAATCGGTCGACTAGTTCATCCTGCGTCTCGATATCTTTACTCGCGATTAATTCACGGATTTTTATGTGTCGCTGTCCTTTATTCATTAATATCACCCCTGGATATATCCGAAACATTCATATACTCATATGTTAGCCGATTTCAACAGAATGTACAATCATTCGTGGACTTTCGGCAAAAGTTATCGTTGGAATTGACGAAGTGGTGAACTCAAAAAGAAGTTGGCTAAAGAATATTAGGTTAAAATTTCGTCTCTTTTAAAATCATACAAAAAAGAACAGGCTTATTCAGCCTATTCTTCCTCGCTAGTTTGCTTTGATTTTAGTTCATTATGCGCTTCTGTTACAACTGCTTCAGGCTGCGTCTTCAGCAACAGCTTCCCTTTTTCTTCTTCGGTGCCATTCCACTGCAAATGAAGCAGGAATTCGATATTGCCATCACCACCTGTGATCGGTGAGAAGCTTAGGTCCATAACATCATAGCCCTCTTCAATCGAAAAAGAAATGATTCTGTCTAAAACCTGTTCGTGGACCTTTCTGTCACGTACGATACCTTTTTTGCCGACTTGTTCTCTTCCCGCCTCAAATTGCGGTTTGACGAGTGCGACGACATCGCCGCCTGTTACCAGCAAGGTTTTTAACACAGGCAATATCAGTCGAAGTGATATGAAAGATACATCTATGCTTGCGAAATTCGGCATTCCTTTAATGAGGTCCTCCGGTTTCACATATCTGAAGTTTGTCCGCTCCATCACGATGACTCGTTCATCCTGGCGGAGCTTCCAGGCAAGCTGATTGTAGCCGACATCCAAAGCATAAGACATCTCAGCGCCGTTTTGAAGGGCACAATCGGTAAAGCCGCCAGTCGAGGCTCCGATATCCAGCAGCGTTTTCCCTTGAACATCGAGGTCAAAAACCTTTAGTGCCTTTTCAAGCTTCAAACCACCACGGCTCACGTATGGGAGGACATTTCCCTTTACCGTCAAGGGAATGTCACTGCTAACCTTTTCACCAGGCTTATCCAGCCTGCTTTCGTTTGAGTAGACGAGCCCTGCCATGATTGTCCGTTTGGCTTTCTCTCTTGTTTCAGCAAGACCGCGTTCAACAAGCAGCACATCTAATCGTTCTTTTTTGATTTTCATTTGCTACGCCCTTTTTTGTTTCTGTCTCGCAAGCTTTTGCATTCGCAAGACGACATCTTCTGTTGTCATTCCAATTTCCTCAAGAAGCTTATCAACACTGCCATGCTCAATGAATTCATCCGGAATTCCCATCCTGTCAATCTCAACATGCTGATAGCCCAGATCATGAGACGTCTCGAGCACGAAGCTTCCGAATCCGCCCTGAAGGACAGCTTCCTCGATCGTAAGGATCGGCATGTTTTCATTCAGGATGCCCACCAGCATCTCTTCATCCAGAGGCTTGATAAAACGAGTATTGACTACTTTTGCTGATATACCTTGCTTAGCGAGAATCTCCGCTGCCTCCATTGCCATCGGAATCGTCGTTCCGAATGTCAGGATGGCTGCATCTTCACCTTCACGAAGCACTTCCCAGGTTCCGATTGGAATTTCTTTCAAATCTTCATCCATTGGTACACCCAGCCCATTACCTCGCGGATAACGCATCGCAATCGGGCCTTCGTCATACTTTAAGGCCGTGTACACCATATGTTGTCCTTCATTTTCATCCTTCGGCATCATCAATACCATATTAGGCAAGTGCCTCAAGAAGGCGATATCAAATACACCCTGGTGTGTTTCTCCGTCAGCGCCAACAAGTCCGGCACGGTCAATTCCAATGAATACATTTAAGTTCTGGCGGCAAATGTCGTGGACCACCTGATCATATGCGCGCTGCAAGAATGTTGAGTAGATGGCCAGGAATGGTTTCATATCTTGCGTAGCCAATCCAGCTGCAAACGTCGCCGCATGCTGTTCAGCGATTCCAACATCAATCATTCTGTCAGGGAATTCGCTGGCGAAGCCCTCAAGCTTCGAACCAACAGGCATAGCAGGAGTTACAGCAACTATACGTTCGTCAGTCCTGGCGATTTTTCTTACCGTCTCACTGACCAGTTTACTCCAGGCTGGTGGTGCGGATTCAGGTTTCACAAAATCACCGGTTTCCATTTTATAAGGTCCGGTTCCATGCCAAGTGCCAATTTTATCGTTTTCAGCCGGATTATATCCCTTGCCTTTTTTCGTAATAACATGCAACAGTACTGGCCCTTCCTGCTTTTTTGCATATGCAAGGTTTTCAAACAGGTCGTCGTAATCATGGCCATCTACTGGGCCAAGATAGGTGAATCCTAATTCCTCGAAAAAGATTCCTGAGACAAACAAATATTTTAAGCTGTCCTTTATCCTTTCGGCAGTCGCTGCGAGCTGTCCGCCAATAGCAGGCACCTTTTTTAACAAGTATTCAAGTTCATCTTTTACCCAATGGTACTTACCAGCGGTCCGAAGACGTCCAAGCACATTATGCAATGCTCCGACATTAGGAGCGATCGACATTTCGTTATCATTCAAAATGACAATCAGCTTCTTCTTTTCATGCCCGATATGATTCAAGGCCTCTAAAGCCATGCCTCCGGTAAGGGCACCATCACCGATAATCGGTACGATATGGGAATCTTCCCTTTTCAGGTCACGGGCAATCGCCATCCCCATAGCAGCTGAAAGCGAAGTCGAACTATGGCCTGTTTCCCAGACATCATGCTCACTTTCAATCATCTTTGGAAAACCGCAAAGTCCTTTATGCTGCCTTAACGTATCAAATTGACACGCTCTACCGGTGAGGATTTTATGTACATAAGATTGATGGCCGACGTCCCAAAGAAATTTATCCTTCGGGCTGTCAAAACACTTATGTAGGGCAATCGTTAATTCGACAACACCAAGGTTAGGTCCTATGTGTCCCCCTGTAACTGATAGTTTTTCAATTAAAAACTGCCGAATCTCCCTGCTTAACTCTTCCAATTCGTTTTTCGAAAGATTTTTCAAGAAGGAAGGGTCTTTTATTGATAAAAGATCCATTTCGGACCACTCACTTTCATTTCTGACTTATTATTCCGCGTTATTTATCCATATTCAGAAAAAGTTGTTAGTAATAACATATATTAAGTAAAGAAAGGTTTTCAAGCTATACCTGGAAAATATGGCATCTGTTTTTCTTATATGTATAAAAAAAGCTGCCAACACTACCGTGCTAACAGCCAATTATAGCACACTATTGCACTATTCTCAACGACTGCTCTAATGGTTACGCAGTCCAATCAAATCGGTGATCTGGTCAAGAATCCCAACCTCAAGTCCGCTTTTGGCAAGTGAATCTTTCGCGCTCCGTATATGGGAATCCAGCGCTTCTTTGGCTCCTGCTATTCCAAGCAAAGCAGGATACGTACTTTTTTCATTAGCTGTATCGCTGCCAACCGGCTTGCCGATCATTTCCTCAGTACCCTCGAGGTCGAGGATATCATCACGTATTTGGAATGCAAGGCCTATATGGTAGGCAAACATGGACAGTACTTTCTTTTGCTCGGCAGTTGCTCCGGCAATTTCTGCACCCGCAATGATACTGTATTCGAGTAATTTGCCTGTTTTATTAATATGGATATATTCAAGTTGCTCAAGTGTGAGCCGCTTATTTTCCCCTTCCATATCCGCTACTTGACCACCCACCATACCAGGAGCACCGGAGGCAGCTGATAATCCCTTAATCAACGCCAGCTTAACAGTTGCAGGCGCGGCATCCTCAGGGATATCCGACAGCATGTTGAAACTCAATGTTAATAAAGCGTCACCTGCAAGGATGGCAGTCGCTTCACCGAATACTTTATGGTTCGTCGGCTTTCCTCTTCTCAAATCATCATCATCCATACTCGGCAGATCATCGTGAATAAGTGAATAGGTATGGACCATTTCGATTGCCGCAGCAGCATCCAGACCATCTTGCGGGTCTTTCCCGAATGCGTCAATTACTGCAAAAACGAGTAGCGGACGGATCCTTTTCCCGCCTGCTTGCAATGAATAAAGCATTGACTTAGCAAGATTCTCCGGTGTCTCAAGGGCACCAACAACCTCTCTTAGCCTTTCCTCGACAAGTGTCTTATATTTTTTTGTAAAAGAATCAAGTGAAACCGGATGCAATACTATTCCTCCTCGTTTATGGAGAAACCTTCAGTCCGTCCATCTTCAGTAATGATCTGGGCCAGTTGTTCTTCCACATTCTTTAGCTTATCATGGCAAAGTTTGGATAATTCCATTCCTTCTTTATAAAAAGAGATCGCTTCTTCCAAAGGCACATCGCCTTCTTCAAGTTTTTCAACTATAGTCTCAAGTTGATCCATCGCCTGTTCAAAACTTAGTTTTTTTTCATCTGCCATCGTTTTCACTCTCCTTGATATCTGTCACGATACATTGAATGCTTCCATCAGAAAGCTTCACCTTTATTTTCCGTTCAGGTTTTACTTGGGTGACTGTTTTAATCAGTTCACCATCTTCGGTGTATGCAAGACTATAGCCTCGATCCATGATCTTTAACGGACTTAAGGCTTCAAGCGTTGAAACAATACCGTTGAACTCTTTTCGCTTTTCAGACAAGACGGACGTCATCGCCCGGTTCAAAGCTCTCGTAGTCCTTACATGCCTTTCAGCAGACACTTTCCTCAGTTCTTCCGGGTGGCTTCGTTCCAATCTTCTTTTCAGTTGAAGAAGTGCATCGTTTTTAGCAAAATAAAGCTTTTCAGCTCCGCGCGTCAGCGATTCCGTCAACTTGTCTACCTGTTCAAGCTTTTGTTCATAAAGCTTCCTTGGATAGCGAAAAGCGTAAGACCTGATCAGCCGCTGGTATCGCTCCTGCTGGAAGAACACCTTCTCCCTCATCGCCCTCATTAATCTTGTTTCCCTGTTCATTACCCTCTCAATGAGTTCCTGGATATGAGGAACGGCCAGCTCAGCAGCCCCTGTTGGAGTCGGGGCTCTCATGTCAGCAACAAAATCAGCGATCGTGAAGTCTGTTTCATGGCCGACTGCTGATATGATTGGAATTTTCGAGGCAAAAATCGATCTTGCAACTGATTCCTCATTAAAATTCCATAGCTCCTCAATCGATCCACCCCCGCGGCCAATGATCAGAACATCAATATCTTGCCTCGCATTCGCCTTCTCGATTGCCCTCACTATAGATGGGGCACCCTGGTCTCCCTGAACAAGGGCCGGGAAAATCATCACCTTGGTAATGGGATATCTCCTTTTAATCGTTGTTAATATATCGCGGATTGCTGCCCCAGTTGGAGAAGTGACAATGCCCACTGCTTTTGGATATTTTGGAATTGGCTGCTTGTATTTTGGAGAAAAAAGGCCTTCTTGCTCAAGCTTCTTCTTCAGCTGTTCGTAAGCAACAAATAAATCGCCCACTCCATCGGTTTTCATTTCTTTTATGTATACCTGGTACTGGCCACTGCCTTCGTACACAGAGATATCTCCTCTGACCAGAACCTTCATGCCATTCTCAGGCTTGAACTTCATGGACCTGGCGGCACCCGCGAACATGACAGCAAGTATTCGGGCTTTTTCATCCTTGAGCGTAAAATACATATGCCCGCTCGAATGCCTTTTAAAGTTTGAAATTTCCCCTTTGATATAAACGCCCTGGAGATGCGGGTCGGCGTCGAATTTTCTCTTTATGTATTTGGTTAACGCGTTGACGGTTAGATAACGCTGATTATCCATTGGTAAACTCCTTTGTTGGAACATCTTTGTATCATAAAAAAACTGCCCATACCCATTATAAATTTAGAATCCCGATTCGTCACTTAACATAAGTGGATTTTCAGTTTCTAACTTATAACAGATATGGACAGAATCACGCCTTATAGATTTGAATTTTGAAGTCTATTCAAGCGGTTCTTTGCAGACTTCATTGTATTGAACATCAACATGGCGATGGTCATTGGACCAACACCCCCAGGCACAGGAGTGATATACCCGGCTTTTTCTTTGACTTCATCATAGGCTACATCACCGCATAGTTTGCCTTGGTCATCGCGGTTCATGCCAACATCGATGACCACAGCCCCTGGCTTGATATGGTCAGCGGTAATCAAACCGGCTTTCCCGACTGCGGCTATGACAACATCCGCCTGTTTCGTGTGTTCCTTTAAATCTTTTGTCCTCGAATGGCAATATGTAACTGTTGCATTTTCATTTAAGAAAAGTTGGCCTGCCGGCTTGCCGACAATATTACTCCTGCCAACGACAACTACATGCTTCCCGGCAAGATCAATCTCTATCTCCTTCATCATCACCATTACCCCATATGGCGTACAAGGTAAAAAAGCATCCTGGCCAGTCATCATCCGACCAATATTGATTGGATGGAAGCCATCAACATCTTTTTCAGGGGAAATAGCCTCAATCAGATTTTTTTCATTGATGTGTTCTGGAAGCGGCAACTGAACCAAAATGCCGTGAATGTCTTCATCACGATTGAGTTCGTCAATTTTAGCCAAAAGTTCCTGTTCGGTAATGGAGACAGGATATTCAATCAGGACATTATGCATGCCAAGATCTCTAGCTGTTTTTTGCTTGCTGTTGACATAGGTTCTTGATGCCTGGTTATCTCCGACAAGTATCACAGCCAGGCCAGGAGTTACTCCCTGGTTCTTCAGCTCCTGAACCTGGTCGGCGATTTCAAGTTTCTTCTTTTTAGCAATTTCTTTTCCATCAATAATACTAGCAGCCATACTTTCTCCCCCTATGTGATCAGGGAAGGTCCAACCTGCCTGCTTCCAATGGTTTTTAGGAAATGCTCTGCTTTACTTTAGACAGAACACCATTAATAAATCGGCTTGATTGGTCATCCCCATATAATTTAGCAATTTCGATCGCTTCATCAAGAACGACGTTCATCGGTACCTCTTCGTTGCAATACTTCAATTCGTATACGGCTAGGCGCAGAAGATTCCGGTCAACAGCTGCAATTCTGTCGAGCGACCATTTCTCTAAATACGTCTTGATCTCTTCATCGATTTCCTGCTGATGCTCGACCGTACCGTTCACAAGCTTGTTCAGGTAATCATCCCCAGCTTCTTCTTCAAGCACATGTTCAATCGCGTCTGAAACCTCTACCTTGCTTATATCAATCTGGAATAAGGCTTGTAATGCCTTTTCTCGTGCTGTTCTTCTTTTCATTGAATTCTTTAGCTCCTTTTATGGCTTGTCTGATTCTAACAAAATAATAGCATATCATATCTCTTTACGCATGGTTTCCTATTATTTTTCACTTTTTAGAAAAAAGTTAATCAAAACAAGGAGAAATATCTAATAGAAAGCTAAGAAATTATGATGAAATTAGAGCAGCGCTTGCGCCTTGAACATCACGATTAGCACTACATCCTCCCACAAGTCGTGGTTTCTAGGGAGGTTTTTGTCCGAGCCTGGACCTTCTTCGGACAACTTTTTCTCTAGAACGCGTGATTCTGTCCGAACCCAGGTCTACTTCGGACAACTTTTCCTCTAGAACACGAGATTTTGTCCGAACCTGAGTCTACTTCGGACAACTTTTCCTCTAGAACACGAGATTCTGTCCGAACCCAGGTCTACTTCGGACAACTTTTCCGCTACAGCACCAGTTTTTGTCCGAACCCAGGTCTACTTCGGACAATTTTTCCTCTACTGCGCGAGATTCTGTCCGAACCCAGGCCTTCTTCGGACAACTTTTCCTCTACTGCGCGAGATTCTGTCAGAACCTCGAACTACTTCACACAACCTCCACCTTAAGTTTCAGTGTTGAAGCTTCCAGGACCAAAAACACCCGGGACTACAAAAAAAACCAAAGGCATGCATATTTATGCCTTTGGTTCGGTGGTTAAACTTCTTGTTCGACTTCAGGTTCTACTTTTTGGTTTTCGAACTGGACGCCGACCACATGGATATTTACTTCTGTTGCATCGAGTGCAGTCATGTTCAATAATGCCTGGCGGATGTTGTCCTGGATTTTTTGGGCCACCACAGGAATGGATACGCCAAACTTCATGACACAATAAACGTCAACCTTGATTCCTTCTTCGACAAGCTCGACCTTTACACCTTTGCCGTGATTTTTCTTGCCTAGTCTTTCAACCACTCCAGCCGCGAAGCTGCCGCGCATTTGCGTGACACCTTCTACTTCGGATGCAGCGATGCTTGCAATGACTTCAATTACTTCAGGTGCAATTTCCACTTTCCCTAAGCCGTTCTCATCATTGCTCATTTCAAGTAAATGTTGCTGTTCACTCATGGCTAGACCTCCTATTATTCTTCTGTCATAAGATCATACATTTCTAAAAATTTCGTATTGAACTGCCCTTCCACGAATTTCTCATGGTTCAGCAGCTTGAGATGGAACGGGATGGTTGTGTGGATGCCTTCAACCACAAACTCACCAAGCGCTCTCTTCATGCGGTCAATCGCTTCTTCCCGGCTGCTTCCATAAGTAATGACCTTCGCAATCATTGAATCATAGTAAGG
Source organism: Mesobacillus jeotgali (assembly GCF_002874535.1). Classification (GTDB taxonomy): domain Bacteria; phylum Bacillota; class Bacilli; order Bacillales; family Cytobacillaceae; genus Mesobacillus; species Mesobacillus jeotgali. The sequence goes on from NZ_CP025025.1 coordinate 2,996,360, forward strand.
CGGGATTGTATAACCAGGATATGCCGCTGAGTCTATTCTAACACCAAATCCGCCTGGAGGGAGATACATTTTAATTTTACCCGCTGATGGCATGAAGTTTTTTGCAGGATTTTCTGCGTTGATGCGGCATTCAATCGCCCATCCATTGAACTCTACGTCTTCCTGCTTAAGGTTCAGCCTTTCACCTGAGGCAATCTTGATCTGTTCTTTGATCAAATCGACGCCAGTTACCATTTCAGTTACAGGATGTTCAACCTGTATCCTCGTATTCATCTCCATGAAATAAAATTTACGATTGCGATAATCATAAATAAATTCTACCGTGCCTGCTCCAGTATAATCAACTGCTTTTGCCGCTTTAACTGCAGCTGCACCCATTTCAGCCCTGGTTTCTCCGTCAAGTGCGGGTGATGGTGTTTCCTCAAGAAGCTTTTGAAGGCGCCTCTGGATTGAACAATCACGCTCGCCGAGATGAATGGTATGACCATAGCTGTCTGCAAGCACCTGGATTTCAACATGGCGGAAGTCTTCGATATATTTTTCAATATAAACACCCGGGTTCCCGAACGCTGTCATCGCTTCCTGCTGGGTGATATTGATCCCTTTGATCATCTCCTGTTCTGTCCTGGCAACGCGTATACCTTTACCTCCGCCTCCAGCAGTCGCTTTGATGATGACAGGATAACCGATATCGTTAGCAAGGCTGACAGCATCTTCTGTGCTCTCAATAATCCCCTGCGATCCCGGCACGATTGGAACATTCGCCTCTTTCATTGTTTCCCTTGCGACATCTTTCGTTCCCATCTTTTGGATTGCTTCAGGAGATGGTCCGACGAAAATGATGTTGCATTCTCTGCAAAGCTCAGCGAAATCTGCATTTTCAGCAAGGAAGCCATATCCAGGGTGGATGGCGTCACAGCCGGTCAGTTTTGCCACGCTGATAATATTCGTGAAATTCAAATAGCTGTCTTTTGAAGCTTTCGGCCCAATACAATATGCTTCATCAGCCAGCTGTACATGAAGCGATTCCTTGTCTGCTTCAGAGTATACGGCTACGGATTCTACTCCCAATTCCCTGCAGGCACGGATGACCCGGACTGCGATTTCTCCTCTATTGGCTATCAGTAATTTTTTTATCATCAATATCGCTCCTTATTCGGGCTTTACCAGGAATAAAACTTGGCCGTATTCAACCAGCTGGCCGTCTTTTACAAGAACTTCAACGATTTCCCCATTCACTTCAGCTTCGATTTCGTTGAAGAGCTTCATGGCTTCAACTATACATACAATCGAATCTTTGCTGACCTTTGAGCCTGCTTTTACATATGCATCTGCTTCAGGAGAAGAAGATTGATAGAAAGTTCCAACCATTGGTGAAACGATCTTATGTAAATTGGAAGTATCCTGGATTTCTTCCTGCTTCACTTCCTGTACAGCTGCCGCTTCGACCTTAGGCTCAGTGCGTGGCGCTTCCTGAACTGCCGGTACTGGCTGTGGAGCAGGTGCTGGTGCAGCTGGCTGAACGTGCTCAACTACAGACTTAACTGCTCCATGCTTCTTCATCTTAATTTTTGATCCTTCATATTCATATGAAAATTCGTCAATGCTTGATTGGTCCACTAATTTAATTAACTCTCTGATTTCCTGTACTTTTAACATCTTTAGGCACCCCTTGTCCATTTCTTAATTAAGACTAGATACTAATACTATACGATAATACCATGTAAGAATTCAATATGAAACGCTGTTTCTTGTCTTCCTTCTCTATTTTAATGTTTTCTGAAAAAAAAGTGAATTCATACGACAGGAATCCTGAAATTTCTAGCGAATATAACATTAGTTTGAAATTTAGAGGAGAATACAATCAATGAAAAGTATAGAAGAAATTAAGAGAGATGATTTGGAAAGAAAAAATTCTTTAATCGTCAAAGCAACTCTGGTGTCTGTTATTTTGGCGACAGTTGTTGATATTGCAATGCAGAAGGAACTTGCCGTGATTCTTTCAATCATTGTTGGAGGCGGAGCCGGTGTCGGAGTTGTCGCAACGCTCCACTATACCAAGAAGCTAACGAATTTCATCCCTTATCTTTCCGTTGTTATAGTATCCGCTGTGCTGTTCTTGATTATGGAAACTAGCGTTTCACCTACTGCCTATACCCTTCTTTATTTTATTCTTGCTGCCGCAGCAATCTATATGGACAGGAAATTACTGACCTTGGCTTCCGGCCTCGGGTTTGTAATTATTACCGCATTTACATTTATGCATAACCACGAACTGCCTTTGGAAACGAAAAACTATGTAACCATTTATCTATTGTATATGCTGGTCACAGTCATGCTTGGCTTCCAGTTTTCCATCTCCAAAAAGCTCGCTCAAACGATTGAGTCAGCACAGCAGGAAACTGAGCGTCTACTGATTAAAGATTTAGAGACACGCAAAGTAATCGAAAGCAATACAAGGAGCATTGCAAAGGTGATTGATGATGTAAGATTCAAAAGCAAGGAAAATTATCAATCTTCCATTGAAATGACCCAGTCTGTGACAGAGATTTCTGCAGGGATCAATATTCAGTCTGATTCAGTTTTAGACATTACCCAATCCCTTGAAAAAACAAATCAGGTCATCTACAGGACATCAGCGCTTGTCAAAAAGCTGCACCAGGACTCAATGTCGGCCGAAAAGGTCTCTGATAAAGGCGATGAGCTGATGTCCAACCTTATTTCAGAATTGACAGCTTCATATGAAAATATGCAAAATGTCAATGCACACATCTTGTCTCTATCCGCGCTGATCAAGGAAACAACCAGCTTTGCATCGGATATCCAGGGAATTGCTTCCCAAACTAATTTGCTGGCACTGAACGCATCTATTGAGGCAGCCCGTGCAGGAGACAGCGGCAAAGGATTTGCGGTGGTTGCCGAAGAAGTAAGGAAACTCGCTGACATCACAAGTAATACAGCAACCCAAATTACCGAAAATTTAAAAAGTGTCATGAGTGATACTTCTAAAACAAAAGAAGGAGTCAATCTGACAGCTGAAAAACTTACGCAAAACCTCGAATTAGCAGCCGAGACAATGGAAGCATTTGAAACAATACACCAAACTTTCAAAGTTTTGAAGAGTGATATCTCTGAGCAGGAGGGACTGACAAATACCATTTTGGACTCCTCGATGGCAATCGAAAGTTCCATTACTGGCTTCAGCTCCGTCATCCAGCAGGCAAGCGCTGCGCTGGAGGAAATCTCAGCAGCAGCTATTTCGCAAAGTGAACATCATGAACATTTATTTAAATCCGTTGAAGCCGCACATCAATCTTTGGATAACCTAATTAAGCTGCAGCAAAAATAAAGGGAAGGCCATCGCCTTCCCTTTTACGTATTGTTCTTTTATTTTACAGGTTCAAATTGTACAGCGACCGGCTGTAATGACCCCAGCTCTGTGCGCACCATCTGGATGATTTCATTGGCTGCAGATGCTGAATGCTCCTGAGCCTTAACTGTGATTCTGACATTCTCTCCGTCGGCACGTACAAGTGCATCTTCATAGCCCATTGATTTAATTAAAGTTTCAAGTACGCCTTCTTTTTGAGCAACTTCATCAAGCTCGTTCATCTTTTCAATAGCATCGCTGCGGTCTTGAGCCGGCAGATCAGTGGAAGCCACGATAGCCTGAAGATCTTCCTTCATTTTTGTGCGTTGTTCTTCAAGCTTCATGCGAAGTGCCTCAAATTTTTCATCACTTGCAATGCCAGAAATGACTGTTTTTCCATCCTTGGATTCTGTTGCTGCCGTCTCTTTATCTTCAGCCTTTTGCTCCTCGACACCAGCCAGGTCCGCTTTTTGCTGTTCAGGTGAAGTGATATAATACACCGACAGCACCACTACAAGACTTAACATTGTCAATAACCAAACTGTTTGCTTTTTCAATAACATCTATTATTCCCCCTTAGATTTTTTAGGCATGACTGCCACACGATGGTTCGGTACATCCAAAGCCCTTGTGACGGCCTCGATAATCCATTTTTTCACTTGTATATTTTCAGCACCCTTGGCTACTACGAGGACACCTCTGATTTCTGGCTTTTTTGTCTCCAGAACGATAGGAACCTCTTTTTCACCGTTGCGGATAATGACCAGCTGCTCATCCTGGGAAGCGTCCTGAACCTTGCGTTTGCCGCCTTCACGATCGGTTTCATCCGTTGTCTGTGACTGGATCACCGTGTTCTTCTCCAGAACCTTTTTCTCAGTGGCATCTACGTTTACGAAGACTGTGACATCCCCGACACCATTTATACCCTCTAGCATTTCTGTAAGCTGAGCTTCATAAGCCTCTTCATACTCAGAAATGACGTCATTTCCTGCCGATTTCTTTTGCCCGAATACGGCCGTATCCTCTTCAGTCTCTGCTTCCTTAGTGGCGGTAACTGCCATATCAGGCTTTTGATCTCCAAGGATATTGCCTATGAGCATGATTGCTGCCCCGAACAGGACGACAATCATTAAGTATTGGTATTTGCCGGATTTCTTATCTGGCGGTCCGTCCTTGCCGCTCAATTGCTTCTTAAGCCAGCTTAGTGGACCCTTCTCATTGTCCATGCTCGTCACTCCCCCCTTCTATCATTATTTGAATAGACTTTTCAGGAACATTCCATTTCTCTGACAGAAGAGAAGATATTTGATCTGTATTCTGAGAGGTTTGTTTTGATGGAAGGGGTGCGTTCGTATCAATTTCTACTTCTCTTACTACTGCCACAGTCTCTCCCTCATCTTCGGCTTTTTTCACATGCACGATGACATACTCCAGGTTTTCAGGGAAAGGCCGCTGATCCTGATCATTTACTTCAAGCTCGATATTAGCAATCTCCATTCCTTGCTGCTCCATCAACTCCTCCTCTGCGGCTGTTTTCAATTGGACAGCCATTGTTTCTAAAATATATGCATGCTGGGATGCTTGTATTTCTTTTTTCTGAAATTCTATTGAATTTTTTATATTTTCATCCTCCAAACTATGGAATTGGCCCATTGAAGCGATGGCTGATTCAAAGTCAGAAGTAAACAGTTTCATGACCGGGGACAGGATGATGGCGATCAAAATCAATCCGGTGACAATTTTCGTATATTTCTGGAAGCTAGAATTAGGCAGCAGCATGTCAAGGACAGTCGCCAGGAGAATGAAGATAATAATGTTGGTAATCCACTCTTTAATAAAATCCATTTCTTCTCCCCCCTTACCTCACCATCATCGTTAGATTTCCAGCGGCAATAATAACCGTGATCGTCAGGAAAAACATTAAGGAAACAATCCCCAGTGCAGCAAATACATAGATGATACTTTTGCTGATGATATCCAGACAGGTAATGACTGGTCCGCCTCCCAAAGGCTGCAGGATGGCGGCTGCGAATTTATAAATAAATGCAACCATTAGAATTTTCACTGCTGGAAAAGCAGCTATAATCAGCAAAATGGCTACACCCGCAAGACCGACTGTATTCTTAAGCAGCATCGAGGCGCTGATGACAGTGTCCGTCGCATCCGTGAACACACGTCCGATAACCGGCACAAAATTGCCGGTAATGAATTTAGCCGTCTTTACGGTGACCCCATCTGTCACCGCTGAGGAGGCCCCCTGGACGGAAATGACACCCAGAAATACCGTCAGTAAAATTCCCAGCAGCCCTACACTCCAGTTCCTGAGCATACTGGCCAATTGCGTGACCTTGTAATGCTCTGACAGGATGCTGACGATACTGAGAAGTGTCGAAAGAAATAAGAGCGGCAGGACGACATACTGGATGAACATGCCGCTGGTGTTCATCATAAAAAGAATGACAGGATGGAAAAAGGCTGCGGATATCAGGCCGCCAGATGTCGCCATCAGGGCAAGTAGCAGCGGGATCAAAGCCAGGATGAATTGAATCATTGTACTTATCGTGTCATTTGTATAATCAACCACAACATGGAAACTGTTGAGCGCAATAATGATGAGAACCATGAACACAATTGAATAGGCAACCTTGCTGATCGTGCTTTTTTCAAAGGAATTTTGCAGGGCTTGAAGAAACATGCTGAATACGGTTAGCAATATGAGCGAACCTAACAATTTCCCATTGACGATAAACTCATGGAATGCAAAGTTAAGTATGCCTTTGAACCATTCTTTCAGTGAGAACTTTTTTTCACCGCTTATAAAATCATATAGACTGCCTTTCTGGCTTTCTGGTAAATAGCCATCATATTTATTGATAATATCCTCCCAGAATCCTTTCAGTTCATCGATATTCAAGTCCTCAAGCTGGGCTCCGGCGATTTTATCCGGATTGATCAATGTGCTGGTTTTCTCTTCGTCACCAGCAGCTTGTACACCCGGAATGAAAAAAAATAGCTGGATCAATACAATGCCAAGTATGAACTGCAAACGCTGCTTCAACTATAGTCACCTCTTTAAGAAAAGGCTCGCGATCAGCCCGGAATCAAGCGAATGATTGTTTCGATCATTACAGTTAGAATCGGGATCGCCATTGCCAGAATAAGAATTTTTCCGCCTAATTCTATTTTTGAAGCAATAGCTCCCTGGCCTGCATCTTTTGTGATTTGGGCCGCGAATTCGGCGATATAGGCGATTCCGATGATTTTCAGGATTGTTTCAACATAAACGAGATTTACCTTTGCATTGGCCGCGAGCTTTTGGATCATTGATATGATCTGGTAGATTTGATCAACCAGAAAAAGGAAAATAGCTGAACCAGTGAACACAATCAGCAAGAAGGCAAAGTTTGGTTTTTGTTCCTTGACTATGAGGGCCAGGAAGGTCGCGATCAGTGCTACACCTGTTATTTGAAGGATTTCAATGGCAAAGCCCTCCCTTACCCTTGAAATAGGAAAACAGATTTAATTTTTTGAAAGAGATCGTCGACAATCGAAGCGACCATGAAAAGGATGTAGATGAACCCAAACAAGGTTACCCACTGCGCATATTCCTTCTTTCCCACCTGATCGAGAATAGTGTGTAAAAATGCAACGACGATGCCTACACCTGCGATTTTAAAAATAATATCTACTTCAAGACCCATCTTGTCCTCCTCCTAAACGCTATATCAATAAGATGATTAATAGTAAGCCAGATAAAAAGCCGATACTTTTCACCATTTTTTCGTATTTCATTTGTTTTTCGCAGGCATCTGCTTCTTCTCTTTCCAGATGGGAGATCGTCAGCAGGATTTGTTTTTGCTGTGAATGCCGGTCATGCCTGCCTAGCGTCTCACCAAATTGCTTCATGATTTCAAACTCTCCCTGTTTAAAGGCTGTCAGTTTCCAGACTTCTTTCAGACTTTCTTCCCATGCGGCTTTCACTGTTGTATCGGACTCTGTCAGCTTTTTAGAAAAAGCTTCAAAAAACCAGGATAAAGGCTTAGACATCTGGGCAGCGAGCTTTCTTGAGGCATCATGCAGCGGTGTGTGACCATACATGATTTCTGCCTCCAAAGATTGCAGTGCCGACTTCAGGAGCCGAAGCTGTCTTGGGCGCTCGCTAAGGTGCCTTGATGCCTCGAAACCTGTCCAAGTCGTGGCCAGGATAATTAAAATAGCGCCAATTATTTTTATCATTTATGTCACTCTCACTTTTTGGCGAATTTCTTTGCCGCTTGCTTCCCTGATCGAGGTGATTGTTCCCGGGCCAGAAATCCTTCCAAGCTCCACAAATCTATCAAAAATCCCCATCTCCAAAATCGGCTTCAAAGTTGGCCTTTTTTGAATATCCTCTAGCGAATCTCCATGTGTTGTCATGATTAATTTTATTCCCGCATTAACGGCTTCAAGAATTGCTTCTCCGTCTTCTTTGCGGCCAATCTCATCAACGATCAGAACATCGGGACTCATCGAGCGGATCATCATCATCATCCCCTCGGCCTTCGGGCAAGAATCCAGGATATCTACTCTTGGTCCAAATGTAAGTTGAGGAACCCCTTTTACACATCCTGCTATTTCCGATCTCTCATCCACAATGCCAGCTTTTAGAGGAGGCAATTTTTTATCTGGAATTCCGCTTGAAATCATCCTCGCTATATCCCTAAGCAATGTGGTCTTTCCTGTCTGGGGCGGGCCAATTATCATCGTGTGCTTCCAGCCGTTCTGGTAAATGTATGGAAGCAACGGCTCTGCGATCCCAATTTTTTCCCTTGCTATCCTCAGATTGAAGGAGGAGATATCCCTGATTGCTTTGACAAAGCCATTTTCAAGGATTACCTTTCCTGCTAGACCGACACGATGACCTCCAGCAATGGTGATATAGCCTCGCTTTAATTCTTCCTCCAAGGTATACATAGAAAAATGCCCTAGCTTGTTCAATAGCTGGACAGCATCCTCAGGCGGAATGATATACGGCAGGAAATGAGGCTTTCCTCTTACCGTTATTTCAAGCGGCCGGTTAATCCGTATCCGCACTTCTTCCATTCCATCTTTGTCATTAGGAGGCACTGCATCCAGCATTTCCGCAATTCGTTTCGGCAAAAAAGATAAGATATCGTCCATCATCGATCCTCCTGACATACGCTTACTTAATATGTATGCCTGCTTGGCCACTTTATGACCGGCAGATTCGCGAATGGTTGATAGAGAGATTTTGTTCAGTCTTGGAGCAAGTATGATGGTCAGCATTTTTTTAGAAAAGCTTAGTGCTGCTTCGCCCAAAACGAAATAATATCGCTTTTAAACGAAAAGAATAGTATCGAAAGGAGTTGATAAGTATGAATGAGGATCACAAGAAGTTCCAGAAAGTCCAGAAAGACGACCGGGCTTCATATCTTGGAGGCGGCAGAAGTCCAAAGGAATCCCCGATGACAGACACTAAATATAACAACAAGAATGACACGGACAAAACACCTGGAGCTGGTGAGTAAAACATTCTGTCCTTTTAGTCCATTCCATGCTTTTTTCTATGACCGTTATTTGTTTTTCAATAACAACATAGAAATAGGTAATAGAAAAAATAGTGTGGAGGGATGATGAATGGATAGTGGAATGTATACAGGCTACCGTAGCAACAATATCGGAAATGGAAAGAAAATCACTGTCAGCGGGGAAGGTTCTGTGTTCGCTGCACCAAACAGGGCGACAGCAACGGTTGGCGTTCGGACGGAAAATCAAAACCTGCAAACCGCACAGGCTGAAAATGCCGAAAAATCTAATCGAATGTTAGCAGCCTTACAGAACCTTGGGGTTGCAAAGGATGATATTAAAACGGCAGATTTCCGGATCGACCCGATCTACACCTATGAGGACGGCAAGCAGTTTTTTCAGGGATACCGTGTCACACATCTCTACAGTATCACGATCAGGAATCTTGCACAGGCAGGCTTGATCATCGACACTGCTGTTGAAAATGGTGCAAACGAGATCATGAACATACAATTTTCAGTTGCAGAGCCTCAGGAATTGTACAATCGTGCACTTTCAATGGCAGTGGTTGATTCATACAACAAAGCACAAACTGTAGCTCGCACTTTAGGAATCCAAACCCCCATTTCCGCCCTCACGATTACGGAAGAAACCCAGAAAGGTGCACCTGGCCCCTTCCTGGTTGCTTCATTAGACACAAGCAGCGGAAGCGGGACACCAATTGAACCAGGGCAACTGGAAATCAAAGCGACTGTAACAGGAACCTATATTAGTTAATAAACCTACAAAAGTCAGGCCTATTGCCTGGCTTTTTTGTGGTATAAAGGTATAAGCTGAACATGCAACCTCAGCTGACACAATTTGTCTATATCCACTAGAATATTTTTAAGTTAAAATACCTCTATATGTATTTAACAAGGAGAGATCATCATGAAGAAATTATTCGCTGCATTTATGTTAATATTGTTGATTACCGGCTGTTCTGGCGGCGGTTCCTATACGGATGTTTCAGTCGATGAAGCAAAAGCATTGATAGATAGTGGAGAAGTACAAGTTTTGGATGTACGTACCCCTGATGAATTCGCAGCAGGACATATTCCAGGAGCGAAATTAGTACCATTGCAGGTCATTGAGAGCATGCTTTCCGAGCTGGATAAAGACCAAAAATATTTAGTCGTCTGCAGAAGCGGAAACCGCTCTACTCAGGCAAGCGAAATCCTCGTGGAAAATGGCTTCAAGAATATTTACAATATGACCGGCGGAATGAATGAGTGGACGAATGAAATAGAGAAATAGGTAATCGATGGCATTTGCCATCTCTGACAAGCGCTGCAATATATTTAGCATCTCGTTATTCGAGATGCTTTTTTTCACATAGCTCTGTTATAACTGATAGCTGCCTTCACAGTATTTGAAAAATAAACGGAAAAATTCCGCTTAAATTGAAAATGACCCTTGTTTGCTTAAAAATAAGGGTAGTTTTTCCGTCTATTTACTCCAAATCGTTGGATTTCGTCTTATTTATAGCAGTTAACCGGAATATCTCCGCTTATTTCTGCTCGATAAGCCCCCTCTATGTAAAATAGCCGGAAATTCTCCGCTTATGATTTCTTATACCTACATGAAATCAACGATGGACAATAACAGAGACTTTCAATATAAAAAGACCTGCTTTTCAGCAGGTCTTTTACTTATGAATTAAGCACGAGATACATATGATGCATCTGTTGTGTTGATGACAAGTTTGTCACCCTGGTTGATGAAGAAAGGAACCTGTACTGTAAGGCCAGTTTCCAATGTAGCAGACTTAGTACCGCCGGAAGAAGTGTCCCCTTTGATACCAGGTTCTGTTTCTGTTACTTCAAGTTCAACAGTGTTTGGAAGCTCGACACCAAGAGTTTCGTGGCCGAATTGCATGATATATACTTCCATGTTTTCCTTAAGGAATTTTAACTCATATTCAATATAAGTGCCTGGCAATTCAATTTGCTCATAAGACTCATTATCCATGAATACGTGCTGGTCACCGCTAGCATACAGGTATTGCATTTTGCGGTTCTCGATTTGTGCTTTCGCTACTTTCTCACCAGCGCGGAAAGTTTTTTCCTGGATTGCTCCTGTACGAAGGTTGCGAAGCTTTGAGCGCACAAACGCAGCTCCTTTACCTGGCTTTACGTGTTGGAAATCAAGTACACGCCAAATGCCATTGTCCACTTCGATTGTTAAACCTGTACGAAAATCGTTAACTGAAATCATTATTTGTCCTCCTAATGTGTCCTATAATATGATGAGTTCCTTAGTAGAATGTGTCAGTGACTCATTATGGTCTTTCGTAATAACAGTATCATCCTCTATCCTTACACCGCCAAGTCCAGCAATATAGATTCCTGGCTCAACAGTCACAACCATACCAGTTTCAAGGACGGTATCAGATCTGAAAGAAAGACCAGGTCCTTCATGTACTTCTAGTCCGATTCCATGGCCTGTAGAGTGGCCAAAATACTCTCCGTATCCTTTTTCCGTGATAAAGTTGCGTGTAAGGGCATCAGCTTCCTTGCCTGTCATGCCCGGCTTGATGCCTGCCATTCCGCGAAGCTGTGCTTCAAGTACAATATCATAGATTTCCTTTAGCTTGTCTGAAGGGCTGCCTACGGCTAATGTACGGGTAATATCAGATACATACCCATTATAATATGCACCATAATCCAGGGTTACAAAGTCCCCTGCTTCAATCACCTTGTCACTCGCTACTCCGTGCGGAAGTGCTGACCGGTAGCCCGAAGCTACAATGATATCGAATGAAGAGGATGTTGCTCCCTGCTTTCTCATGAAGAATTCCAGTTCATTTGATACTTCCAGCTCAGTCCTGCCCGGACGAATAAACTCAAGTATATGTGTAAACGCAGCATCTGCGATGGCTGCTGCTTCCTTTAATATCTTAATCTCTGAATCAGTCTTAATCAAGCGTAACTTTTCGATTTCCCCTGATACGGGCACTAATTCAGCTTCCACACCCTTATCGAAAGTTTTATAAGCAGAATATGTAACATGGTTTTCTTCGAAGCCGAGCTTTTTGATTCCCAGGTTTTTGGCTTGTGCCGCCACTTCATCCTGAATCAGTCCTTTATGCAGGACCACCTCGTAACCTTCGCATTGTTTTGCAGCCTGCTCGGTGTACCTGAAGTCCGTAATGAATAATGCCTTATCTGCACTGATCAGCACCATGCCGGCAGAACCAGTGAATCCAGTCATATATCTGCGGTTGAAATCACTTGTGACCAGCATTCCATCGATTCCGAGCCTTTGAAAGCTCTCACGCAATTTTTGAATTTTTTCCATAACCTATTCCTCCCCTTTTGCTTCTCTTTTGAATGCTTCAAGCGCCAATTCATAGCCAAGAAAGCCTAGACCTGCAATTTGTCCCTTTGATACTGGAGCAATCACCGAATTGTGCCTGAATTCTTCTCTTTGATAAACATTGGAAATATGTACTTCGATAACGGGACAATTAATCCCTGCAATCGCATCCCTGATGGCGTAGCTATAATGCGTGAAGGCTCCTGGGTTAAAAATAATGCCATCCATACCAGTGTCTTCTGCATCATGGAGTTTGTCAATCAGGTCTCCTTCATGATTCGATTGGAAGCATGTAACCTCAATCTGGCTTTCCATTCCAAGGTGGACCATCCGTTTTTCCAAATCCTCCAAACTACTGACACCGTAAATTCCTGGTTCTCTTTTTCCCAGACGGTTCAAGTTTGGGCCATTGAGCATAAGTATTTTTTTCATGACAGGCTCCCGTAAAAAAAGAATGTTCAATAAGAACATTCTATCACAATTGATTTCGTTAAAACTACCACGAGACGCTCAGGAGGTAACTTCTTGCTGATTATTTTCACTGTTGCGATTTTCATTTTCTTCATATGATATTGAATAACCAACAAAAACACCGTAAAGAACATAAAAGCAAATCGATGTGATCAACGTGTTCTTTGACAAGTCCCAGAACGGTTTAATACCAGGAAACAGCGGATTGAGCACATAGAAAACAAGGAAAAACAGCGCCAACCCAAATGCTGCACCTGCCCATATGGACTTAAGCTTTCTCATTGCTGCATAATACAAAAGAGCCGCGCCAGTTGAAAAAAGACCAATAACTAAAATAGATATAACCGTACCGAGCCATTGCTCCTTCCATTCACCCAGAGCCCATGGCTCGAGAATGACATTCGGACGAATCTCAGTAAAGTGAAAGACATAGGCTAAATAAGCAAGCGCACTCCAAAAAACCCCTCCAAACAACCCGGTAATGATGCACATCGCGATAAAAGACATTGGTTTTTCCCTTTGATTCTGTTCAAGGTTTTCATGATTTTCTGCCATTAGTTGCACCTCCATACTTAGTATGTCCCGGACAGACCAATCAATTGCACATCTGGAAAAATTGTTGCATAGGCTGTCCTCTATATAGAGGTTTGTGCTAATTTTTAGTAAAATAAGAGTAACTGAACAAGTGGCTGCATTAATATGAAATGTGAATCTCTCGTTTAAAGCGCTTTTAAAAAGGAAAAAGTAGCAGGAGAAGAGTATAAAATCAGAGAATTTGTATAAAGTAATCGTTGGCAAGTTTAAAAGCTGGAAAAATTGCTCATGATGCTAGTAGGGAGGTGGCTTTCATTGAAGAATCGTACTTCTACGTATATTGTTTCAGGACTGATCGTTCTTGCAATCTTTGGTTTCGCCTTTAAGTTATTTACCGATCCATTAAGTATCCTTATAATGCTTGCAACAATCGCCCTGGTTGGTGCGTTAATTTATTTCCTTGTAACCCGCCTGACAAGTTCGAGTTCGGGAAGACAGCAGCAACGTGCATTCCAAAAGGCTGCGAAGCGTTCCAAAAAGCGGTTTCAGACAAAAGACGCTAATACTTCCTCTAAACGATCAAAAATAAAGTCGCTCGCATCCGCGCGCAACAAAAAGAAGGATGCGTCACATTTAACGGTCATAGACGGTAAAAAGAGCAGAAAAAAAAATCGGGCTTCGTTCTAAGCTCGATTTTTTGTGTTTTATTAAGGCTGTTCTTTTTCTAGCCTTTATTGCTTTCGCACTTGAAGTGAAAGTTTTTACGGACGGGCTTTAGTTAATAGCACCAGGATTTAAAAAACTTTTCAGCATTCGTTTTTCCCAGAGCAATTAATTCCAGTTTCTTCTCATCGGAAAGCTGGAATTCAGTAGTCAAGTTCCCTTCCATCGGAATGAAAATGATATTTTTTTCATGTTTTCTCGAAATATATCGGGAATCATGAGCATCCTTCATTGTTTCAAACAAAGCTTCGAACATCTGCAGGGCATTCTTGATATTGTTTGTCGGCTGCTGTATTAAATTTTGGCTGAGCTTGACACCCAGTACTGGCCGGACTTTTTTCACATTATCCTTATCAAATAACCACATCGGAAAATTGCTTAACACTCCCCCATCCACCACAATATTGGATCCGACCCGATCACGCAGTTTCACGGGCTCGAAAAAGAATGGGAGACTGCAGCTCATCCGGATTGCTCTTGCTACAGGAAAATTCCTTGGATCAACACCATACTTCGGAAGATCATCCGGCAGAATGAGCAGCCTTCCATTGGTAAGATCTGATGCGATAATCCTCAATGCATCCGGAGCGAGGTCACCAAAAGTGCGCAGCCCTCTGGCAGCCAATACTTCAGCTATCCAGCACTCCAATTCGTCACCTTTATAAAGACCCAGCCGCCAGTATACAAAAAGCCACTTGGTCAACGCTGATGGGAAGACCGTTTTTCTCGAATCGAGAAATTTCTTCAGGTCGAGTTCATCCAAAAGGTTGGCCATCTCTGTGCTAGTGTAGCCAGCGGCGATCAAGCCAGCTATCAATGAACCCGCACTAGTTCCGGCAACCCTTTTAAAACGGAATCCCCGTTCTTCGATTGCGGCACAGGCACCCACCAATGCTAATCCTTTAATTCCTCCGCCGGAAAAAACGCCGTCAATATACATATGAGCCACTCCCGTCGATGTAATCCCATCTTTACATCTTTAAGCGCTCGGATTGTAAAATAGTACGGCGTACAAGTTAAAAAATTTCAGCTTTATGTGAAATATTGAATTTCTGCTTCAGGAAAAAACGAATGAATATAACCGCGAATCGTTTCTTCAAGATCCTTCGCTTCATCCGTCTGATAGACGTACTTACCAATTCCGTATCGTCCCCATTTATATTTTCTCTTTTCTTCGTCCATTTCAAGTTTGGATTTAGGATACCGTTTCTGGATCACATTTTTTGCAGGCTTAGTGAAGCGGTGCTGGATGAGTTCAAAGCTTAAGCCGGTAAGGTCGATTCCCTCGAGGGAATGGCTGAGTCTCTCGAATAATTCGTGATAGCCCTCCCTCCAACCTTCATGGATATAAATTGGCGCAACGATGAAGCCAAGAGGGTAGCCTGCTTGCGCGACCTTTCTGGCAGCCTCCAGCCTTTCATCAAAGGAAGAAGTTCCTGGTTCAAAGTGCTTGATCACATAACGGGCATTGACGCTGAAACGGAACCTTGTTTTGCCATTATGCTTCGCATCCAGCAAATGATCGACATGGTGGTACTTCGTTACAAACCGCAATTCTCCATACTCCGTCTGGCCTATGAATTCAATTGTTTTCTTCAAAGCATGTGTTAAATGGTCAATCCCGACAATGTCCGATGTACAGGCAGCTTCGAATCTGGTGATTTCCGGTTTTCTTTCCTCCATATATTTTAGTGCCTGGTCAAAAATGTCATCGAGATTCACATAGGTACGAATATATGGCTTGCTGCCAAGAGTGGTCTGCAAATAACAATAATGGCAGTGGCCCATGCAACCGGTAGCAAGCGGGATGGCATATTCGGCAGACGGCTTGGAGGTATCGAATTTTAATGTTTTCCTTACACCTACAACGAGAGTCGATTTTGCATTCCGGTATTGCTGCAATTCATTATCACCCGGGATGCCTCGGACCTGATTGTGTGAAGTAGTCTCCCTGATTTCAAGACCCATTTTCTCGAACTTTTCCTTCAACTCCCGGCCAAGCGGGTAATCCAGAGCCCTTGGCTCAATATATACAAGCTGTGGTACAAAAGCTTTCATTTTCATTTCCTCATTTCATTCCATTAGTCTGTATTGTTAGTATGGACAGAAATGAAAAAAGAGGATGGAAAAAATTTTTCCATCCTCTTTAGGTCATATTATAAACCACATTTTAGCTGTGCGTTACAGTTTGTGCATGTGTTGCAGCCGCCGATTTCTTTTACTTCACCTTTGCGGCAGACAGGGCATGTATTGCCGACTTCGGAGCCAATCGTTACGTTGGTAGAACGCAATTCATTGATTGTATCGACAAGGACAACATGCTGCTTTTGTCTTTCTTTCTTATCGATCTCCTCTTCCATCGTGTTTTCTTCCGCTTTAAGCGTCAGTACCTGTGAATCGCGGGAGCCGTCAACATAAACCGTACCACCCTTCGCGCCGCCTTTGTAGAGGCGCTCATATACCTTTTCAACCTGTTCTACGCTATAGCCTTTCGGTGCGTTGACCGTCTTGCTGATCGAGCTGTCAATCCAGCGCTGGATGACACATTGAACATCAGCATGTGCTTCAGGAGCCAATTCCATTGCTGAGACGAACCAGTTCGGCAGGTTCTCAGGATCAGCTTCAGGATTGCGGTCAAGATATTCCTGAACGATATCAGCCTTCACTTCGATGAACTTGCCAAGGCGGCCGCTACGGAAGTAAGAGAAGCTGAAGTAAGGCTCAAGGCCTGTTGAAACGCCAACCATTGTTCCAGTTGATCCCGTCGGAGCAACAGTCAGCAAGTGTGAGTTGCGAATTCCGTTTTCAAGGATCGACTCACAAATATCTTCAGGCATTTTCTTCATAAAGCCTGTATTTGTGAATGCCTGGCGAAGCCTGTTTGTTTCTTCTTCTGTATCGCCTTGAAGGAATGGGAAGCTGCCTTTTTCCTTCCCAAGTTCAACAGAAGCTCTGTAGGCAGAAGTCGCAATTGTTTCAAATACCTGATCGACAAGCTGGTTTCCTTCTTCAGAACCGTATTCTGTTTCACAGTAAATCAGAAGGTCATGAAGTCCCATGACCCCAAGACCGACACGGCGTTCACCCAATGCTTGTCTCTTATTATCTTCAAGGAAGTAAGGAGTCGCATCGATGACATTGTCCTGCATACGAACACCGACTTCTACAGTACGCTTCAATTTTTCAAAGTTAACCGTCTTTGTATCCTTGTCCGCCATTTCTGCAAGATTCACAGCAGCGAGGTTGCAGACAGAGTTTGGTGCGAGAGGCTGTTCCATTTTGTTATCCTAAAGGCTTTTTATCCCTTAGTTCTAACGGTTCGTTTCCCGTTAGTTCAGCATATCTTTTCAATGCTTTGTGGCATTGTTGCGGCCTCGTGGATGGATTATATTCTGCTCACGCAGGTTCACCATCTATGCGTTGCCCCTGACCTTGTTTTTACCCAAGGCCTTCGGTTCGGATTCCCATCTCAGGGTTCCCGCTTCATTCCGCAATTTTTAACGTGAGGCAAACTAAGCTACTCTACCACACGGATTTGTCGCTACAACTTTCTGTCCATATGCCTGTGCATTTGTCATGTCATTGGCATTATCGATAAAGAAAATTCCTGGTTCTGCTGAGTATGTCGCACAGATATTGATCAGGTTCCAAAGTTCTTTTGCTTTGATTTTTCTATAGGTACGCACTTTATATCCGAGCTTTTCCCACTCGCGAACGTCACCGAACTTATGCCATTCTTCGTTATAAATCTTCATTGTCTCAGCATCATAGCTTTCCACATCAGGGAAGCGAAGTTCATAATCAGCATCATTTTCAACTGCATCCATGAAATCCTTTGTCAGGGTGACCGAAATATTCGCACCTGTAAGGAATTCTGAGTTATGGACGGTATATGTTCCGCCTGTTGCAAGCTTTTCTTCAGCCGCTTTGATAATATCAGCGCTGAATCCACCGTATCCAGGAATGCTCTTATAGTTCACGATTCCCTGATACATTGCTTCTTCCTGCAAAGTCAGCGGTGTGAATTTTAATTTCTCTTTCGCCATTCTCTTGATTGATTCATCGTTTGTGTTTTCAATCAGGAAGCGTAGGATCCTTGGATTTTGCATTTTAGAAATAATGAATTCCACAATGTCAGGATGCCAGTCAGAAAGCATGATCATCTGTGCCCCACGTCTTGACCCGCCCTGCTCAACTAAATGTGTCAGCTTGGCGATGTCATCAAGCCATGAGACTGAACCGGATGATTTTCCGTTAACTCCTTTGGCAAGAGTGTTGCGCGGTCTTAGCGTCGAACCATTCGTTCCTACTCCGCCGCCTCGGCTCATGATTTCCATGACCTGTTTTCGGTGCTCGGAGATGCCTTCGCGTGAATCTTTTACGAATGGCATGACATAACAGTTGAAGTAGGTAACATCTGTTTCAGCGCCTGCTCCGTAAAGAACACGGCCTGCCGGGATGAAGTTCATTGATACAAGCTCTTGATAGAATTTCTCGAACCATTCCTGGCGCTTCTCTTCTGTTTTTTCCACAGCTGCCAGCCCTGTGGCATTACGTTTGGCGATTTGCTCATAGAATACTTCCAGCGGCTTTTCGATGACGTCCAGTGACTTTGTGATCACGCCGGTTGCTGCTTCTTCAGGGTCATCCAGCACACCGCGGAATTCTTCGTCTACAAGCACTTTAGCTTTCTTATTTTCCCAATCAATATCTTGAATGAATCCAAGTCCGCGTGCCGGAAACTTTGGGTCCTCTTTGATGGTGAGGACGACGAAATCCCCATTTGATAGAGTGATTTTTTCAGTATCTTTAAAAGTATAGCGGTCCAGCATGACTAGTCGGGAGACGCCTTTGTGGGTAAGTTTCATGTCAGGGGTAATCGGGTGAACCTGCGGAAACAACTTAATATCCTTGTTCAGGCTTTCAACATCCAGGCTCATTTTTTGTCCAATAGTTACAGACATTTCTACAACTCCTTCTAAGTTTTAAATCTTTTCTCTAATGTATTACTAGAAGTATGTAATTCTAGCTGCATTTTTGAATTACCCTTACGTTATCATATCAAAACACCAAAAATCAATATATAGTATATATTTTATTTTCGACAACACTACATATGGTATTAAGGTCAAAGGATAGTGTTTTTGTCAAACATGAAAACTATTAAAAAATAGAGATATAAAGAGAGAAAGATAGAATATCTCCAGTAAATGATAAAAAACAACAAATTTCGAGGGTTGCACTTTTCCATAAATCCTCAGAGCCTAGAAAATACTGGATAAAAACAAAAAAAGCGGAAAATCCGCTTTTAAAATATTTTTTATCTTTTAAAATTCCACTCATTAGATTCGTACTTATTTTTGGCCAGTGTATTTACATACTCCAATTCATCGTCACTTAAAGTGTATGGCTCCAAAATAATTCCCAGGCCATCTTCAAAACCTTCCTTGAAAGCTTTCTTCGCTTCTTCAAGATTAATGTTGCGGTTGCTGATCTCATTAATGGCAACAGCTTTTGTTTTAAAGGCCTTCTGCATTCTCTCCTTAACACGGTCATTCGGATACTTGAATAAACTGAAAAGCTTATCCTCATCTAAATCAAGCAAAATAGAACCATGCTGTAAGATAACCCCTTTTTGCCGGGTCTGGGCGCTGCCTGCCACTTTTCGTCCCTCAACGACAAGCTCATACCAGCTTGGAGCATCAAAACAAACTGCCGACCGCGGATTTTTTAATGCTTCTTTCTCCGAAGAAGTTTTCGGCACAGCAAAGTAAGCTTCCAGTCCTAACTTCTGGAACCCTTGTAAAATACCTTCGGATATCACCCGGTATGCTTCTGTTACTGTTTTTGGCATTTCTGGATGTTCTTCAGTTACGATTACGCTGTATGTAAGTTCATGTTCATGCAGAACGCCTCTGCCGCCAGTAGGTCTTCTTACAAAACCAAGACCGTGCTGCTTCACAGCCTCCATATCAATTTCTCTTTCAATCCTTTGGAAATAACCCACTGAAAGAGTTGCCGGGTTCCAACCATAAAAACGAACCACTGGAGGAATTTTTCCTGCACCATGCCAATCAAGCAAGGCCTCATCCAGTGCCATGTTAAAAGAAGGTGAACAGTTTCCTGAGTCAATAAATCCCCATACCTCTTTATTCATACATTTTTTACCCCATTTAAAATAGTTTAAAGCTAAGATTTTTTTAGTCTAACAAAATAAATTTCAAAAGCAAAGCAAGTTGATTTAAAGAAATTTATTAATTTCCTTTGCTCTCTGCCTTGAAGGCTTATATAATTAAAAGTGCTCAGCTAAGCTTGAAAGGAGAAATATGTTTTGGATACACTTATCTTTTTAATCGTCCTAACAGTTGCGGTTATCCTTTACTCTGTGTTTATGTATTTCCGCCAGAAGAAAATCCTCAAGACCCTGACAGAGGAAGAATTTATTGCAGGTTATCGTAAAGCGCAGTTAATTGATGTCCGTGAACCGAATGAATTCGCTGGTGGACACATTTTGGGTGCCAGAAACATCCCGCTTACCCAGCTTAAGACACGCCTGAAGGAAATCAGACCGGACAAGCCAGTCTACCTTTACTGCCAAAGCGGATCCCGCAGCGGTCGTGCTGCACAGCTGCTTTACAAAAAAGGCTATAAGGACTTGAACCATTTACAAGGCGGCTTCAAAAAATGGGGCGGCAAAGTCAAAGCTAAATAAGCAATAATACCATAAAATTACCCCTCAGCTAGATTGCTGGGGGGTTTAGGTTTTTTAATCATAACACTCTTTTCGGTTTAGCTTCTTCTTTTAAAATGTCTAAAACACCTTCAGGTTCGGACAGCTTCTAACTGATTTCCTCCAAACCTGTCCGAAGTTACACCAAGTTCGGACAGCTTTTCTCTGATTCCCTTCAAACCTGTCTGAAGTTGCACCAGGTTCGGACAGCTTTTCTCTGATTCCCTTCAAACCTGTCCGAAGTTGCACCAAGTTCGGACAGCTTTTCTCTGATTCCCTTCAAACCTGTCTGAAGTTGCACCAGGTTCGGACAACTTTTCTCTGATTCCCTTCAAACCTGTCTGAAGTTGCACCAGGTTCGGACAGCTTTTCTCTGATTCCCTTCAAACCTGTCCGAAGTTATACCAAGTTCGGACAGCTTTTCACTGTTTGCCTTCAAACCTGTCTGAAGTCTCCCTGGATACGCAACTACAACAGCATTAATACAAAATAAAGTCCTACCAATAGCAAATTGGCAGGACTCTCACTAATCTATTCAGCTTTCTGGAAACGCAATACCGGCTTCCTTGCAGCTGTTGTTTCATCCAGACGGCCGACCACTGTGGAGTGTGGAGCTTCCTGGACGATTTCCGGATTCTCTTCTGCTTCTTTGGCGATCTGGATCATCGCGTCGATGAAAGCATCAAGAGTTTCCTTGGACTCTGTTTCTGTCGGCTCAATCATGATCGCTTCTTCTACATTCAATGGGAAGTAGATAGTAGGCGGATGGTAGCCGAAGTCAAGCAGGCGTTTTGCGATATCCAAAGTACGGACGCCAAGCTTCTTCTGGCGTTTGCCGCTGAGGACGAATTCGTGCTTGCAATGCCTGTTGAATGGTAGATCATAATACTCTGCAAGTCTTCTCATCATATAGTTCGCATTCAGCACAGCATATTCCGTAACTGCTTTCAGGCCATCTGGACCCATTGTGCGGATATACGTATAAGCTCGGACATTGATGCCAAAGTTTCCGTAGAAAGGCTTAACCCTTCCGATAGACTGCGGGCGGTCGTAATCGAACTTATAAACGCCATCCTGCTTAGTTACGATCGGTTTAGGCAAGTAAGGAATCAAGTCTGCTTTTACACCGACTGGGCCTGAACCTGGTCCACCGCCACCATGTGGTCCTGTGAATGTCTTATGAAGGTTCAAGTGAACGACATCGAAGCCCATGTCGCCAGGGCGTGCCTTGGACATAACAGCGTTCAGGTTTGCTCCATCATAGTATAGCTTTCCGCCTGCGCTGTGGACGATTTCTGCCATTTCGAGGATATTTTCTTCGAATAGACCAAGCGTGTTCGGGTTAGTCAGCATCAATGCCGCAGTATCTTCACCGACAACTTTCTTCAGGTCTTCTAAATCAACCAGACCGTTTTCATCTGATTTTACAGTGATTGTTTCAAAACCAGCTACTGTTGCGGATGCTGGGTTTGTTCCGTGAGCAGAGTCAGGAACGATTACCTTCGTACGCTTGTCGTCACCATTTGCTTCATGATAAGCACGGATCATCATCAAGCCCGTCCACTCGCCGTGTGCACCTGCTGCTGGCTGAAGAGTCACCTCGTCCATGCCAGTGATTTCAATCAAGTGTTCCTGAAGGTCATACATCAATTCAAGAGCACCCTGGACAGAGCTTTCATCCTGTAATGGATGCAAATGAGCAAAGCCGTTGAAGCGCGCGACATTTTCATTCATTTTCGGATTGTATTTCATCGTACATGATCCAAGCGGATAGAATCCGGAATCTACACCGTGGTTGCGCTTGGATAGTGCAGTATAATGGCGCATGATATCAAGCTCGGAAGCCTCAGGAAGTTCTGGTTCCTCTTCACGAAGGAAACCTTCAGGCAAAAGCTCTGATAAATCTGCTTCTGGAACATCCATTTCCGGAAGGCTGTAGCCGACACGGCCTGGAGTGCTTAATTCAAAAATGAGTGGCTGATCTTCCTTATGCATTGATATCCCCCATTTCTTTTACAAACGTATCAATTTCTTCTTTTGTTCTTAGTTCAGTTACCGCAACAAGCATATGATTCTCAAGCCCTGAGTAATCGCGGCCAAGGTCGTACCCACCGATAATGCCTTTTTCAAGAAGCTTTTGGTTCACTTCTTTTACCGGCTTATTCAGCTTGACGACGAACTCATTGAAAGTAGGTCCTTCAAATGCGATTTCGAAGCCATTCTCTTTGAAAGTTTTCTTCGCATAATGAGCTTTTTGGATATTAGCCACAGCCATTTCACGAACGCCTTTTTTGCCAAGAGCGGTCATCGCTACTGAGGCAGCAAGTGCATTCAATGCCTGGTTCGAACAAATGTTGGATGTCGCTTTGTCACGGCGGATATGCTGTTCTCTCGCCTGAAGCGTCAATACGAATCCTCGGCGTCCCTGGTCATCCTTTGTCTGGCCTACTAGTCTGCCAGGAACCTTTCTCATTAGTTTTCCAGAAACAGCGAAGTATCCACAGTGTGGGCCGCCGAATGCTGTCGGGATACCGAAAGGCTGGGCGTCTCCAGTTACGATATCAGCACCGAACTTCCCTGGAGGAGTCAATGCTCCAAGTGCAAGCGGGTTGCTTGATACAACGAACAGTGATTTATTTTCATGTGCGATCGCTTCGATTTCCTTCATTGATTCAATGCCGCCGAAGAAGTTTGGATACTGAACGATGACAGCAGCTACTTCTTCACTTGCCATATCCTTCAGAGCTTCAAGGTCAGTAACGCCATCCTTGTGAGGTACTTCCACAACATCGATGTACTGGCCCTTTGCATATGATTTGACTACGTCCTTGTATTCAGGATGGACAGCACTTGAAATCAAGACCTTCTTACGTCTTGTATGCCCTGCACTAAGCATTGCTGCTTCAGCAAGAGCCGTTCCTCCGTCATACATGGATGAATTCGCTACTTCCATGCCAGTCAATTCACTGATCATCGTCTGGAATTCAAAGATTGCTTGAAGTTCACCCTGTGAAATCTCTGGCTGATAAGGTGTATATGCAGTGTAAAACTCTGAACGTGAAAGAACATGGTCAACAATTACTGGAATGTAATGGTCATAGACACCAGCACCGATAAAGGAAGTATTCATTTTCAAATCGGCATTTTTAGCAGCCAGCTTTGTCAGTTCTTTCATAAGAGCTGTTTCAGACTTGGCTGGTTTGATGTTATATTCTCCGGCAAAACGGACCTTTTCAGGAATATCGCTGAACAATTCATCGATCGATGAAACGCCGATGCTTTCCAACATTGCGTTTTTATCACTTTCAGTCAGCGGTAAATAGCGATGCTTCATAACTTTTTCCCCTCTCCGGCTTTTACTTTTTATCTCTTTTATAAAAAGGTGTAGCTGAAACAGCAGCTTTTAATCGTTTTCCGCGAATTTCAACTTCCACTTCATTACCTAACTCAGTTTCTTTTGCATCTAACAATGCAAGCCCAATATTTTTCTTGAGCGTAGGGGATTGCGTGCCAGTCGTCACTTCGCCAATCTGAGTATCACCTTTGAAAACGGGATAACCATGGCGCGGGATTCCCCTGTCGAGCATTTCAATACCGACAAGCTTTCTAGGAAGACCATTTTCTTTTTGCTGTTTAAGTGCTTCTTTTCCTATGAAATCAGCTTCCTTATTTAGCTTTACAGCAAAGCCTATTCCAGCTTCAAGCGGACTGATCTCAGATGAAAGTTCTTGTCCGTACAAAGCCAGGTTCGCTTCAAAGCGGAGTGTATCCCTGGCACCAAGTCCGCATGGAATGACTCCTTCTTCTTTGCCTGCTTCAAGGATTTCATTCCATAGGCTTACAGCATCCTTTGAATCGCAGTAAATTTCGAATCCATCCTCGCCTGTGTATCCTGTGCGTGATACAAGCGCTTTCTTGCCGTTCAGGTCAACTTCCTCACTGAACTTGAAGAATCCGATCGAGCTTAGTTCATGATCTTTCACAAGCTTTTGAAGGACTACCTCAGCAAGTGGTCCCTGTAGCGCTAGCTGTGCCATGCCTTCAGACATGTTCTCGATTTTCACATTGCCTTCAAGATGATCCTGCAGCCAATCGAAATCTTTTTCGATATTGGAAGCATTCACAACAAGAAGATAATGCTCATCCTCGAGTTTATAAATTAACAAATCATCGACAGTGCCGCCGGTTTCGTAACACATTGCTGTATATTGGGCTCCGCCGTTCTTCAGTTTTGAAACATCATTCGTCATCATCTTTTGTAGATAGTTCAGACTATCGGGGCCTTTCACCTCAATTTCTCCCATATGGGAAACATCGAATAGACCAGCTTTTGTCCTAACTGCTTCATGCTCTTCCTTGATGCTTGAAAATTGGACCGGAAGCTCCCAGCCTCCAAAATCAACCGTCTTCCCACCGTATTCCTTGTACACTTCAAATAGCGGTGTTCGTTTTAATTCAGTCATTATGTATCCCCCTTCGTCCTATAGCTAAAAAATCAGTTTGCACTCAAGTCTTAGAACAGTCAGACCGGATTTGGTCCCTCTGCCAATGAAGCCATAAAAAAGGACAGAGTACCCCCTCTGAATCTGAGAAGGTCTCTGTCCTTTCACCTGAAAGTTTACCTGTTAAGGCTTTCCCCTTTGGTGGCTCCCACTAATAAAGCGCTCTCCAGAGATGCGTCAAACAAGAGTTCTTTTGCCTGAGAGATTCACAAAGTTTGCTTGCTCCTTCGGCGCTACGTAAGTAGTCTCTCCCCTTGTTGTCATCCGCATTTATATTATTTTCACAATTGGGCATGCTAGACGTTATTACACATGTCTGCAAACTGACTATTTAAGACTATAAATGACAAATTTCAAAACATTCAAAAGCTAACTTCATCCTACCATTAGAGAGCCATTTTCGGCAATATATTTATACTTTAAAAGAGGTGGATAAAATGACCGTGCAAATTAACTTTGATTCTTCCTGGCAGGACGAGATGGCTGAAAGAATTGAGAATGACGGCCCATGGGGCAATTGGGAGCTTTACAAGCTTGCCGTAGAGATAGAAAAACATACCATCATACCGGAATTCGAGGGACTTCAGGCACCGGCGCATCTCCCTGAACTCACTCCTCTGCCGCATCAGCTGGAGGTAGCGAAGCAGGTCGTTGAGAATATGAACGGAAAAGCAATACTAGCTGATGAAGTTGGCCTTGGGAAAACAATCGAGGCTGGATTGATTTTAAAAGAATACATGATCAGAGGCCTGGTCAAAAAAGTGTTGATCCTTGTTCCTGCATCCCTTGTCTCACAGTGGGCCATGGAGCTGAATACAAAATTTCATATCCCCGCCATTGCCCAGAAGAAAAGTTACGTATGGGAGCAGTGTGATGTTGTCGTATCTTCAATCGACACGGCGAAACGGGCGCCTCACAAGGATATCATCAATAACTTAAATTATGACCTTATCATTATCGATGAAGCTCACAAGCTAAAAAATAACAAAACAAAAAACTATGAATTTGTCCAAAATCTCAAGAAGAGATTTTGTCTGCTGCTGACAGCTACACCGATACAAAATCGGATTGAAGAAATTTTCAATCTCGTTTCACTCTTAAAACCAGGACATCTGGGCAGTGAATCGGTATTCTATGACAAGTATAAGAAGGATGCCAGGTCTGTTAATGATGATGAACACCTTAGGGAACTGGTCAATAAAGTGATGATCCGCAATCGGCGATCTGATACGGGAATCGAATGGACTAAACGCCATGTAGAGACCATTCCTATCCACTTCTCAGAAGAAGAACGTGCACTGTACGATTCTGTTCAATCCTTAAGAGGATCAGAAGCCGGTCTCAGCTCCAGCCAATTCTCGTTAATGACACTTCAACGGGAAGCCTGCAGCAGCCGGGAAGCTGTATTCTATACACTCAGGAACATGCTTCAAAGGCAGGAAAATCCCTCTGTCGGATTCCAGAATACCATCGCCCAGCTGATCAAACGAGTAGAGGCCGTAACGAAGAATTCTAAAGCTGAAAAAGCACTTGAATTAATAAAGCAGATTGATGACAAAGTGATCATTTTTACAGAATACAGGGCAACTCAACTATACCTTCAATGGTTTTTGAAGCAGCATGGCATCACTTCTGTTCCCTTTCGAGGAGGATTCAAGCGAGGCAAAAAAGATTGGATGAGGGAGCTATTCCAGAAGAATGTCCAGGTCTTAATCGCAACGGAGGCTGGAGGCGAGGGAATTAACCTGCAATTCTGCAGCCACATCATCAACTTTGACCTTCCCTGGAATCCGATGAGACTAGAACAAAGAATTGGGAGGATTCATCGCCTTGGGCAGGAGAAAGATGTAAAAATATATAATTTTGCGACAAAAGATACGGTTGAAGAACATGTCCTGAAACTTCTATATGAAAAAATCAACCTGTTTGAAAAAGTCATCGGTGAACTTGATGATATTCTCACGAAATTGGAATTTGGCAATATCGAAGATCATTTGACCGATATTTTCGGTAAATCAAATTCTGAAGGTGAGATTCGGATCAAGATGGAGAATCTGACATCAATGATCCAGTTCGCAGAGGAAATGAAGGAGGGTAATCAGCGTGCAGCAACAGGAAATCCATAATTTTCTCGAAAAATATTTTACAGCGAATAACTGTGAGTTAATGGAGAAGAACATGGGGTATATGACAGTCCAATTAACTGTTGATCTCGACAAGGAATTGATGAACCGCCCTTTTTACTGGCATTACCTAGAGAAAACCGGCGGCGTTCCCAATCCAATGAAGCTGACCTTCATTACCAATAAACAGAAGGCACCAGACGATATCAAGGGTGAGGTCATCCACTTTGGGTCACCTCGACTTCATCAAATCTTTGCATCGACAAAAAATCTTGCCGGATATATACGATTGTACCAAAATAACCAATTCCCTACCCAGACACCGCTTATACCCTGGATAGGTTTGAATATGAAAATATCGTATCAATGTGACAGGAAGCGGGATGTTTTCCATTCGATCGGCCTCCAGCTGATCAACGGGATGATGGTAGAAGACTTTCATGCCAAAATATTGAAGCTGCCGCTGAATTCAAAAATTCCGGATTATGCCTATACACTTTCTCCATTAATCAAGCCAAAAAGTGGTGTAAACAGGATCCAGTCTTTTTTAACAACAAGGGTAGAGCAAGAGGATCATACCTGGGCGGAAGAGGCAAGAAAACGCTGGCAGAAGGACCTGGAATTGCTCCATCACTTTTATGAAGACGAGGAAGAAGAGTCTGATAGCTTTAAAACTGAAAAAGCTGCATTACAGGAGCAATATGAACCGAAGGTCAATATCGAAATCGTCAACGGCGGATTATTTTATTTAACTGAAAATGCATTATGAGTAATCCTGCTAAAAAAAACAACCCGGCTATCGCTTTAGCCGGGCTTTCCAATTATTTGTTCTTTTTCTTTTTTATGCTCGACATCAACATGAACGGCAGGATACCAAACCACCTGAACAGAAAGGTAGCTTCTGCTTCTTTTTTGGCCTGCTTCATCTTCCTGCGCTCTTCCTTCGGTTGGTCAATATATTTTACAACAGTCTGGGTAAGGTATTTAACATAATCATTTGTTTTCATGGTTACACCATCCTTCATACCTTATCAAGTATAACCATGACTTACTTTTTCATACGCTGGATGATTTCATTGGCAATTAAAGAAACTGATTTACCGGATGCATCGACCTCAATAGTTGCAGTCTCTCGGTATAATGGCAGCCTAAGGTTGTACAGTTTTTCAGCAGCTTCCAGATTGTCTTGACTTAATAACGGCCTGGTATCATCATCTTTTAGCCTCTCCATAATGGTGCTGAAATCTGCATTCAAGAAAACTACATTCATTCTTTCTTTTAAGAACAACCTGTTCTTTTCCGAGCCAATAATTCCTCCTCCAGTGGAGACAACAGCATCCGTTAAAGGCATAGAATGTAAAACTTCAGACTCCAGAACACGGAATTTCTCTTCACCATCTAATGCGAAAATTTGATTTATTGACTTGCCGGCCAACTTGACAATCTCCCGGTCGGTGTCGAATATAGCCAATTCCAGCTTTTCGGACAATTCCTGTGATACGGTAGTCTTGCCAGACCCCATGAACCCAATTAAATATATAGCTTCCATATCTCTTAATCACCCATCAGTTCTTTTCCCTCCATCTTACCATCGCACCAGTAACCTTGTCATATTGGCCAATGCCAAGAGCTTTCTCCCCACTTTCAAGCTTAAGATTAAAGGTCACTTCCTCCACACTTCCTGATGGAGCTTGTTTTTGAAATGTAACATCTCCTAACTCATAGTTCATAATTCCTGAAGCTGGCAAAAATCCATCCCGTAGTATGGCCTCAGCCTGTTTGGACGAACTAAGCAAATAGTATTCTTGCAGCCGTATCGTCTCTGTTTCTTTCGCGAATCTTTTCCCTGCCAGGTAATTCTCTGTCAGTATCAGCAAATAAAACGAAATCAGGAGCAAAAAGATCATCGTTAGCGGATAAATAAAACCTTTTTGATTTATGGTTCCACACCCCCGGTTTGATAAAATTGGTGAATCCTAACAGAGTAATCCTTTCCTTGTATATCTTTAGCCTTTATCTCTACACCATCAGCTATTTTGCCAAAGCTGAAGCTTGATAGATTTTGCACCAAGATTTCATGCCCCTGGGAATTCACTCTCCTCCTCATACTGGTTCCATATTTTTCATAAAGAATGAATTGTCCATCGACCTTCATCAGAAGCTTATCAGTTTGGACAGTCAATTGCTGTGCTGTTCGTATTTCCTTTTTCACCTGACTGCTGAAGACCTCCCACTCCATTTTCTTTACTACAGTATCAGCAACACGCTGATCAAGGATAATTTTCATACCTAACGGAAGCATCGAGGCGATCAGCAAAAAGAGCAGAACAGATAATAGCATCTCAACCATGGTGAAGCCTCGTTCACTCTGCTGTAGAACATTTTTGATATTGCCTCTGAGCGATATCATAATGAATACAAACCTCCCATGAAGAATCTTCCTCAATCTTTGTGACCACGACTTCATACTGGCCGCCATTCTGTTCAATGAGCTTTCTTCCAGAATTGGTTCCAGTAATTTTTATATACATCAGTTCGTCATATAACAAATTGATGGCTGTTGCCTTTTTTTCAGACTCCACTGTCTGGTTGATGACATGAATGGCAATCGGAAGCAATATTGCACTCCCCATCAAAAAAGCAGCCAGTGATAGCAGCATTTCACTAAGAAAAAATCCTTCATTCCTCCAGAACATAAAACCTGCCCTTTCCAATTTGGAACATCAATTTAAATTTCTTCGAACCCGCAGTGACATATAAAGACCCGAAGCTATCGATATTCCCATCCGGCATATAGTGAAATAGTAGATTCATCGTCCCTTTTTTCAACTTGATTAGAGGTGAATAATGTCTCTGAGCCAAATATGGAGCAGCATAATCCGTTCCACGGATATAGTAATAATTATTTTCCGGCATGATATGGACAGTTATTGTTTCTTGATGGGAAATCGCATATTGCTGGCTGTATAGAAGGTCGGCTTTTAATTGCGAAAAGAAAAGATCCTTTTCAAGGATGTCCTTTTGGGGTGAAAACAGGAATGCGGATGTGAGGGAAAGCATCAGGAAGGCAGAAAGCACAATCAGCATTTCGACCATTGTAAAACCGTCAGAGTGGTTCATCCGCCGGTTCCAGTCGTTGATTTCTTTTGCACTGCCCCTGATGTAGTAATTTCAATCAGGGTTCCGTCTGGACAAGCTTCATTTGCACTTTTTAAGTACCCACCTCCATGAAGCTCGGCGAAGGTAGGAGTCTTATTTTTATCAATTTTATACGCCTGTACCTGGGCCTCGACCATCTTCATATAAGCCTCGCATCCTTTCGTATTTATATTAGAACTATGTGAAGATATATTTGGGACTGTAATGATAAGCAGAACAGAGATAACGAGCAAAACAATCATCATTTCTATTAAAGTAAAACCCTTTTGATTTTTCATCCTGTATTCTCCTTTATTTAATCGCATTAAGAAAATGATTAAATCCCTTTCATCATTTGGAACATCGGCAACAAGATGGCTAGATACAGTGAAACGACAAGCAGGCCAATGAAGCTGTACAAAACGGGCTGCACTGTTTTCAGCGCTTTTTCGGTTTTTTCTTCGAGTTCTTTCAGGCAGTGCCTGCTGTAAAAATAAAGCTCCTGGTCCAGCTTCCCATTCTTTTGTCCATGTCTGATGATCCTCGACAGTTCAGCTTCAAAAAACGGATACTCTCCCACTGCTCTGTCAAAATCCTGTCCTGCAGCCAACTTCGAAATCAAGTCCTTTCCTAATTCCCTTGAAAAAGGTTCATGGAGATTTTGCTCGAACACCATCAATGCAGCAAGCACTGATAGGCCGCCTGAAAACAAATAGCTTAACTGAACCGAGAAATAGTGTGAGTAAAAAAGTCTGATCAATTTGCCAGCAAACGGCAGCTTCACAAGCTTCATTTTTTGTTTTAGAGGGTGAAGGTTCTTAAAGCTGATGATGTAGTATAAGGCAAGAAATGTAGTGAGACCAAGAAGAAAATAGAGCGTGAAAGGAAGGATATTGGCTGCCGCCGCGATGGTTTCCATAAAGATATTGGGGGCAATATTCATGTCTGTGAAAAGTGAATCGAATTTCGGCAGTAAGATTTTGTTAACGAAAAAAAATAAAATCAATGTAAGCATTACTAGAAATATTGGATAGGATGCGAGCCTTTTTAATCTCTGGTAGTCGGCTTCCCGTTTAAGGACCATGTCGCTGCCCTCTGTTAAGGTACGGGCCAGTCCGCCATGCTGTTCGGCAAAGTAAACATAGCTGACCAGGTCCTTTTTAAAATTTAATTCTGCAAGAATCAGATACAACGGAAACCCTTCACGCAGTTTATCCAGGCTTCTTCTGATATCTTCTTTCCTTTTCTTTTCCAAATAAAAAGTCATCGATTCAATCGCTTCCGCCAAAGAATAACCTCTCGACAGCAGTTCCCCACTCCTTTTGAGGAACCGGGCCTGTTCAGCGACAGGCCACTTACTCTCCATCATTTAGAACCCACCTCTGGTATTCTGATTCCTTGATGAACCCCAGGGCGATGCCTTTACGGATGGCATCTTTGAGAGTTTTATAATGATAGCTCTGGAGCTCCCCTCTTGCTTCCTTCAGTACCGCAGATAAATCCTTCCCCGTAAGGATTTCGAAAACATTTCCCCTTTTACCGCTGCCTGATGAAAAGCAAAATGGCGAGCAAATCCCCTCGCAATAAGGGCAAGTCAATTCAACGAGTCTCTGTGCAGTTACTGCAATCAGTGTCTGTTCAATCTCAAGCCAATTAATCCCGAATTCAATCAGCCTGTAAATCGCTCCTCTGGCATCCCTCGTATGCATTGTCGTCAGGACCAAGTGTCCTGTCAGCGAAGCTCTTATAGCCGTTTCTGCTGTCTCTTTATCCCGTATTTCCCCAACCATAATAATATCTGGATCATGCCGCAGGATTGCTTTCAATCCGGCAGAATATGAAATTCCAGCCCGTTCATTGACCTGGACCTGTAGCACTGTATCACTCGGTTTTTCAATTGGATCTTCTAGGGTAATGACATTACGATTCACCAAATCCGAGGTTTCAGAAAGCATGGAATACAAAGTTGTCGTTTTACCACTCCCTGTTGGACCAGTAAAAATGATCAAGCCATGGGCGTGTTTCAATAGGGAAATCAGTTTTTTTGATGTGGATGGGAATAATGAAATTTGGTTTGAAGGAGTATGGTTTTGTTCGGGAAGGAGACGAATGACCATGCTTTCGTTCTGGTATGCTGGAAGCGTGGAGATCCTTAAGCCTATTTTCATTTCTTGATATTGATAAGTAAAAGCACCACTTTGAGGCCGTCTTTTTTCACCAATATCCATTGAAGCTGTGAATTTGAAGTGGGAAATGAGCCGTTCACAATCAGCTTGTTCTAACGTGTACCGGGGAAGCAGCTGGTTGCCGAGCCTGAATTTAATCAGTGTGTCTTTTTCGCGAGGGATAATATGAATGTCCGACGCTCCACTTCTTAAAGCATCTTTCAGGACATTATCCGCTAGCTGTTCAATTGATTTAACAATAAGGATGCACCACCTTTTTCGGTTATAAAAAAAGATTTCGCCACAATCCTTTTGTTTCCTTCAAAAAAACTGGCTTAAATATGTATAAAAGGTGACAATTCAATTCATAATAACTAGCGTAACGTCAGCAAGTCATATTATTGGGCTATAGCCAAGCGGTAAGGCAACGGACTTTGACTCCGTCATGCGTTGGTTCGAATCCAGCTAGCCCAGCTAACAGAAAAAACGGAAGCGGTTGCTTCCGTTTTTTCTGTTAGGAAATTAAAAATCAACTTGGTTGTGGATCCCTTTATTTGATTTCTTAATCCAGCTCCAGCGCTTGTCAGGGCTGACCAAGGCGCTTTCGCTTTTCTTTTTGTCCAGCTTCAGCGCCTAGCCCTTCGAGTCGCTTCGGTCCGCCCAATGAAGTCAAAAAGCGACTTCACTGGTCGGCCCTCCAGCGCTTGTCAGGGCTGACCAAGGCGCTTCCGCTTTTCTAATTATTTCGCTATTTTTTTCAAGGCATCTGGGTTAAATCCAACAATCAGCTTTTTGCCATCTGTCAAGATCGGCCGTCTAAGCAGTTTCGGTTCCTCAATGACAAGTTTAATTACCTCTGAAAGTGGCAGGTCTTCCATATCCATATCCAGCTTTTTATAAGTTTCTCCTCTTGTGGCGAGCAGTTCATCGAAGCCTTCAGTCGTCAGTGCCAATATCTGCAGTAATTCTTTTTTCGATGGAGTGTCCTTGAACATATGACGTTCATTAAATTTCACACTGTTTGAGATCAGCCACTTTTTTGTTTTACGGCATGAAGTACAGCTTGGATAGGAATAAAACGTCAGCTCTTCCATTAAGTTAACCTCCTGGCGAACAAAATTATCTTATATACGTATTGTATAACTTTTGTATAACATTTGTATACTATTTTGTCATCATTTCGCCATTTAGTTGTGAACATTTTCTAAACATATAGTGTAAACAGTGTAAACCTTATTTTCCTCTGTATTATAATGAAGGCAAATTAGTGGTCTGAGGTGAACTAAGGTGGAGCAAACATTAAAAATTACAAGTGTTTTGTCTGACCCAACGCGTTATTATATTTATCAATACATCACAAAAAGACATAAGGACGTAACCGTACAGGAAATCGCCGACAATTTTGATATCCATCCAAATGTGGCAAGGCTGCATTTATCAAAACTTGAAGATGTCAACATGCTGATTTCAGAAACAAAAAAGACTGGCAAAGGTGGTCGTCCAAGCAGACTGTACCGACTTTCCGATGAAGTGATCCAGCTTCACTTCCCATTCCGCGATTATCAGTTATTGTCCAAAATCGCGATGACAACTATGATGTCTCTTGGAGAAGCAGGAAAGACAGCATTGTACTTGACAGGAAAACGTTTCGGGGAAGAACTGATTGAACAAGAAGTATCCCGACACTCAAATATGTCAGCTGAAATGACGTTCGAGCATAAACTGAACTCAATCAAGAATGCTGCGACTCTTGCTGGTTTTTATCCTGAATTCGAACCTAACAGCGAAAAGACTAAGATTTATTTCCAAATCTTCAACTGTCCTTTTAAGGAAGTGGCAATGGAACATACAGAAACAGTGTGCAATATGCATTATGAATTTTTGCGCGGTATGTTCGAATCACTGTTTGGTGAGATCGAACTGATCGAAAAAGAGAACATGTTCACAGGCTGTGACTCTTGTTCATATCAAGCTGTTATTGCACAATAATCAATCCTTGTTTACTTTTCACTCCACTTTACTTTATAATATGATAGTGATGGACTTGTAGGGTAAAGGAGGGATATCTTTGGATCGTATGTACAGAGTTTTAGGATTCTGGACGGGAATCTTTGCTGTCATGTTTTTCTTAGGTGACATGTATACGACGTCCTTGATTTTCTTTGGTCAAACTGGATTTTTCTTGCTTTTAAGTTACTTGAAACTGTCTGAGCGTATGTACATTTACGTCTTCGGCGCATACTTAACGATTTTCTTTGCTGGATTTACTTACTGGTCAACATTTATGATGCCATTAGGTGGAACTGGACATTGATCAATTGTTACGCTCGAATAAAAAAAGCGATGTTTATACATCGCTTTTTTTACTTTCCACGCGTATATTAAAATAATTTCCCAATCGAGTGATCCAGACCCTTTGCCTGAACAGCCACATCAAAGGACTGGCTGATCCCCCCTGGCAATATCAGGCTTCGTATAGCGCGATTTCGCTTACTAGCTTCAGAAAACGGATTAGGGTCATTGTGTTCCGCAAGCTCTTCTAATATGCCGGCAGCCATAAGGAACTCATCCTGCCTCATTTTTTGCACAAAGTTCAGGCAGTATTTCTCACCAATTAATTTAAGTGCATCAAAATGTACATGACTAGTAATATCCATCTCTCCAGGATGCTGCAAAACGTCATGATGCATCTGGTGTTGGTAATATCCCCTTAAGCTTCCGCGCCTGCGAGATGGATGCATCCATTCTTCTTTCGTATATCCGTAATCTACAGTCACCATGATGCCCTTCGTGAAGTGATCAGCTATAGATTTAATGAACGGTTCATAAGCAAGCGGAATTTCAATCCTTTGGCCTTCCGCCAGTTCAATTTCCTGGTCATTTATAAAAGCGGTAATCCTATCATCCATTACCGGTAACATGATTTCTTTTAATTGTCCATTGTCAAAGCCTACGAAAACCTCATTCACAATACCCTCGTGTTTTTCGACGACATGGACAGGGAATGCATCAAATAATTCATTTGAAAAAATCAATCCTTGTTTCATACCTGTGTCTGCAAATGTACTACCATAAAGGATCTTTACATCTTCTAGACCGTTCAACTCAGCTTTCTGCAGCTTTCGATGATAAGGGCTGGCTTCAACGATACAATAGGTTAGTGTCTCATCATTCAAGCCACTCCACCCCTGAATAAATGCGCGAGCAAACCGGCCGTTTCCAGCTCCTATTTCACAAACAGATGGCGGCAAGCCGAGGTTCCTGAAATTTTTCGCAAACCATTTCCCAATCAATTTGCCAAATACATCGGACACATTGCTGGAAGTATAAAAGTCCCCTTCTTTCCCTATTTTTTGACGTTCTTTTATGTAATAACCTTCCTCCGGGTGATAAAGTGCAAGTTCCATATACTGCGCATATGAAATCATTTTAACCGGAGAGGCATTAATAAACTCTTTGATTATTTCTTTCATAATAACTCCTTGAAATTAGTTTTCACTATTGACATAGTGTTTTCGATATTATATTGTTTTAGTAGTAGCTTAACTATATCCCCTCCCATGATATGAATAGAACATCCCCCAGGAAAGCCCTTCTCTATGAGAAGGGCTTTCCTAGTTTCCTTGATGATTATACCTCATTAAAATCCATTTAAAAAAGGGTTGGAATCCATCTCTAAACCAATTGTCGTTGTCGGTCCGTGTCCAGGAAGCACCTCTGTTTGTTCCGGTAATGACAGGAGCTTATCATGGATGCTCCTGATTAGTTGATTATGGTTTCCACCCGGCAAGTCCGTCCTTCCTATGCTGCCATTAAACAGAGCGTCTCCTGCCAGTACAAACTCTGCTTCAGGAAAATAAATTGATATACTCCCTGGAGAATGCCCCGGTGTTTCAAACACTTCAAACTCAAAACTGCCAATTGACATTACACCTTCATCATCAATCAAATGGTCTGCAGGACGCGCTTTGATTGGCTCGTTAAGCATAAAATGCTTCGAACCATTCAATGCAGGATCTGATAGCCAATCCTTTTCTTTTTCATGAATATATACCTTGATTCCGTACTTATCTCTTATTCTATCCACTGCCCCGATATGATCGAAGTGAGCATGTGTGAGCACAATTGCTTCTGGCTTCAATTCTAGCTCTTCAAGCACTGTTGCCAGCTTTTTCGGATTATCGCCAGGATCCACAATCAGGCATGACTTGTTTTCATCATAGACGATATAGCAATTTGTTTGTAAAGGACCTAGGGGAATCTGTTTCCATTTCATCAAAATAGCCTCCAGCTTCTAGTGGTATTATTAATACATTTATTTTACACTATTGTCAGGCAAGTTTTAAGGATTGCGATAGAAAAGAACTCGTATGCTCTGCCCATCAAACCAGATGAGTTTTTTAAATACAATTAATTTGAACCTTACAGCATAAAGGAGGCAGCAAAGTGCAAGTTTTCATTGGAATAGAGGCCAGCCCTTTACTTTCTGAACTGCCTGACTTCGAACAGTTTCTTCAATCTGCCGCACCTCCGCTTCTTGTTCATGAAAATATTTATATTTATAATGATCAGCAAACAGCGGATGTAGCTTCAGGTTTGTTGTCAGAAGCAGATCTTCATGAAGAAAATCATCAATTGATAAAAACAGAAGGAACAGCGGGAGAAGATTTTTACGATTATGGATTTCACTCTGGTGTCGATGTTTTTCTATTCACAAATGATTTGTCAGCCTTCAGATTTACAGGTGGCAGCGAAGTTCAGAGTGAAATGGCCCTCCTGCAGCTGGAAGAACATCTTGTTTTTAAGACTGCTGAAGGCATTTATTTTACCATAGACCATTATACTGACCTGGTATTGGGTATAGTAAAGGCATATGGGGTTAAAGTTGAGTTTTTAGACCTCGACAAATGATATAAAAAATTATAAAATATAAAACGAGTGTACGCTTGTCATTACATAACAGGCTGCCGCCTATATTTCATTCAAACTTATTCAACAAACAGGCTTTATTGTCTGCCTAATTTATGAAGGGGGCTTTTTCATGGGTTTTGCTATTATTTGCGCTTTAATTACACTGCTTGCCGGTTACGCAACATTTTCGGCACTTAAAAACAAAAACATTCTTGGTATCGCGTTTGCTGGAGGAACATTCTTGGTTATTGGCTGGTTCACAGTCATGACGATCCTTAACTCTGGATTCCCAACAGCGCATTAATTCGAAACAAAAAGACCACCCTTTGCTGGTGGTCTTTTTTCGTTTCTAACTTGAAAAGAAAGTATAAACTTTTTCACTTAGATTAGTGTCTAGCTCCAGCGCCTAGCCAGTTTTCATCCCCGAGAATGCTTCCCTCGAGTATCTTGCGATAAGCGTCAGCTTTGAGCAGCTCAAGTTCGCTTGTCTAGCTACGGCTCCTAACTCCTCGAGACGCTTCGGTCCAGGCGCTTGCGCTTTTCTTTGTCCATCTACAGCGCCTAGCCCCTCGAGTCGCTTCAGTCCGCCCACTGAAGTCAAAGAACGACTTCATCGGTCGGCCCTCCAGCGCTTATCGGGGCTGACCGAGGCGCTTGCGCTTTTCTTATTGCTGCAGCAATTCGTTTACTCTGTTTATCTTATCCTGCATCTTTCTTTTTACATCACGCCTGTCGTCAATCCGGATATTTGTGGCTACTCGCTGGATGCCAGCATTGAACGGTGCTTCGTGGATCGCCTGGATTACCTCAAACAAAACAGGAAGTTCACCTTCGATCAAGGTATTCATCGGTGTAAGTTGATATTGGATTTTGCCCTGTTCTTCATACTTCTTAAGAATTCTTTGGATATCTGCTACATACGAACTGACACTTGGTGTCTGTGTTCCGATTGGAATCACTGTTACATCAACAATCGCCATCAAAATCTCTCCTTGAAATTATTATTGAACGAGATCAATTACCTCGTTTGTCTTGATATTCAAGAGTTTATCAAACTGGAAACCGTACAGGCACATTTCTCCGGAGGGAGAGCAGGAAAGTGGCTCGTTGGCCATTTCGGTGAAAATAACTTCCTCTTTACCTGTTTCTAAATGATAACGCATCAAGTCAAATCCTCCATCGTAAAGGTCCGCTTCACCCTGCTCTGTTGCCTTTAGATAAATAAAATACTCTCCATTTTCCATTAAATCATAAAAAGGAACGACCCATCCAGAAAAAGATGTTAACAACGGAGCCTCGATATTTCCGACCGATTTGTCACCCTTCCTGAAGAATGCATACTGTCCCGATTCTTGATTTTCTTCTTCAATCACTTTTACAGTCATTAAGTATGGTCCTTGCGAATCAAATTGATATACATCTTCGAGTAAAGTTTCAGTTTTGTTTTCCTTCACAGAAAAGGTCCGTAGCGGGGCATTTAGTGAAATCCCGTCTTCATCCCACTCCTGATAAACGAGGACATCCTCAGAAATCCATCTTACAAAAGGCTCTGGCATTTTGATCTCTTTCAGATTATTATCCCTTAAATCCAATAAATAACTACTGAAATCCCAATCTTCTGTAAATGCAGAAACAACTAGCAAACTCTCATCGAACGGATTCCATTCAAAAGTTAGTTCATAAGATTGAATGCTTGTAGAATACAATTCATTTCCCGTCAAATCGATAACAGTGAGGAGACCCTCCTCTGATGCAGCGCTATGTATCATCACCTTTGTTTTCTCCGGACTTGGTACCGCCGTAATGATTGGCTGCTCACTTCTATATAGCAATGATGCCTTTCCTGTTACAAGATTGTATGAATACAATAATGAATTGCTTTCCCCTTTATTTGAAATGTAGAGAATTTCTGAATCACTTAGCCAGCCTGCAGACTTATAGAATTCTTCCTGTTCTCCAATCTCGATTGGAACAATTTCTGCTCCTAAAAATGAAGGGCCAGGGGACTCCTTTACTCTATTGAAGCCGTGACCAGCTCCCTCATGCAATGAAGCATCAAGCTTCTGGGAGCAGCCGGAAAGGCCGAGTGCAGAAGTGATGATGATTAGCAACAACCAGCTAACATAAGGTATACGATATGTACTCTCCTTACTTTGTCTCACTTCTATCACCCCCCATTTTAAACAATGTATATATCTGTACGTTAGAAACTCGTAAATGTTTCAATGATTTTCGAAAAATTCATATTTATTGCAACCCAGAATTATTTCTGACTTTCACCAAACAAATGTGAAAATCCCACTAAGTAATATCCCATGTATCCAGGCAAATTACCATCCTTATTTTTCTGAAAGAATCAATTTTCATAATAAAAACCTGCACCATAAGGCACAGGTTTCAATAAAATTTACTCATTTGATTTCGGGTAACTCTTTTCTTTACTGGCATTTTTCTCGTCATAAAATCTCAGCAAGTCCCCATAAATAATTTTATCGGAAAACTCGAGCTCGTTCTTTGCTTGATCAAAGAAAGGCTCACAAGCTGCTTTGTCAGTCGGCTCACCAGTTGATTTATCATAGCAAGTTTCTCTTGTGAATACATGATCCTTAGTGATGAAGCTGCCATCGCGCAGAACCGCAAAGTCCAGCCGGTCCTTTGAGAATAGGTCTGATCCGAAGTCAATGTTATTCTTAGTATCGATTCCTAACAGATGGAGAATAGTCGGCTTAAGGTCAATCTGTCCGCCTACAGTTGGAATCGTCTTGCCTTCCTGACCAGGGATATGAACAATCAGCGGTACCTGCTGTAGCTGCGTGCTTTCAAATGGTGTAATCTCCTTGCCGAGATACTCACCCATCGCCTTATTATGGTTCTCGGAGATTCCATAATGATCACCGTATAAAATGATGATTGAATCCTCATATAGACCTTCATCTTTTAATTCTTGTATAAACAGTTTCAAAGCTTCATCCTGATAACGGACAGTCGGGAAATAATTGTTGACTGTCTTGTCATTTGAAGTATATGGCTCGACAAAGCGGTCTTCTTCATTCAATTCGAATGGGAAGTGATTCGTCAATGTAATGAACTTTGAATAAAATGGCTTTGGCATAGCCTTCAAGTGATCAACAGACTGCTGGAAGAACTCAATATCTTTCATTCCCCAGCCTACTGAATTTTCCTCATTCACATCATAATCCGGCAATGAATAGAAGCGCTCGTATCCCATTGATTGATACATGATATCACGGTTCCAGAAGCTCTTGTTATTCGCATGCATAGAAGCAGTGAAGTAGCCGTTCTCATTCAAGATTTCAGGTGTCGCTGAATATTCATTTCCTGAGTGCGTAAAGAAAACTGCACCACGGCTTAATGGATACAATGAGTTATCTACAAGGAATTCGGAGTCTGAAGTTTTCCCCTGGCCGGTCTGGTGATAAAAATTATTAAAGTAATAGCTTTCTTTAATGAAATCGTTCAGGAAAGGTGTAATTTCCTGTCCATTCACAGTTTGGTTTATGACAAAGTTCTGCGTGGATTCCATTGAAATCAGAATCACGTTCTTGCCCTTGGCGATACCAAACATGTCCTCGTTCGGCGGCAGATAGTTAGCACGCACATAGTTGTCAATATCAGCCAGTTCACTGCCATCAGCCATAGCTCTCTGTGCCGAAGACTTTGACTGTAAGAAAGCATCATAAAGATGATAATTGTATGTCCCAATATTCTTGACCAGCATTTCTCTATCGAATGTTCTAGTCAACAGCTGCGGACGCTCAGTTTCAGCCATTCCCAGGTTGAAAAATGAAATCGCGATCGCCACAAGGAAATATGCTCTGCGGTCCACCTTTGTGTATTCCCGATATCCTATTAGATTTGGTTTGGCTTTTAATAAAAGTGCCAATACGAGGATATCAGCGAAATATAACAAGTCACTGAAGTTGATCAATTCAGTAACACTGCTTCCCAAGTCGCTCATATTGCTCGTTTGGAAAAGCACAGGTATCGTCAGGAAGTCATTGAAAAAACGGTAAAACACTACATTCGCGAACAAGATTGCTGAAACTATGAAACTTGTAATCAAAACGTAGCGTTTCTGAGCCTTTTCCTTCATGAACATGCTGACTCCAAAAATGACCATCAGGAAACTTAATGGATTCATGAACAGGATGATCTCCTGTCTCCAGTTCTCAATCTTTATATCAAAGCTAGTTTTATAGGCAATATAAGTCTTTAACCAAAGCAGGATTGTCGCAATCGCAACAATGGATGCTTTAGTCCATTTATTATTCTTCATTTGTTTGTTACCTCCCTGTTAAAAATAACAGATATGGGAATTTTAAGGTGATTTTTTCCACTTGCTCAAGAATCAAAGATAATCTTAATACTTTTTTTTCTAAAAAGCAAACAAAATTAAACTTAAAAAAGCATAGACCAATTACTGTCATTTTCCTCTATTTTAGACGAATCAAACCTAAAAAAGTTTCAGGAATGTCCAAATTCCGAAAATTGAAACTTTTGGCATAAAAAAACAGGGAGTTTTATCCCAAACTCCCTGCTGCTGATTTTTCTTATCCAATTTTGTTCTTAACCAGCCACGCCGCACCAATCACGCCCGCATCATTTCCCAATGTTGCGATGCTGATTTCAGTCGATTGTGCTACTCGTGGAAAAGAATTACGTAAAAATTGCTCTTTTATTGGATCGAGCAAAACATTTCCTGCTTTTGAAACTCCGCCTCCAAGTACAATTTTTTCAGGATTAAGAGTATTAGCGATATTCGCAAGAGCAATCCCCAGATGCAAAGCAACTGAATCGACGACTTTCAACGCTAATTGGTCATTTCTTTTTGCCGAATCGAAAACATCTTTTGCTGTCACATGGCCAGTTTCCTTATACACCACTGAAAGTTCTCCAGCTGGGGTTCCTTCGTTCAAAGCTGCAGTGGCAATCCGGACAATCCCAGTTGCTGAAGCAATGGTTTCCAGGCAACCTGTCTTGCCACAGTTACACGGAGCCCCACCTTCAGCTATTGAAGTAATATGGCCTATCTCGCCAGCAGCACCGCTGACTCCGTGTACAATGTCTCCATTCGTGATAACGCCTCCGCCTACACCTGTTCCCAGAGTGACACATACAAGATCTTTTGCACCATTTCCAGCACCTTTCCACATCTCACCAAGTGCTGCGCAGTTTGCGTCATTATCGATTACAGCCGGAAGCGAGGTTTCGACTTCAAGTAAGTCTTTTAGCGGGTAAGGCTCTCTCCATCCAAGGTTCACTGCTTCATAAATCACGCCAGTGGCAAGGTCAACCGGACCAGGTGCCCCCATGCCAATCCCAAGGATTTCACTTTTTGAATGTCCTAACTCCTCAAGCTTCGCATCAATCCCCTTTGCGATATTGACCGTTATATTTTTCCCTTCATCAGAAACATCTGTTGGGATCTCCCATTTGTGCAGTATTTCTCCATATAAACTTATGAAAGCAAGTTTGGTTGTTGTTCCTCCTAAATCTACACCTACTAGCCACTTTTCAGCCATATTAAGTCACCTTTTCTCATTTGCGTTTTTTTCTTTTTCCATCCGGATTTCTTGTCTTAAAAGCAAAATCGCAGACTGGTAATCTTTTGTTTCAATCAATTGGGAATTATACAATTCCTTCAGTTCGGCTCCCATGAGCTCTAAATCCGCCACTCTGTCACCTATGTAAATAATTGTCCCGAATTTTTTCAGGAACTGCTGGATATCGTAAATTGTCTTCAACGTAATCCCCTCAATGTTTGTGAAAATAAGAGCATGTTTCCATTACTTAAGTATAATGGATACTCATTGCCTCCTCAAGTATGCAGGAGAAGATTTTATGACAAATAACAAAGTCTTTCATCGCTCAATTGGTATGTTCTCAGACTACCTAAAGATAGATTATAGTAACGTCTTACAAATGAAAAAAGCAGCAAGCGCTGCTTTTTAATCATTACCTATCAGGATCCTGCGGTTTCAAAATCCGCGGCCTTCTGTTCTTTAATGGAATCGGAGACCGAACGAGCACGTCGCGGAATGCCCGCGGGTTGAACGGTATGAATGGCCAGAGGTAAGGTACACCAAAGGAATTCATTCTTGCTAGCAGGATGATGAACAGGACAACCCCAATTAGGAAACCGTATAATTGGAATGCTGCAGTCAGTACTAACAAGAAAATCCTTACAAGCCGGTTTGCCAGACTCATTTCATAACTTGGTGTTGCGAAAGTTCCAATTGCCGCAATCGCAAGATAAAGGATGACTTCATTTGTCAGCAGGCCCACTTCAACTGCCACTTGTCCAATCATCAGGGCAGCGACTAGTCCAAGCGCGGTTGCCAGGGAGGTCGGCGTATGGATGGCAGCCATCCTGAGCACATCGATTCCTATTTCAATCAGAAAGAACTGAAGAAATAACGGAATTTGACCTGGATCATTCGGACCGATAAATGCCAGCTTCTCCGGGAGCAGTTCTGGTTTGACCGCGAATAAATACCATAAAGGAAGCATGAACAAGGAAGCCCATACAGCCATGAACCGCACCATTCTAAGATAAGCACCGACAAGCGGTTTATTTCGGTACTCCTCGGCGTGCTGCAAATGATGCCAGAAGGTTGTCGGGGTTATAAGGACACTTGGCGATCCGTCAACGATGATGCAGACATGGCCTTCATATAAATGTGTTGCAGCTGTATCAGGGCGCTCTGTGTATCTTACAGTGGGAAATGGGTTCCAATGCTGGCCTGAGATAAATTCTTCGATCGTTTTCTCTCCCATTGGCAATCCGTCCGTATCAATTTTACTGATTGAATCCTTTACTTTCTTGACCATCTCTGGATCGGCAATATCCTCTATGTAACTGACGACCACATCTGTCTTTGACCTTCTGCCGACCTGCAAGTACTCCATTCTCAATGTACGGTCACGGATTCTTCTTCTTGTAAGCGCAGTATTGAAGACCAATGTTTCCACGAAACCATCTCTCGAACCTCTTACCACCCTTTCTGTATCTGGTTCCTGCGGCCCGCGCACTGGATAGGTTCTTGCATCAATCAGGATGATTTCAGCCACTCCATCTACTGCTAGCGCCGTAGGGCCAGCCAGAACCATATCTGCTACCTTATCAAGGTCGTCAGT
The DNA here is from genome assembly GCF_002874535.1 of Mesobacillus jeotgali. GTDB lineage: Bacteria > Bacillota > Bacilli > Bacillales > Cytobacillaceae > Mesobacillus > Mesobacillus jeotgali. Next base: position 3,041,068 of record NZ_CP025025.1, read on the forward strand.
CGTTTCTACCTCAACATAAGGGATGTATGTCTTGACCAGTTTCTTGAGTGTATCAATGTCCAGGGCTCCAGGCTCAAGCTTCGCAAGCAACTGCATGATATAGAGAAGGATATCGTCCTTTACAAATCCATCAACAAGAAATAGTGCCATTTCTCTGCCGGCGTACTCGACATCCAGATGGATTACATCAAAACTCTTCCCAATTCCCAGTTCTTCTCTTAAATACTCAATATTTTTTTTCAAATCTTCCTGTACGGGATGCTTCGTTTTTTCTGTCATATTCTATCCAAACACCTTTCGTTAAGGCTCTTTTATAAACTTTGTTGATGCGATCTTATATCTAACTGTGGTCTTAGACCAGGATAAAATTGAAAGAGCACTTACCATGTAATACAGGAGCAGCCATTATGCAATAAGCTGACCAATATTTTCCTGTCCACTTCTTTCACCATCTTAGACAAAAAAACGTAAATACATACTTAATTGCATGTGTTCCGGACAAGTATCATATAGTGGTTATACCGACCTACCAGACAATCTGAAAAGGGTGAGCCTAATGAAAAAGTATATATTTTTGGGAATTAGCGCATTAGCCATTGCAGTCTCCGCATTGATGATCCAGCTTCAGAACGTAAACAGTTCAGAGGAGACGATCACTTTTTTTCCATTGAATGATTCTGTGCAGTACAAGAGCGTGAGTACTTCGTTGGCGCTGCAAAAAGATAAAAAAAATGATAAGCATACAATTGATTGGAAGATGCAGTCCAGTTTGGACCAGGAGGCATACTTAAGACAGGATATGGGGCTATTGTTTGTCAACGGACTTTTAAAAGGAAAAGCTGCCAAATGGGAGCAGGATACAGCAGATGTGTACCAGGAAGACTTCATTTCAAACGGGGAAAGCGCAAGGTATGACGCCATCACTTTTCATTATTCCGAACTGCATGGGGACGGCGACAGAATCACAAGCGCTCAAAGGATGTCTGATGACATGCTATATGTGATTGATTCTCCTTTCAGTACACTTCAATCCTTCTCTGTCGCCAAAAGTAAGCAAGAGAAGGAATGGAAGAATGTCCTGAATAAAAGTGTAAGTAACACACTGAATAAAAGCTTGAACAAGGCTGAAAAGACGTATGGGTTTAAAGCTTCTAATTATATTGCTGTACCTCTCGATACAATCAGACAATACGAAGACCAGCCTTTAAAAGGTTTTACACAAAAAGAGACTGCCAATATTGTTGGGAAGTTAATGGAAGGGTTATATAAAAATTATTACCTTGGCATAAAAAAAAGCGATGGCACTGTCGTTGATCCGATTGACAGTACCATGCCTTTGATTTTGGTTTCTAATGATAAAAGCCATCTGCTGGTTGTAACACAAACTGACTCTGGTGAAAGCATTGTACTCAAGCAGCTTCTTCAAGGTAGTAATTAATCTGCTCAAGTGTTTCTCGGTAACTATCCTGCCCAGGATTTAACTCTACTGCCTTTTCAGCATAAGTTTGAGCTTTCTTGAGTTCCTTTTCATCGAAATATATCAAAGCCAGATTGTAATATGCTTCATGGAAGTCGGGAGACATATCAATAACATTAAGAAGATTACGTTTAGCTTCCTCAAGCTGACCCAGCTTTATTTCGGTAAATGAAAGCATGAATAATGATTCCGCCGAAAGTGTCTCCAACTTCCGATAATCCGTTAGCAGCTCATTGGCCTGCTCATACTCTTCCGCTTTTATATGCTGTTGAGCAAGCACCAATATTGATCTTTCATCTACTAAATTTGCTTTGCCGCTAAAACCATACTGCAGTGATAAAAAAACTGCAGCAACAGAAACAACCAGGAATGCACCTTGAAGCATAGGACGTTTCTTTTTAGGAAGGTGGAAAATACCGGCTGATGCAAACCCTCCGACAAGACCTCCTATATGTCCAGCATTATCAATTCCAGGAATGGTAAAGCCAAAAGCAAGGTTGATTCCAAGCACTACAAGGATATTCAGTCCCAATGTCCGCCAAAACAGCCTTGGTTTGGCGACACCAAAATAAAGTAAAGCTCCAAAGCAGCCAAATATCGCGCCGCTCGCTCCTGCTGAAAGATTTGGACTAAAAATGAAGCTGGCCAGTACTCCGGCGAAACCTGAGAAAATATATATAAACAAAAACCGCAAATTGCCGTAGAGCCGTTCAACCATCGTCCCTAAGTAATATAAAGCGAGGGTATTCATGAATAGATGGAGCAGTCCGATATGGATGATAATCGGTGTGAAAAATCTCCACCATTCTCCCTCAATTATAAGGGGGTTGAATTTTGCACCAAATTTTATCAGCGTTGAAGTATCCGTGCTTCCACCCGCTGCCTCAAGAACCAGGAACATCAGCACCTGTACCGCGATGAATAGATAGGTGAAAAAAGGCTTCCCATAATTGAATATCGATTGTTCTTCCTTAGCGCGACTAACTGCACTGGAAAGAGCATTTTTCTTTATAGACTCTATATCATCGACAGAGAATTCCTCTGCTAAATCAATCTCGATGTTACCATCAATCCTATTTTCTATTTTCTTTAATGCTTCAGACGCATTTGCCCGATCCACTAAAATGGATTCAACAGTTACCTTGCCATTTTCAGAAAGGGTCGGTTCGGCGATTCTAAACTCATAATCGTCTACTGGGGGATAAGCACTAAAGTAGAGATTAAGAATCTTCAACTCTCCTTTAGCAAGTTTCCTGCGGATTCTGTCTCCATTCTCCGCAGTCAACCCGAGATCCCTTTGCAGCCAGTTGCTCCAATCAAGATTATAATGCAGCAGGCGAACAACCTGCGTATTTTTGTTTTCTGTCTTTTCCAGCCATAGCTCTCCGTGATCCTGCGAAAGCTGCAGGATACGATAGTCCTTCTTCACAATCAGGAATTCCGTGACCTTCCAAAACAAATAATCTTCCAAAAAAGCCAACATCTCCCCTACTTTCCTGCCCCGGTCCCAGCCGTTAATATGTATTTATTTTTTCCTCTATAAAGTTATTATAAACTAAAGAACCATTAGCGAGATAACAAGAGCCCTTAAAACAGAAAAAGACCCGACAAGGTCTTTTTACTGAAACTCCGAAGGTCCTGGAAATAATGAATCCATCATTTTGCTTCTAATACCAGGCATACCCATGATTGAACCCACAGCCACCCGGCGTAAAAACCTGTTGCCAAGAAGCATATTCATGACCCTGTACCTGTTCTCAAAAACAAAATAGCCTGCCAGACCAAGCATGAAAATCGAAATTATTTTCCTTGCCATATAAATCCCTCCCTTTTTATTTTGGGAATAAAACCAATTTTTTATCCCCTTATCTTATAAGTCAAAAAAAGGAGTATATATAATAGAAGAAAGCGGTTTCAAAAACAGTGAATATAAAAAAGGGCTGCATTGATCAACAGCCCATTTTCCTTATCCCTTCAAGACAGGGTCCATTACTTTTCTCAATACTTCTACAGAATGGTCAAATTTCTGTTGTTCTTCTGCATCCAGGGAGAGTTCGACGATTTCTCTGATCCCGTTTCGGTTTACGATAGCTGGAACGCCGATATAGATGTCGTCGTGACCATATTCGCCGCTAAGGTTAGCTGAAACGGTAAGGATTGAATTCTCATTTTGGAGAATCGCTTTAGTCAATCGGACTAGACCCATGGCGATTCCATAATAGGTGGCTCCTTTACGCTGGATGATATGATAGGCAGCATCACGTACATTCGTGAAAATCTCTTCCAGGTCATCGTGTTTATAATGTTCCTGATCTTTCATCATTTTGGCGATCGGCTTTCCACCTATGTCGGCATGGCTCCATACAGGCAATTCAGTATCACCATGCTCACCTATAATATAGGCATGTACGTTTCGAGTATCTACATTGAAATAATCTCCAAGCAAGAATCGGAATCTTGCAGTATCAAGGATTGTCCCTGAACCAATGACACGTTCCTTTGGCAGTCCAGAGAATTTCCATACAGCATATGTGAGGATATCAACAGGATTTGTTGCGACAAGGAAAATTCCGTCAAAACCGTTGGCCATAATTTCATCTACAATACTTTTAAAAATTTTCGTGTTTTTCTCTACAAGATCCAGCCTTGTTTCTCCTGGCTTTTGATTGGCCCCAGCACAAAGCACCACCAAATCCGCATCCTTGCAATCTGCATATGAACCAAACCAGATTTTAGTCTGGGAAGGAGCAAACGCCATTCCGTGATTCAAATCCATAGCGTCCCCTTCAGACTTTTCCTTATTAAGATCAACAAGTACTAATTCTTCAGTTACTCCCTGATTGACCATCGCAAATGCATAACTGGAACCAACGAAGCCTGTTCCAACCAAAACAACACGGTTCACATGATTTTTCATCCGTATACCCCCTTGAATTATTTCTTCTCAATTAGATTGTACTTTTTTTATCGAACTTAATGTATCGATTTTAATTTATGGAAACGTTATCATTATAAACATTTTGTTACATTTCGATTCTTGTTGTTTTATTTGATTGCTGCATCCTTGTTACTATGGGTACATCTGATTTAAGTTTAAAGGATATTATATAAAACAATTCCCATACTAGCCGCTGTGAAACATGAAATAAAGTTTACGACGTCGTTGTTAATCCGAGAAAATCCTGATACTTTTTTGGTTGGCAGGGTGCAATGGGTTAATTTTTCTGTAAGAAGATTGCAGCGGACGCATTTAAAGCCTGCCTGAATATAGGCTCCAAACAACGTATCCAGCAACGCCCCAGTCACACCCAAGAGAAACACAGACAATATCCAGCCAGCACCTTCATTGAATAGAAAACCACCGGTTAAAGCAATTAACAAGGATCCTGCTGCTGAAGCGGCTGTTCCAAATCCAGAGATTGCTCCCGAGGTTCCACGTGGCACCGTTTTGAAGGATTTAATCGATACGGGCTGCTTTCTGCTTAGCACTCCAAGTTCTGACGCCCAGGTATCTGCATTGGCACTGGCAATAGAGATACCAAGTACGAGGAACCAAACTGGATCAGGTGAAATGAAATTTGCCAGACCAGCAATTGCTGCAGTACCTCCATTTGCTGCTACCTGGGCCCAATCCCTTGCTGATCCTTTTTCATGTAACTCGCCCAGGTGTTCCTTCACCTTGCTTTTATACCTGGACAGGAGGCTGGAGGTAAGAAAGAAAGCTCCCATTAAAAAAAGGCCCTTTAAACCAAAACCTGCCCATAGGGACATCCCGGTCAAAAAAGCAGCTATAGCTCCCGATGGTTTCAAAAGCTTAAAATATCCAGATGCAGCTGCAAATAAGGCAATAAATCCAATTACCAAGAGCTGGTCAATCTCCAATGACGATAACTCCTTCGCTGGTGATTATTTTTCGAACCGGGATATCATGACTTTCAATAGGAATATCAGAAACGATCTGGTCTTTAAATGCCAGGGAAATCGTTTTTCCATGGTAGTTTGCCAGAAAACGATCATAGTATCCTCCTCCGAACCCAAGCCGGTACCCGTCTTTATTAAAAGCGAGTCCAGGAACGACGACTAAATCAATCTCTCCAGCGCTAACAGTATTCGTTTCTGAAACAATTGGCTCTAGCAAACCATAAAAAACTGATTCAAGTTCAGAAAATCGCTTCAGCTCCCTGAAGTCCAGTCTCCGTGTCTTCGGCTCGCATTTTGGAACGACCATTCTTTTTCCCTGCTCCCAACCCTTCCTGATAATTTGGAAAGTATCGACCTCTGGAGCTTTTGATACAGTGATCGCGACTGTTGAGGCTTCCATCCATTCGTCATTTTGGAATAGCTGCTGTGCGACCTTGTATGATTGGTCTTCGTATTGTGGCAGGCTAAGTTCTGATAGTTTTGCTTTAATGGTCTTCCTAAGTTTTTTTTTGGCATCCATCCGTTTTTCCCCCAAACGTCCTGAGTATAATATGTATTGTTTTACTAACGTCATTCAATAACTCCCTATGTATAAACAATACCATTACTTCCAGCAAGCGAGAAATGAATTATATGGTTTTTAGACAAACAAAAAAGCAGCTGGGAAAAAATCCCGCTGCTTATTTTGTTTCACGATGTAAAGTTGCGCGCTTTTCTCTTGAGCAGTATTTCTTAAGCTCAAGACGATCTGGGTTGTTACGCTTATTTTTTTTAGAAATATAGTTGCGCTCTCCGCATTCTGTGCAAGCTAATGTAATATTTACACGCATGTAATTTCCCTCCAAACTATTCTAGCTAGGTTCGTGCATACGACTTTTCTATAATATCACTTTTTGTCGGGAATTGCTAGTGTGTTTTTTAAAAGCATTTCATTCAAGTGAACAACCATATTTTTTTCATTTCCTTCGATCATCCAGCAGCTGCTTTTTTGTGTTTCACGAGGACCCATTTGCAAATCAAGCGAGAATAAGCTGGCCGCCGATCCCTTTGCCATTGGCTGATAATTAAGCCTCCCTGATTCCCGGCAATTCCAGAGTCGTTCTGTGCTCACATTCCATAACGGCTGGACTGTACACTGTTTCATCTTCCCATTGCTATTCAAACCGTTTACGAGATAAATCCTTTTATCTGCAAAGTGAAAGATGACATCTTCATTTGGCGATACAAAACTGAATTGTTCATTAACACTATCAGCTTGGCGCTGCATCAGGATTAATTTCGCTTCTTTGCCAACTTTGGAATGGTTCGTCACATAAAGATTGAAAAATTCTACCCTTGAATGAACATTTGCCTGTTTGATTTTTATCGATAAATCTTCCTGCGGCAAAAGCTTCTCCGTCACACTCCCAAGCCAATACACTTTTCCATTGACCCATATGCCAGGACTAAAAATCAATGGTTTCCTGCTGTATTCAAAGTTCTCTTCATTGTCGATTTTGAGATAAGCATTCGTCTTCATTAATACCCTCCTTATGGCAATAGTTTGATAACGCGCTTATATATAGTGTATCTGTTGTCTTTGCATTTCGTTCCCAGCTGAATTTCTCTTGAACTGAAATCATACCGGTTCGGCCGATTTCCTCAGCGCGGGCTTCATTTTCAAGAATCCAATTAATAATGTGGACAAGGCTTTCTTCATTTCCTGGCTGCATATAGAACCCAGTTTTAAAATCCTCAATCAATGTTTGCAATCCTCCGGTTTTTGCGACGACTGTCGGGACGCCAGCCGCAAGTGCCTCCGCTGCGGCAAGACCAAAAGGTTCATAGCTGCTGGCAAAAACAGCCACATCTGACCTTTTCATTAAACCGGAACGGATTTCATCATTAATAAACCCTATAAAATACACGAACCCATCCAGCCCCATCTCCACGACCTTTTTCCTATATTCTTCTAATAACGGCCCATTTCCCGCTACTACAAAGCATAGATCCGAAGCTTTATGTTTCAGCAGGACTGCAGCTGCAATCAATGTTTGGAATCCTTTTTCCTTAACGATTCTTCCTATTGAGAAGACCAGTTTCTTGCCGGAAATGAACGGATATAACTCTTCGATATCGAAATCAATATCATCCACTTTTTCCGATAGAGCCCCATTAGGGATCACTGTAATCTTGTTGTCGGGGATTTTAAATAATGAGATGACTTCAGCTTTCATAAAATCGCTGCATACGATGATTTCATCTGCAGTATGGCAAAGTTCATTCTCTTTTCTTGAAATTAATTGCTGGAGTTCGGTAAAAATGCCTTTATTACGGCCAAATTCCGTGCCATGAATCGTTGCAATCAATGGGATATCCAATGTTCTACTGATAAAATCTGCCGCTGGTCCTGTCATCCAGTCATGGGTGTGGACAGCATTAAATTCAATATGTTTTGCAATATTCAATGCTTCTTCAATTACCGCGAGATTCAATCCTGCCATCCAGGAAAGGAAATCAGGATCCTGATCATTAATGGGATTTACCCGATGGATATGGACAGTACCTTGTTTTTCATATTCTTGACTATCATAAGGTTTACTCGTTAAAACATGAATTTGCTGATTACTTTTTGCAAGTTCAGTTGACAGTGCATGTACATGTCTCGCAAGCCCTCCCATTATATGAGGTGGGTATTCCCACGAGAGCATCAGGATTGTTTTCTCTTTTTGACTCTGGCTGCCTTTCACTTGGTGATGCTCCCTTCAAGATTCTCATAATATGTGTAGGTGCTCACCTTTCCGGCCCACCCAGGTGAAGTTGGTTTCTCCGTTTTTAGCTGATTATCGTTATGCTGGATAACCGAATTTGACTTTATCAATGGAAAAAATTTCTCTGTGCTTCGTTTAATCCCCAGTTCAACATAATAATTACCGGTTGGTTTAATCCCCTTGAACAGCCAGCTTGACACATCATGACGAAGAACTACTTCATGGATGACCTTTCTGGAGTTCTGATCATATAAGCGCAAGGTTTTAATGAGCTGTTCTTCCGGTATGTAAAAATAATCGCAAATGAACCGCACCTTTTCATCCTGGAGCTGCCAGTAAACGAATAGCTTGCCTGGTGTAAGGATTCTCGCAACTAAATGATCATGGAGCTTGTTAATATAATGAGTCCTCTCCGCCACGATGCACCCCCAAATCAATCATTATATTAATGGAATTTAAAATATATTCATTAAATTTATGTTAGCATGTTCGTCTATCCGCCACAATGAACGCAAATTGTCGTAATTTGCACCTTGCTGAATACTCTACACAAAAACGTTTATTTATTTTTCAATAGTCTTTTAGGATTACAAATATGGCGGAGATTCGACAGTCTTTACAGCGAATGGAAATCATAATAAGACAAAACTATCATTTTTTTTCAGGAAAAAAATATAAATCGAATTTTCCTACCTTGAATGTTAAACTAATTCTATGTGTTCTAATAACAGCTCGGGAGGAATAACAGATGGGCTACATAATCATCAGTCTTTTTGTCCTGGCCGCGCTTCTTTTCGCAATTTCTTTCTTTTTGAAAGATCCATATAAAGAATTGCGCGAAGAAATCGACCAGCTGACAATCCAGCAAATCCAAGATCTATACCAGATCAAGAAAAAGCTTAAGGTACTAGAGGAAGAATTGCTCGTAAATGATACAACTCTGGAAAAGCAAACTTCATTCAATACTGGCAAAAACCAAATTCACGATATCATAAAAAATCAGGTATGGTCGCTTGCCCAGCAAGGGATGGATATAAACCAAATTGCAAAGCAATCATCACTTTCTAACAAGGAAGTCCAGGAAATCATTAATGAATTTGTTGATAAAGGACAGATCGTATGAATAAACGAACAGCGCAAGCATTCTCATTAGGACTTATTTTTGCAGCGATTTTCCTCTGGGCGGGCAGCAGCGTAATCGCTGAAAAAGAACCAGAGAAGAAAGTTGCCGTTTCAGATGCCAAAAAGATTCTCGAAGAAAAAGGCTATAAGGTGTTTAGCAACGACGAGTTTGCCAAACTTAACGAGAAAAAAGCAGAAGTTGTGAAAGAAGAAAAACCAAAAGAAGAAGCTCCTGCTGAAAAAGCAGAAGAAGTAAAAGAAGAAAAGAAGTTCACTCTTATCATCGCCAGCGGTATGTCTCCCGGTGATGTCGCGACAATGCTGGAAAGTCAGGGGATCATCGACGACGAAACCAAATTTGAGCGATTCCTGATTGATCAGGGTTACCATACAAAGGTACAAATCGGCAAGTACGAACTGAAAAGCGGTTTGGATTATCACCAAATCGCTAAAATCATCACGAAGAACAGGTAATGAATTTAAGACCCTCTAACTGGAGGGTCTTTTCTCTTTGTGCTTTTTAATAATTTTAAAAAAGGAGCAGGGATTCCCCTGCTCCTTAATTGTTTATTGATTTAGATCGTATCTCTTCCCTTTTACGAGGTAAAAGACGTTTTCGGCAATATTTGTTACATGGTCTGCTGAGCGCTCTAGGTAACGACTGATAAATGAGAGCTGTGTGATTTGCGCAAGCTGTTCGGGCTTCGTTTGAGCAAGGCTTAGGAGTTCCTTGATTGTCTGACCATACAGGTCGTCAACCTGGTCGTCCATCTGTGCAACCTGTCTTGCTTTCCCCAAGTCCTCTTCGTTATACGCTTCTAATGATAGCTTAAGCATTTCAAGTGAGATTTGGTGCATTTGCTTGATATGCTCGATCGGCTTTACAAGAGGCTCTTTCCCTATCCTGATCGTCGATTTCGCGATGTTAACTGCAAAATCCGCCATTCTCTCAATGTCAGTCGCAATTTTGATCGCTACAATCAGCCTTCTTAAATCCACTGCTACAGGCTGCTGTTTCGCAATCAATAAAATCGCAAAATCATTGATTTCTTCTTCGAGAAGGTTAGCGTTCGCGTCATCCTCAAGAATTTTCAAAGCAAGTTCAATATCCTTTTTTTCAAGCGCTTCTAGAGATTGGTTAAGCGCATTGACTGCAAAGTTCCCGAGTTCCAGCAACTTTTGGTGCAATGTCTTCAGGTCTTCATCAAACTTCCCTCTAACTACCATATATCATCATCCTTCCAATGAAATAATCCAATCAACCGAAACGTCCAGTAATATAATCCTCTGTTCTCTTATCCGATGGATTTGAGAAAATCTTATCAGTTTCAGCAAACTCAATGACTTCTCCATTCAGGAAGAATGCAGTCTTGTCAGATATACGGGCAGCTTGCTGCATGTTGTGAGTAACAATAATGATACTATAATCTTTTTTTAATTCCTGGACCAGTTCTTCTACCTTCAAGGTCGAAATCGGGTCAAGTGCTGATGTAGGTTCGTCCATCAAGATGACATCGGGTTCGATAGCGAGGGCACGGGCGATACAGATACGCTGCTGCTGACCACCAGACAAGCCGTACGCATTCTGGTTCAATCGGTCTTTTACATCATCCCAGATGGCAGCACCTCTTAAACTCTTTTCGACAATTTCATCAAGGATCTTTTTATCGCGGATACCATGAATCTTAGGGCCGTAAGCGATATTATCGTATATGGATTTAGGGAATGGATTCGGCTTTTGGAACACCATCCCGACACTTGTCCTTAAATCTTCAACCTGGTACGATTTTTCAAGGATGTTTCGTCCTCTATATAAAATTTCACCAGAAATCTTCACAGTCGGGACAAGTTCTACCATTCGGTTCAACGTTTTGATATAAGTTGACTTACCACAGCCGGATGGCCCGATGATAGCTGTAACCTCATTTTCATTGATCGCAAGGTTGATATTTTTTAAAGCATGGCCTTCACCATACCAAAGGTTCAGGTCCTTTGTTTCATATACAACCTTTTTGTTATCTACTTTTGCTGAATTCTGTGCATCTTTAACAGAAGCATTCGACTTATCTGTTACTACTGACATAAGTTACCCCTCCCAGACTAATATCTTTTTTGGAATTTATTACGAATCAAGATGGCAATTGAGTTCATCACGAACAAAACGAGTAACAAAATGACGATTGTTGCTGCTGCCAGATTGGCATATTCAGCTACAAGAGCAGAGTCAATTGTCCAATAATAAATTTGCACTGGCAAAATCGTGAACTTATCAAAAATTCCGTCTGGAATAGGTATCAACAATGCCGGAATACCAATTACAACAAGGGGGGCTGTTTCCCCGATCGCACGTGATAGAGCAAGGATGACACCAGTCAGGATCCCTGGCAATGCAGCAGGCAAAACAACATTCTTGATTGTCTGCCATTTGGTAGCGCCCATCCCATAAGAAGCCTCTCGCAAAAATTGAGGTACCGCGCGAATTGCTTCCTGACTTGCTACGACGACAACAGGAAGTACGAGCAATGCCATCGTCAATCCGCCAGCAAGGACAACCGACCCTAAATCAAGTGTCCTTGCAAATACAGTCAAACCAAGGATTCCGAATACGACAGATGGAACCCCGGCCAGGTTTGAAATGTTCGTTTTAATAAAGGAAGAAATGCGGCCTTTAGTTGCATATTCTTCGAGATAAATTGCTGTACCGATACCGAGGAGCATTGTTACAGGAGCAACTACAACCATTAGCCATAGGGTTCCGGTAATCGCTCCCCAGATTCCGGCTCTTTCAGGGTCAGTCGATAGTCTATTCATCAGGAAATCTACATTGATCCATGGTAATCCATCATTTAAAACACGGTAGATTAATACAACCAAAACGACCAGGCCGAAAAGTGTGGCAAGCAAGAATAACCCTTTTGCAAGGTTGTTTGCCAGTAACCTGGAACCCATTTTTTTCTGAACTTGAGTCGTATCTACATATTTCATCTTAATATTCCTCCCTGAACTTGCGAGAGATATACTGAGCGATAAGGTTCATGATCAGCGTGAACACAAACAATGTCATAGCAACAGCATAAAGACTATAGTATAAGGTTGTGCCGGCAGCCGCCTCGCCGCCAGTTACTTCAACAATATACGCCGTCATTGTCTGCATCGATTGTGTAACGTCAAAAGTGAAGTTCTTTGAACTGCCGCTGGCAATCGCAACAATCATCGTTTCTCCAATTGCCCTGGATATTCCAAGCACAAAAGAGGCGATGATTCCTGAAATCGCTGCCGGGATGACAACCTTCCATGTTACCTCGAGCTTTGTGGCACCGAGAGCCAAGGCACCTTCCCTCATGGCGTTTGGCACAGAACTCATCGCATCTTCCGATAAAGAAGCAACCATCGGAATGATCATGATTCCCATTACGATACCCGGGCTTAATATATTTGTCGGCTCAAGACCAGGAATAAATGATCTCAATAGCGGTGTTACAAAAGTAAAAGCAAAGAAACCATAAACGATGGTTGGAATCCCTGCCAAAATTTCAAGGATTGGCTTTAGTAACCTGCGAGTCTTCTCCGAAGCATATTCACTCAGGAAGATCGCTGTCATCAGTCCAACCGGAATCGCTACAAGCATCGCAATTACAGTAGAAATGAGAGTACCTGTAAGCAAGGGTAATACACCAAATACTGCATTTTCACCAAGAGGCTTCAATTTAGTGCCTGTGAAGAAGTCTATAAAAGGAACAGCCTTAAAAAAGGCAATTGTTTCGGTCAATAATGTAAGTACAATTCCAATTGTCGTAAAAACTGAGATTGCTGCAATTCCAAATAAAATCTTTGGGATTAATTTTTCAGTTGTATTAGTAAAGCTTTTGGTTCTTTTCTTTTCCTGTATGATTTCACGAACATTCAACTCTTGGCCGTGATTTCGGACAACGCTTTTTGCCACGCGAATAACCCCTTTCATCCTTCTCATCCAAGGAAGAACTTTTCCTTATAGTACCCAAGGGAAAATAAAATAAAATAAAATAACATAACATATTCACACGCAAGAAGATGAGAAGGTTGGACCTCTCATCTCCTCACGTGTCTGGTTTTACTTCTTTAGGCTATTCAATGTATCAAGAACAGCTTTTACATCTTCTTCAGCTAAAGGTGCGAAGCCAGTCTCTTTCGCAACATCCTGTGCATTGTTCATTGTGTAAATAGCATAGTCCAATACTTGAGGCTTTTCTTTTGCATTATTCACATTTAGATATGTGAACACCGGACGAGTGAAAGGAGCATAGTCACCATCTTCTTTGATTGTGTCCAATGACGGCTCTACAGGACCATTGCCGAAGTCCACTTTTACTGCAGAAAGCTTGTCTTGATTGCTTTCATAATAACCATAACCGAAGAAACCAATTGCATTCTTATCTTTAGAAACAAGGTCCACTAGAGTTGAGTAATCTTGCTGAAGATTAATATCTTCTGGAAGATCTTGTTCTTCAAGGATAGTTTCAAACATGAATTCGTATGTTCCGTGGTTTTCATTAGGTCCGTAAGTTTTGATTTCTTCGTTCGGGAAATCAGCGCGGACATCAGACCATTTTTTCTTTCCTGCGCTAGCAAGGAAAATATCTTTTACTTCTTGTTCAGTAAGCTCCGTAGCCCAGTCATTATCTTTATTAATGACGATTGTAATACCGTCAAGTGCAACCTTCATTTCTTGTACTTCTATTCCAAGTTCCTCTGCTTTTGCTTTTTCCTCATCCTTAATCTGGCGGGAAGCATCATTGTAGTCAGTTCCGTCTTCAGCAAGGAATTTTTTGAAACCCGCTGATGTTCCGGAGCGACTTACTTCAACAGAAACATTTTCTTGTTCACCCATATAGTTTTCAGCCATGCGTGCCATGAATGGATATACTGTACCAGAACCGTCAATAACGACGCTGCCTTCCAGTTCTTCTCCATTTCCACCTTCGTTATCTCCGCCACCACAAGCCGCAGCGAATACCATGACAGCTGCCAGCATAGAAAATAGGCCCATCTTTTTAAGACTTTTCATTCCTTAATTCCCCCTACGAGATGTGGTTGTTATGTCCTACAAGACCAAGAATACAGTTCTTCTTTTAAGACTGTTTTAACTGAATGTAAAGGTTTTGTAAATTCGTTGATTCTTGTGTATTCTTGTCGAAAAAAGGTAATACATTAAGTTTGTCCGGTTGGCGTTAGTATACCCATAAAAACAGAAAAAACTGCCTCATAAAGACAGTTTCATCAGGTTTATTGTTCAATATCTTCAGCAATTTCTTCAAGAAGTTCAGTTCCTTCTTCTTTCTTTTCAATTTCCTGGATCGGCTGTTCAGGATTCATATTTCCCTCAAGGCGTTTCTTTTTCAGTTCAAAATACGTATCAAGGACTCTCCGCCCGATGTCATTATTTGCATGGTGTCCCTGATTGCCCTCATATGCCCAGGGAACCATGACAGCCATCGCAATTTCCGGATTTTCATATGGAGCATAAGCCACCAGGCTCAAGTTCATCACTTCAGGAGGCTTATCATAATTCTTTCTTTTCGGGCCATCGTAAAATGCTTGGGCTGTACCCGTTTTGCCAGCAGGTTTATAATCAGCGGTATAAAATGCGCCATAAGCTGTACCGCCTCTCTCCTGCATAACCCTCCTAAAACCTTCCTGGACTCTGTCAAACCATTCCGGTTTGCCGTCAACCTTATTCAGTATGACAGGTTCC
This sequence comes from Mesobacillus jeotgali, assembly GCF_002874535.1. GTDB lineage: Bacteria > Bacillota > Bacilli > Bacillales > Cytobacillaceae > Mesobacillus > Mesobacillus jeotgali. Next base: position 3,056,069 of record NZ_CP025025.1, read on the forward strand.
AATTCATTCAGAACCGGACCAACCTCATTATTCTTCATGACCGGTTCCCTGACCTCTTTGACAATCCTTGGCTGAAGCCTGTTGCCGCCATTTGCGATTGTTGAAACATATTGTGCCAATTGAAGCGTCGTATACGTATCGTACTGTCCAATCGCAAAGTCAAGCAAAAGACCAGGCCTTTTTTCTGTTCCCTTGAATCCGACCATCTCGTTTGGCAAGTCGATGCCTGTCCTTGTACCAAGGCCAAATTGACTGAAATAGTTTCTCATCGTATCAAAAGCTTGTGGCTCAAGATACAACGGCTGATCATACTTATAATTACCTTTACCAATATTTATTGCAGTCCTGAACATGTAGACGTTAGATGACACCTTCAGGGCATTGCGATCATCAAGAGTACCTAATCCTGCTTTCCAGGATTTTTTCGGATTCGTGCCTTTTATCTTAATCGGTGTATCATAAAACTGAGTACCAGGGCTGATTGCTCCGGTATTGAATCCTGTTAAAATTGTTGCTCCTTTAACAGCAGACCCGACATTATATGAAGTTGTAAAGTTCCCGCTTGCAAAATCCTGCATGACCGTTTTTCCTGTTTCTTCATCCTTAACGATCTGCTTTCCGGCTAGCGACAACACTTCTCCTGTGTTAGGGTCCATTAACACAACAAATGCCCTGTCCAGCAGTCCTGTTCTTGGCTGCTGCTTTGCCTTCGCCAATTCTTCTTCAATTATTTTTTCTACAGCAAGCTGAAGATCCATGTCGATTGTCAGCACAAGGTCCTTGCCACGCTGTCCATCAGTAATTACCTTTGTGTCCAGGACGTTTCCGCCCTTATCGGTAATGTTTTTAACTTTTGCTTTCTGGCCGTGAAGGACATCTTCATATTGCTGTTCAATGTAACTTAAGCCGACTCTGTCGTTCCGGCTGTAGCCGCGAGCAAGATAATACTCAAGCTTTTCTTTCGGAAGACCCTTTTCGGAATCACTTACTTTTCCTAGAATTGAACGAAGCGTTTTGTCATAAGAATATTTCCGCTCCCAGTCAGTCGTTGTATCGACACCCGGCAGCATTTCGAGGTTCTCACTGACAATAGCAAATTCCTCCGGTGTTACCTCTTTTTTAACGATTTGAGGCGATAATGCGTATCCGCTCATCATCTCACGTAAAATAGCGAGTACTTCAAGATCCTCGTCCGTTAATTCATTGAGCTCTTTTTCAGTGATGCGATCCAGCTGGAGATTATAAAGGGCTTTATCATCCAGCTTTTTTTCATCATACTGTGACCATTCTTTTTCTGTAATTTTTTCTCTCGCTCGCTCTTCATTTGTTAAAATCCAATAATCCTTTTTGTCCCGTTCCCTGACTTTCTTTAAATCCTCTTCTGAATCCTTTGATATCAGTTTTGCGAGCCTTTCTGCGATCATAAGCATCTCTTTTGTCTCAGTGCTCTGGCTCTTTGTATATGTTATAGCCTTACTGGGTGTATTATCGACAATCGTTTTCATGTTCCGGTCGTACATTTTCCCTCTCGGAACAGGATTGTTCACGGTAACGTCTTCAGTTCGTTCTATTTCCCTTTTAAAATCCTCACCGTAAACAATTTGAACAATGCCAAGTCTTAAAATTAGCATTGAAAACAAAACAAAAACCGCAAAAAACAACATATTCAGCCTGAATGGCACATGCGTCTTCTTCTTTTTCTTCTTATTCAAGCCTCTCCCACCTCTTCAGTCTGTATGTCCATGATTATGCACTATCTTTTATTTTATCGAAAGTGGCCGTTTTTTTCTATTAATAAACTAGCTCAGAAATATTTTCCAATCGTATTGGATTATAGGAAAAAGACCGGGGATCATCCCGGTCATGCTGGGGCTTTCAGATGAATTTTCCTGATAAAAAAGTAAATCAATGTATGTCCGCTCCCAAGGATGACAAGCAGGATGGGGATTGCCTGTTCTTCATTGAACATATGGGTTGAAACCAGAAATAACACAATCGAAGCAATACGGCCAAGATTCAAAAATAATTCGCGGACTACTATATATTCGATTCTCATTTCAGCAGCTTTCCAGCCACGTCCAATCACATCATAAGTCATTGATGCATACGGAACGAGAAGCAATGGATAAGCGACTGCAATCAGAGCCGCATATAACAACAGACGGAAATAGCTGACCTGGAAAACAATCAGGAATATCGCTATGAAAAGAATAATTCCGCCCACCAGAATCGCTTTTTTTCGATATTTCTTTTTCAGCATTCTTGAAACAAAATAGTAGGCAAGAAAAGAAATCCCTGAATTGATCAGACCATAGGTACCCAATGCCATTTCACTGTCTGTAGCTATAAATACAAATACCGAAACGATGAAAACAAATACCCCTTCTCTAAGACCTTGAAAAAAATGGGCATTTGTTACCATGCGCCAATTTTTGTCATGCTTTCTTTCAGCGATAATACGCTGAAACCAGTACTTTCCATGGGCAGGCCTCCGTTTCAGGAAGAAACTTAGCAACACTGCTATTGAAAAAAGACCTAATGAAAGTCCAAATACTACCGTATAGCCAGTCAGTTTTTCAAGCCGGGAAATAATAAACCCTGCAGCTACAGGACCTATCATTCCACCGACTGAACCAAGGATGCCCAGAAAGCCATTAAAGAAATCACGCGTTTCCGGTTCAGTGATTTCAAAAGTGAGAACATTGTAGGCAAGCCAATAAAAACCATAGCCTATTCCTAACAACACACCTAGTAACAGTAAAAAATTTGAAGCTTTCGTTCCTACAAGCAAAACCGTTACATAAAACAAAGCCAGAAAGATTACACCGATTCGAAGGACAATAACCCTGTCGACTTTTTTTGCCCATCTTCCCGCAAGAATGAATGTAAGTGGCTGCGCAATGACAATCGATAAATTATACATTGCCAGATCGGCAAGTTCACCAGATTGCTTCCATAAATAAATGTTAACAAAGGTATTCGAAAGGGCAATGCTCAATGAGTACAATCCCCCAATAATCAAAAGGAGCGCTAAATCCTTTGTCAATTCAATGTCTCCTAATAATTTGTTTACTTTGCTCATGATCGACTCCCCTTTTCTCTAGGGTAGTTTCTAACAAAGTTAAGGGGGTTATTCAGTTTTTCCCGAGGGTCTTTGAAGGATAAAGGAGTACAAATAAAAAAGAGAGACTGCAATCAATTGCAGCCCCTCTTGTGATCAGTCAATTATTTTGCAGAAGCGAAGCGCTTGCTAACTTCTTCCCAGTTAACTACGTTCCAGAATGCACCAATGTATTCTGGTCTTCTGTTTTGATAGTTCAGGTAGTATGCATGCTCCCAAACATCAAGTCCAAGAATTGGAGTCTTACCTTCCATTAATGGAGAGTCCTGGTTTGGAGTGCTAGTAACTTCAAGCTCGCCATTGTTAACAACAAGCCAAGCCCAGCCTGAGCCGAAACGAGTAGTTGCTGCCTTAGAGAACTCTTCTTTGAAGCCTTCGAAGCCGCCAAACTTAGAGTTAATTGCTTCTGCTAGTTCGCCAGTAGGCTCGCCGCCTCCGTTTGGAGAGATAACTTGCCAGAATAAAGAGTGGTTGGCATGTCCGCCGCCATTGTTGCGAACTGCAGTGCGTGCTGCTTCTGGCACTGCATCAAGGTTAGCAACTACTTCTTCAACAGTTTTAGAAAGAAGCTCTTCGTTACCTTCCAAAGCATTGTTAAGGTTAGTTACATAAGTATTGTGGTGCTTAGTGTGGTGAATATTCATTGTTTCTTTGTCGATATGTGGCTCAAGCGCATCATATGCATAAGGTAATTGTGGTAATTCAAATGCCATTTTTAACATCCTCCTATGTATCGTGTTTCACTCCCAGAACAAAATCTTTTACATAATTCTGTTATTAGAATTGTTCTAAAAGTGCTTCTAGTTTAGATTACCAAAGAACGGTAATCGTTTCAAATAAAATGCTTTTATATAACGAGTTTAAAATCCCCTTTTCTTCGACATTATATACATTTTATTTTCAGTGGCACTATTATTAATGAAAATTGAAACAGAATTCTGTTGTGCCAGTCTGTCAAGTCAGTTTATAAATAACAGAAATGAATCCCATTGATAAAGTTTCAGAAAATCGTCAATATTGCTCAAATGCAGTCCTGTCAACGATATATGTCGCATCTATAAATATAACCATTCCATTTATTACCAAAACACCGTTGACACAGTAACAACAATTCTTTTAAATCAATAGTATAGAAAGGCTTAATAAGGAGACGACCTTGATGGACAAAAATATATCATTATATAGCTTAATTTTGCAAAACTTCATTGATCGGGAAACCATTCAAAAAATCAAGCCGGATACAATGCTATTCCAGGAAGATGAAAACGTTCAGAATGTTTATGTTATCCTCAGTGGAAGTGTTTCTGTTGGCCGTGTCCATATGAAAGGAAAGGAATTCATCCTAAAAATCTTGAATGGTGAAGAAATGATTATTGAATATGAACTGTTCAAGCATAATCCGCGTTATCACTTTTCAGCTAAGACTCTTACAGAATGTGAAATTCTCATGATCAAAAGAGAGCAGTTCGAGGAATTCATTATGAACGATAAAACTGCTATGAACGCGATGGTTAACTGGCTCAGTACCAGATACCTTAAAGCACAGATGAAATGTCAGGACCTTATCATGAACGGGAAGAAAGGCGGTTTGTACTCCATTTTGATCAGGCTGTGTAATAGTTATGGCGTGATGACAGATGAAGGCATCCTGATCGATCTGCCCCTCACCCACCAGGAGTTGGCGAATCTAACATACGGAACACGTGAAGTTATCCAAAGAATGCTGAAGGAATTACGAGAGAAAGACGTCATCGCTTATGATCAGCTTAAGTTCACGGTAAAGAACCTGGCGTATTTAAAGGAAGAAGTCGATTGCCAGAATTGTTCATTTGAAATTTGCGGGCTTAACTAAAAAATTGTAAATCATTAAAATATACCCTTATGTTAGGAGTGAACTCAGCATAAGGGTACATTTGTGAATTCTCTTAAATCTAATCTATATAAATATCTTTAAGGTAAAAAATCGTGCTGCATCAGCACGATTTTTTTATACTAATATGAAGAAATAAACGAGCATGATGGTCATGATAATTCCTTTTGTCACCACACTGCTGACAAAACCTACTACAGAACCGAAGCCGACCTTAATCGCTTCATTCAAATTCTTCTTATTAACCAGCAGTTCAGCCAGTGCTGCTCCTAAAAATGGCCCGACCAGGATACCAACGATCGGGATTACAAAAGGCCCGATCAACAAACCGATTGTACTTCCCCACATCCCCGCCTTGCTACCGCCATATTTTTTGACACCAATGATGTTGGCAATATAATCAGCCCCAAACAGCAGTGCAACGAACAGCCCCTGAACAGACCAAAATAACCAGTTAAAAGGCTCAAATGAAAAAAACAAGCCGTAAAGTATAAAACCGCCCAACATTAAAAGTACGCCAGGCAAGATTGGCACCACCAAACTTGCATAAGCTCCAACGAATAACACACCAATGATTATCCAATAAACTGCTTCCATTCAATCCATCCTTTTTGATTGTAAAATAAAAAAATAAGCAAAGGTTTCCCTTTGCTTATTTTACCACTATTTCTGTTCTCCCAAAACGTACTCAGCGATGTTTACTGCATGGTCGCCGATTCGCTCAAGGTTACTGATGATGTCAACGAACACGATTCCTGCCTGTCCAGTACACTGTCCTTCGTTCATGCGAAGGATATGCTGCTTTCTAAGCGTTCGTTCCATTCTGTCAATCTCATCCTCTTTTGTGACTACTGCTCTGGCTGTATCAGGGTTCTTCTGGTCCAATGCCTGAAGCGCTTCTTCAACAGTACTTACAGTCAGGTTGAACATGACTTCCAGGTCTTCCATAGCCGTATCGGTCATCTTAACTTTATTCGCCTGCTGATACTCGATTAGTTCAACGATATTTTCGAAGTGGTCCCCGATTCTTTCAATATCCCGGACTGTATCGATCAGCATGCTGTGTTCTTCAGATTCATGCTCTGATAAAGAGCTAGTTGCGAGGTCGACTAGATAATCCGTAATTTTGCGGTCAAGATTATTAATTGCTTCCTCTAACTGGTATGCATTAGAAGAATGCTTTGTATTTTTCGTTTTAAGGAATTCATTTGTTTCTTCAAGTCCCTTAAGGGCAAACTTACCCATGCGCAGGACTTCTTCCTTCGCCTGTCCCAGCGCAATCGAAGGTGATTGCTCGATGAATACCGGATCAAGGTGCTGAGCCTTATACTCGACAATAGAATCCTCGCCAGGAATCAACTTTGTCACAATCAATGCCAGTACTGCTACAAAAGGCAGCTGGATCAGTGTATTAGTCGTGTTGAAAATCCCGTGGGCAAATGCAATTGTCATTTCAGGATTAAGCGAAAGATTATCCCTGATGATTTCAATTAAAGCAGTAAAAGGTTTTAACAATATTAAAAATAAAGTGGTTCCTATTAAGTTGAATAATACATGTGTTGCTGCAGCTCTTTTGGCAGCTATAGAAGTGCCAATCGCTGCAAGAACTGCGGTAATGGTTGTACCAACATTATCTCCAAATAATACCGGAAGGGCACCATTAAGGTTAATCAGATTCTCGGCATGCAAGCCTTGCAGAATACCAATCGTCGCACTTGAACTTTGGACGATAACCGTGAAGACTGTACCGATAACAACCCCCAGGAAAGGATTTGAGCTAAGCTCTACTGTCAATTCATGGAAGGATTCGAGGCTACGAAGCGGCTTCATTCCACCACTCATCAATTCGAGTCCGTAAAACAAGGCACCAAATCCGAATACGATTTGTCCGATATTATGTACCTTTTTACTTTTAAAGAAAAATAATAGAATAGAACCAACTGCAATAATTGGCAAAGCATATTCACCAACATCAATACCGATGATAAACGCAGTAATCGTGGTACCGATGTTAGCACCCATAATAACCCCAATTGCCTGGCGCAGCGTCATGAACCCGGCACTTACTAATCCAACCGTAATAACTGTGGTTGCTGAACTACTCTGGACTAATACAGTTACAATCAGACCAGCTAGAACACCCATGATCGGGTTAGTCGTAAAGCGGTCAAGAACATCACGCAATCTATCCCCGGCTGACTTCTGTAAACCATCACCCATGAATTTAATGCCGTATAAGAAGATACCAAGTCCACCAAAGAACTCAAACAGCATTTCTTGTAAATTCAATTCCATTTTTTCAACCCCTAGATTTATTTCGACAAACATCTACAAACACAGCTTATTATGAAGGAAATATTAATGAAAAGTAAACTATTTTCGCTTCGAATTTACAATACCTTAACATTTCTTCGTTATGTTACAAAAATGTTACAAAGCGGAGGTGAAAAGGTTGTTATTTAACTATGTGAAAAGCTAAAATAGTGAGTGTAACTCTATCAAAGGACGTGTATTCATGAGTATTTTCACACAATTAGCAAAAAGCATATATTCTCCAAAGGTAATTGCTGACACGCGATATCAGGGAATAGGCAAAACCATTTTATTTGTCTTCATGCTGACCCTAATATCCATTTTGCCTATAGTCTATTATATGTTTGTTGGGATTTCAGAAGCTGTTGGATCGGTCAAGCAATCCATCAACAATGATTTACCTTCTTTTACAATTCAAGAGGGAGTACTGCAGTCAGACATTAACGCACCGTTAACAATTAAAAATGGGAGTTTCACATTAATTTTTGACCCTACCGGTGCTATCGATGAAAGTGAACTGGCTGGCATGGATGCAAACGTTGCAATGCTTCAAAAGGAGATTGTGCTCGCTGCTGGCGGCGAAACTAATGCAGTTCCCTACTCCCTTTTCACAACTGAATCAATGACAAAGGATGACATTATTTCTCTCATCAATACGGCTGAATCCTCGCTCCCTGTTTTGCTGGGAATCCTTTTTATTGTCATCTATGTTTTTTCCAGCGGAATGAAGTTCATCGAGGTTTCTCTATTAGCGTTCTTTGGCCTTCTATTGAAAAATCTCGCAGGGAGAAAGCTTCAATACAGACACTTATGGAGAATGGCAGCATATAGCACGACACTCCCTACTATATTTTTCACGATCATGGCATTATTAAAAACAGAAGTGCCCTTCAGTTTCTCTGTTAATTGGTTTGTTGCTTCTATGATACTTCTGTTAGCTATTAAAGAACTGCAAGGCAAGAAACCTGCCGAAAGTTAAGAATACGCCGCCTCTGGCGTATTTTTTTTGTTTTCACGCCTTAATATATGGTTTTCTCTTTTTCTGCCCCATTATTCACTTTCATAAACAAATACATTCTCTCAAATCGAAACAAGCTGTTTTAAAAATTCTTTAAAAACTTCTATTTTATCTATCAAAATTGTTCTTATTTATATTTCAGCTGCATAAATAATGATATAAGCGTTAAAGGAGGAGGGTCCTATGAAAAAACTAGCAGGCTTATTGGTTTTCTTGATAGTAGCATACGCAGTCTACAATGATTTGAGCATAGGAACACTTCCAGCAGCGAAAATGCAGGATCCCGAAATATCGAAAATGGAAATGGTAGAGATGGAAAAGGCAGAAACACAAACCACACAAGAAATACCTTTTTTTGAACACGAAGTACTGCCTGGTGATACTGTGCTATCAGTAATTGACAGTTATATGGACAAACCATTGGGCGTACCTGTCTCACAAGCAGTTGAAGATTTTAAAAAATTGAACGATGGGACAGATCCGCAAAAAATCAAATTCGGAAACGTTTATAAATTCCCGGACTACAGCAGCCAAAATTAGCAAAGGCTAACAATTGAAGTCTTTCCTTGTCAATTTGAACAAAAGATTGATAAAATGGGGTTATGCAACTTTAGGAACATATTCATGAATTCCATTTTTCAAAGGAGCGAATCACTGTTGAGTGAAATTATACATCGTACCAAAACCCGTCCAATTAAGGTTGGGAATTTAACCATTGGTGGCAACAATGAAGTTGTCATCCAGAGTATGACAACAACCAAGACGCATGATGTCGAAGCGACTGTCGCTGAAATCAAGCGGCTTGAAGAAGCAGGCTGCCAGGTTGTCCGTGTTGCTTGTCCGGATGAGAGAGCGGCAAATGCTATTTCAGAAATCAAAAAAAGAATAAACATACCACTTGTTGTTGATATCCATTTTGATTACCGCTTAGCGCTTAAAGCAATTGAAGGCGGTGCTGACAAAATCAGGATCAATCCTGGTAATATCGGCAAACGTGAAAAGGTAGAGGCTGTTGTAAAAGCTGCAAAAGAGCGCGGGATCCCGATTAGAATCGGCGTAAATGCGGGTTCTCTTGAAAGACGTATCCTTGAAAAATATGGCTATCCTACAGCAGATGGCATGGTAGAGAGTGCTCTGCACCACATCAAAATCCTTGAAGACCTTGATTTCCATAATATCATCGTTTCGATGAAGGCTTCTGATGTTAACCTGGCGATTGAGGCTTACGAAAAAGCTGCGAAAGCTTTTGATTATCCGCTTCATCTAGGAATCACGGAATCAGGGACTTTATTTGCAGGTACTGTCAAAAGTGCAGCTGGCCTTGGAGCGATTCTTAGTAAGGGAATCGGAAACACTGTCAGGGTATCATTAAGCGCTGATCCAGTTGAGGAAGTAAAAGTTGCGAGAGAATTGTTAAAATCATTCGGCCTTGCAGCAAATGCTGCGACATTAATCTCTTGTCCAACTTGCGGACGAATCGAAATCGATTTGATCAGCATTGCCAATGAGGTAGAAGAGTACATTTCAAAGATTAAGGCGCCAATCAAGGTTGCTGTCCTTGGATGTGCTGTTAACGGCCCTGGTGAAGCACGAGAAGCTGATATCGGCATTGCAGGGGCGAGAGGGGAAGGACTCCTTTTCAGAAAAGGAGAGATTGTCCGCAAAGTGCCAGAGGAAACAATGGTAGAGGAACTTAAGAAAGAAATCGATAAAATTGCTGAAGAAAAGATTCGCGAAGCTGCTCTTCAGCAATAACAATCAAAATGCCCGGGAAATCAATCCCGGGCATTTTTTGTTGGCAATCTTATGTCACCGTCAGAAGAACGGCAATATAAAGATGCCGACTAGAATTGAGATTGTCCCTATTCCAATTGCCCAGCTTCCGATAGCGGATCCTCTTCTGCGGGCCATGAAGCCAAGGACAATCCCAGCAGCTCCGAAAAGAACAGGTAAAATAAACAGCGACAAGATCGATAGGGCAAGAGCTGATAAAGCAAGCCCTCGTCCTCCAGTTGTACTTTCTTCTTCTGACCTTCTTGCAATTGCAGGTGGTGCAGGAGCAGCAATCTCCGCCGCAGTTTCTTCCTGATACTGTTCCTTACGTTCAGGTCGGGCGATCGCAGTCATCTCCTGGTAGTTCTCATCACGTCCAGGTCCAGCGATTGCAGTCATTTCCTGATAATGTTCCTCACGTTCAGGTCCTGCGATTGCAGTCATTTCCTGGTAGTGCTCATCACGTGCAGGAGAGTACACTTCAGTTGCTGTTTCTTCCTGGTATATTTCATCACGCGCATCCCTTATAGTGATGACATCCTGCTTAGGTTCAGTGATATATTCGGTACCTATCTGTTTTCGCTCTTGGTCTGCCACTTTAATCCCTCGCTTTCTTAAGTGGAGCATTTATTATTGTTTACGAGTAATGAGGATTTCATCATGGCAATGTTTGACTAACTTGAGAAAGTAAATCTTTTGCGTGCCTTCCATATTTGGTAAGATTAAATAAAGATCAATGTTTAAGGAGCAGATTGATGAAAAAACGTTTAGGCATAGACATCGATGGTACAGTCACTTGTCCGACTACATTTGTACCTTATTTAAATGAAGGGTTCGATTTGAATATTACACTGGATGATATTAAGCAATATGATTTTATGCCGCTTGTATCTGTAACTGAAAGAGAGTTCGCAGCCTGGTTCAAAAAAATGGAGCCAGTAATTTATTCCAACTCCCCTTTAGCAGAAGGAGCTAAGGAAATTTTAAAGAGCTGGGAGAAACAGCACGAATTATTTTTCATCAGTGCAAGGGGAACACATTTACTAGATCTGACCAAAGAATGGTTTTCTGCCAACGAACTTAGGTATCATGACATCCATCTGATCGGCTCACACGATAAAATCGAGGCTGCACGTAAATACGAAGTGGATATATTTTTCGAGGATAAACACGATAATGCAGTCAACCTGCATGAAGAGCTAAGGATTCCGGTCATCCTTTTCAATACTCCTTACAATCAGGAACCGATTCCTGAAGGAGTCATCCGGGTAAATAACTGGCAGGAAGCAAATGAATGGGTAGAAAACTGGTTTAAAAATAGTTAAAAACGGCCAATTGGATGGCCGTTTTTTTTTGTTTTTATCGGGATTTATTTTATATCTTTTACTATTGAACACAGTCAGGGCAGCGACCGTATATTTCGAATTTATGCCCGGAAATATCATAGCCTTTGAAGCTTGCTTCAATATTCCTCATTGGACAGGTCTCAATTTCCTTCGTTTTGCCACAGTCAAGGCAAATAAAGTGGTGATGATGCTCTTTATGTGAGCAGGTGAATCGGAAATGCTTTTCACCTGACAACTCTGTCATTTCCAGGATACCTAGTTCAGCAAACACGCTTAAATTCCGGTAGATGGTATCAAAGCTCAAGCCAGGATAATTTCCCTTCATTTGTTCCAGGACATCGCGAGCAGTCAAATATTTGTCATTATCGGAAAACAACTGGAGCATATCTTCCCTTTTACCAGTATGCTTATACCCCTGTTCCTTCAACAGGTCCATTGCTTCGTTCACATTCATGATATCACCCCGTTAGATGGATCTTGTAGCCGCGCGTTTTTTTAGCCAAATGGCCAGCACAAGGATGAGAACTGCAATCATTACAATCGTTCCGCCTGGAGCAAGGTCAAGGTAGTAGGACAGGAACAAACCGCCTAGTACCGATACTTCACCAAATAAGATGGAGAAGAAGATGGTTTGCTTGAAACCTTTTGCGAAACGGATGCTTGCCGCAACTGGCAGGGTCATCAGCGATGAGACAAGCAGGATGCCAACGATCCTCATCGATGCGGCAATCACCAATGCCACCATAATGATGAAAATAAAGTGGAGCGTCTTAGCGGCAATACCAGTTGCTCTTGCATATTCTTCATCAAATGATAAAAGGAAAAGTTCTTTATACAACAATACTACAAGTGCTATAACAAGTATGCTAATAATCAGGATCGTCCATAGGTCAGCCCTGCTCACCGCACTAACGCTGCCGAATAAATAACTGAACAAATCAGTATTGAATCCATCAGCAAGCGAGATAAAAATGACCCCGAGCCCGATTCCGCCAGAAAGGATAATTGGGATCGCCAATTCCTGATAATGTTTATACACAGTCCGAAGCTTTTCAATGAACAATGAGCCTCCTACAGAGAAAGCCATACCCATATATAGCGGGTTCACACCACTGAACATCATGAATTTTTTTTCGAGCAGCAGACTTGCCGCGATGCCTGCCAAAGTGACATGGCTGAGGGCATCAGCTATAAGTGAAAGTCTTCTGACTACGATAAAAACTCCAAGAAGCGGAGCAATCACCCCGATGATCATTCCGGTCAAAAAAGCATTCTGCAAAAATTCATATTGCATCAGTCCGCTAATCATGAAGGTGCCCTCCTCCGTGATGGTGATGATCATGTGTCAGGACATGGACATCATGGCCGTAAATCTCTGAAACATCATTGATCTTCATCTGTTCAAATTCCTCGGCACTTCCATGGAAATGCATGTTTTTATTCAAGCAGGCAACGTTTGTGACCTTTTCTGAAATCGTGCCAATATCGTGAGTTACCAATAGCAAGGTGATTCCTTTCTCTTTATTGAGTGTTTCGAGCATTCCATAAAAAGAGTTGACGTTCTGAACGTCTACACCTACCGTTGGTTCATCCAAGATCAGCAATTCGGGCTCACTTACAAGCGCCCTCGCGATAAACACCCGCTGCTGCTGGCCGCCAGATAGTTCGCCAATATTCCTGTCCAGGAATTTCTCCATCCCAACCGACTCGATGGCCTGCTTGATTTCTGCATGGTCACTTTTCTTTAAAAAGTTGAAAAGACCCAGCTTCTTCGTCAATCCGCTAGCCACTACCTCAAAAACAGTAGCAGGGAAGCCCGTATTAAAAGAATTAGCCTTTTGAGAGACGAAGCCGATTTTATGCTGATCCTTAAACTTGCTAATATCATGTCCAAACAAAGAGATGGAGCCTTGCTGCGGCTTGATCAGTCCAAGCATTAGCTTAAGCAATGTCGACTTGCCCGAACCATTGGGGCCGACAATCGCTAAAAAGCTTCCTTTTTGAATAGACAGATTTATATTTTCAAGAACATTCTCTTTATCATATCGATAATAAAGATCCTGTACCTGGACGATGTAATTATTTGAGTCCATTTTTATCACCCGAAAAATAAGAATCATTCCGATTTACCTTTAGTAGTATATCTCTTAATGACGATAATGTAAATAAAAGAACTCGTAATCCAAGAAAATTGTCACGAATCCTTTAATAGGCACATACCCTACTATGAAGGAGTGATGATCTTTGGCTATTTTTGAAAACATAATTAATCACAAAATAGGCAACATTACGGCTGATGAACTGCTGAAGTATGCAAAGCAATTCAACATCTCCATTACCAGGCCACAAGCAGAGAAAATCGCCGGATACTTAAAAGGCAAAAAAGTGAACATCTTTATTGATTCAGAGAGAACCGCCCTGATTAAACAAATTGCCAGAATCACCAGCCCTGAAACAGCAAAAGAAGTTAATAAGTTGTTTGTTAAATTCACAAAATAAGAGATATGTCCGTCATGATTCCTATGACGGACACTTTTTTCTTTTTCCCGCCTATTTCTGTCCGTCATGACTCTCTTGACGGACACTTTTTCCTCTTTCCCGGCTATTTCTGTCCGTCACGACCCTTATGACGGACACTTTCTCCTCTCTCTCGGCTATTTCTGTCCGTCACGACCCTTATTACGGACACTTTTTCCTCTTTCCCGCCTATTTCTGTCCGTCATGACCCTTTTGACGGACATTCTTTCCTCTTTTCCGGCTATTTCTGTCCGCCATGCCTGTAACTATCATTCCACCTAGTGGTCACTCATAACCGGTCCTATTTTAACCCGCAAAAAAAGCTGTGGAACTAAACCCACAGCTTTTTTTTAGCCATTCCTAATGATATCAAGCAAGTTCTCTTCAAATTGTTTGCTTTTCAGCATTTCGATTTCATATTTGTAAGGCGCCTTTTTATTGTTCTTGTCCTCACCGACAAATGGTGTCTCGAGAATTTTAGGAACATGTGTCAATTGCGGATGGTGGACAATGTAGCTTAATGCGTTAAAGCCGATATGCCCGAACCCTATATTCTCATGACGGTCCTTCCTCATCCCGACCTCATTTTTACTGTCATTGATGTGAAGTACCTTCAGTCTATCAAGACCGATGATCTTATCGAATTCATTCAGCACTCCATCAAAATCTTCAACGATTGGGTATCCTGCATCATGTGTATGGCAAGTATCGAAGCAGATAGAAAGCTTGTCATTATGGGTTACTCCATCGATGATCATCGCAAGTTCTTCGAAGGATTTTCCGCACTCCGAACCTTTTCCAGCCATCGTTTCAAGAGCGATTTGGACTTTATCTTCGCTGCTTAGAACCTCGTTCAAGCCCTCAATGATTTTTTCAATCCCTTTTTCAGTTCCTGCACCTACATGCGCACCAGGATGCAGAACGATTTGCCTGGATCCAATCGCTTCTGTCCTATCAATTTCACTCCTCAAAAACCTTACCCCTAAATCAAAGGTGTCAGGATTTTGCGTGTTCCCGATATTGATGATATATGGAGCATGGACGACGATTTCATTGATTCCATTCTGCTCCATATGAAGGCGGCCTGCTTCGATATTCAAGTCCTCGATTTTTTTTCTTCTTGTATTCTGTGGTGCCCCCGTATAGATCATAAAAGTATTTGCACCATATGAGACAGCTTCCTCACTAGCAGAAAGCAGCATATTTTTACCGCTCATGGAAACATGTGATCCAATTAACATCTTGATCTCTCCTAAATCCCTTTATTTATTTCTCTTTTGTATACGGTTTTCCCGTTTCTTAATTTTATCCATCTCATATTGCATCTTCTTTTTATAGCCTGGTTTTACCTTTTTAGGCTTGGAAACGAGCGACTTTGCCTTCGCTTCGCCAGTGGTTTCTTTCTTCTTTCTGTTCTGGCGTCTGTTACGCTCTTCGATTTCGGTGAATTCACCTTTTTTCAAATCGATATTTTTAAAAGAGATGCCCATCTTTTCAAGACGAACCAGTGCATCTTCATCACTCTGCTCATAAACCGTCAAGGCAACTCCTGATGAACCAGCACGTGCTGTCCTTCCTACCCTGTGGATATAGAAATCAAGGTCCGTAGGCAGCTCATAGTTGATGACATGACTGATTCCTTGAATATCGATTCCTCTTGCAGCCAGGTCAGTAGCTACAAGATACTGAAACTCAAGATCTTTGATCTGCTTCATGACGCGCTTACGTTCGCGTGGGCTCAGGTCTCCATGGATACGGCCAACCTTCATTCCTTTTTGGATCAAACCATCGGCAATTTCATCTGCTTTTTTCTTTGTATTAGCAAATACAATCCCCAGATATGGATTGAACGCTAGAAGCGCTGAATGAACAAGCCCGATTTTATCACGATGCCTTGCAGGCAGAAGAATATGTTCAATCTTCTCTGCAGTAGCCTGTTTAGGATCGATTTGTACATATTTTGGGTTTTCCATGTACTTTTTCAAGAATGGTTTTAATTTTTCAGGAATCGTTGCTGAAAATACAAGCATTTGCAGCTTCTCTGGCATACGGGATGCAAACTGGTCAATATCCTCGATGAATCCCATATCCAGCATTAAATCCGCCTCATCAATTACGAGCATGTTCGCCGTATGCACAAATAGCGCATTTTCCTTGACCAGGTCGTTAATTCTTCCTGGAGTGCCAATGACAATTTGCGGCTGTGTCTTTAGCTTCTCGATCGTTCTTTGCTTGTCCGTCCCGCCAATATAGCAACGAGCTGTGATCTGCTCTCCCTGTGGAGCGTGTTCAGCAATCTTAAGGACTTCATGGTAAATCTGATTGGCAAGCTCACGTGTCGGTGCAGCGATTACTGCCTGTACCTCATTGCGTGATGAATCAAGCTTATCCATAATTGGCAGTACATAGGCATGCGTCTTTCCTGTACCGGTCTGGGATTGCCCGATGGCACTCTCACCCTTCAGGATTGTAGGAATAAGACGTTCCTGGATTTCCGTTGGCTCATAAAACCCTAGTTTATTGATCGCATCTATAATGAACGGTTTCAATTCATAACGATTAAATTTTGTTTCACTCATTGAAAATCTCCTTCTTTCGCCCTGTTCCCTGGATAATCAGGGATTACAGCTCGTTCCGTAAGCTGATCTCTTCAGGTTCATCCTGTAATTATAATAAAGATTGCAGAAAATCTCCAATCAGTACTATCTTAACCTTTCCTTATAAAAAAACAAACCTGTTTCGCAAACATACTTTTTTAAAACCAATTCTGATAATATGCATACTCTAATAGGAGATGAAATAATGGGAAAGGAGGGGTCACGATGCTACAAGGACCCCGTATGAATTCACGCGGGATGCAAAATCGGTTTTATGGTCCTGGCATGATGGGAGGTCCCTTCATGGGGCAGCGGCAGATGTATCCAAATCAATTTGGTCCTGGGCCCAGGATGCCGCAGGGACAAATGCCTCGAATGATGGGAAGAAATTCGCAATCAAGACAAGGTGGAGGATTGCTTTCAAAGATCCTAGGAAAAGGCAGCAGAGGCCAGGGAAATGGTATCTCGGGTTTAATATCCGGAAGCGGAAGTGGTCCGGCACGAGGAGCCAGCTCAGGCGGAGGAATCCTGAAGACCCTCGCTGATCCATCTGCACTGAATGGTTTTCTCTCCAACACGCAAAAAGTTCTTAACACCGCACAGCAATTCGGACCGATGATCCAGCAATACGGCCCTATCGTCCGTAATTTGCCTTCAATGTGGAAACTGTACAGAGGATTGAAGGACCTCCCAGATGCTGATGAGCCAAAAGCTGACCAAGAAACGAATGAAACAGTCGAGAATAAGAAGAAACCGAAAAAATCCAAAAAAGCTGGTTCCAGTTCCCCAACACAAAAGCCGCCAATCAAAAAGCAAAGCAATAATTCAGCTTCTACTCCTAAATTATTCATATAAACTGGATAACAGTTAATTCATTCCTTCTGGAAAGTCGCTTTTGTATTCTTTCTGCAAGTCTTATATAATAAAAGAAAGAATCAGAGGTACTCTTAGGAGGATGACTCAATGAATGTAATTAAAATATCACCACGCGGTTATTGCTATGGTGTTGTCGATGCCATGGTCATTGCACGCAATGCTGCTTTGGATAAAAGCCTGCCGCGTCCAATATATATACTTGGGATGATTGTCCATAATAAGCATGTCACTGATGCATTTGAAGAAGAAGGCATCATTACATTGGATGGAAACAACCGCAAGGAAATTCTTGAAAAAGTTGAAGGCGGAACAGTTATTTTCACTGCACACGGAATTTCACCCGAAGTCAGGGAGCTTGCCAAGGAAAAGGGACTTGTCTCGATTGACGCGACATGTCCGGATGTGACAAACACTCATAACCTGATCAGAGAAAAAGAAAAGGAAGGTTTTGAGGTTATTTACATCGGCAAAAAAGGGCATCCCGAACCTGAGGGAGCAGTAGGTGTAGCACCAGGGATTGTTCATCTAGTTGAAACGGCAGCTGATGTAGAAGCTTTGAATCTGCAAGCTGAAAAATTAATCGTAACCAACCAGACAACGATGAGCCAGTGGGACGTCGCCGACATCATGGTAAAAGTAAAAGAAAAGTACCCGCACGCGGAAGTCCATAGAGAAATTTGCATGGCTACACAAGTACGCCAGGAAGCTGTCGCTGAGCAGGCTAAGGCAGCAGATGTGCTAATTGTGGTTGGCGACCCTAAAAGCAATAACTCAAATCGTCTAGCACAGGTATCCGAAGAAATAGCCGGAACAAAAGCATATCGAATTGCCGATATTACCGAGCTTGATATCGATTGGATAAAAGATGCTGACACAGTCGCAGTCACATCTGGAGCATCGACTCCGACACCAATCACAAAAGAGGTCATTACCTTCCTCGAACAGTTTGACAAGGAAAACGAAGAAACATGGGCAAAAGAGAAAAAAGTACCTCTTCATAAAATCCTGCCAAAGGTTAAGAAGACTGAGGCAAACGTATAATAAATCGAAAGCAGCCTGACTATTTATTCAGGCTGCTTTCTTGTGTTTTGTTATTAGTGGGAATCATCTCGCTGAAATTCCAATCGTCTTCTGGCTCAGCACATGTTCCCTGTGCCCGAAGCTGCTGTGACCGTCACTGATACAAGATACAGGTTTCGGGCGCAGCTTAACCCGTTCTGCAACTGAAACTGATGCCAGAAACGGATTTCGGGCGCAGCTTCCCTCGTTTTGCGACCGAATCTATTACCATCATAGTTCTCCATATCAAGTCAATGTCTAAATAAAGGTGAACGGATCTGTTCCTATTTCAGATGGAATGAAGTTCACATCATACCCTTTGTCTTTACATAGTCCTTCCATCACCGTGGCGACTCCCTTTTTTATGATCTTCTCGACATTATGTCCTGGGTCAATCATATTCAAGCCGGCCATCAGTGCGTCGTGTGCTGTGTGATAGTAGATATCCCCGGTAACGTAAACATCTGCTCCGCGGAATTTCGCCTGCGAGTAATACTTATTTCCGTCACCGCCAAGGACAGCTACCTTTTTCACCTTTGCGTTCAAGTCTCCGACAACACGGATTTTATCCACTCCCAAAGCTTCCTTTACTACTTTGGCATATTCAGACAGGGTCGTCTCTTCGACTTGCCCGATTCTTCCAAGTCCAAGTTGTTCTCCCGTATTTTCAAGTCGATATATATCATAGGCGACCTCCTCATAAGGGTGGGCCTTGATCATAGCCTGGATAACCTTTTTTTCAATGCTCTGCGGAAAAACAGTTTCTACGCGCACTTCATTGACTGCTTCAAGCTTTCCTTGTTCGCCGATATGTGGATTCGTATTTTCCCCCGGCAGGAAACGTCCCTTTCCCGTCCCTGAGAACGAACAGTGGCTATAGTTGCCGATCGCCCCTGCCCCTGCATTGCCTAAGGCATCTCGCAGTCGCTCTGCATCTTCCTCAGGTACGAAAACGACAAGTTTTTTCAACTCGTCCTCATAAGTTGGCACCAGCACTTGAGGGTTCTTTAAACCAAGTGCAGCAGCCAGCAGGTCATTTACGCCTCCCTTTGCCACGTCCAGGTTCGTGTGCGCTGCATAAACCGCGATGTCATGCTTGATCAGCCTGGCTATCATTCGTCCGGCAGGAGTGTCAGTTGCGATCTTTTTTAATGGTCGGAATATCGGCGGATGATGTGCAATGATTAATTGAACATTCTTGGCAATCGCCTCCTCCACCACTTCTTCTGTTACATCAAGAGCAACCAGGACATTTTCGACCGATTGGTTCAACGCACCTATTTGCAGGCCAACCTTATCGCCTTCCATCGCAAATACCTTAGGCGAAAATTGTTCAAAAA
The DNA here is from genome assembly GCF_002874535.1 of Mesobacillus jeotgali. Lineage (GTDB taxonomy): Bacteria > Bacillota > Bacilli > Bacillales > Cytobacillaceae > Mesobacillus > Mesobacillus jeotgali. Next base: position 3,075,899 of record NZ_CP025025.1, read on the forward strand.
GCTGAATCACTTCATGTCCATTCACTTTTTTCACTGTAACGCCTCCTCTGCCATCTTAAGTTTCGTTTTCAGTTCCTGTCTCTTGTGTTCTGTATCATCATTCTGGACAGCCTCATCAAGTTGCTTTAGGATACGCTCCCAATTTCTCTTTTCACCATTCCACTTTTCTATGAATACCTCTGTCTTTTCCTTCAGCAAAAATGGGCCAAACAATATTCCAACTTCAAAGTTGATATGCTGATACGGCTTCAATGGTTCGCCCTTCTCAGCCACTAGGATTTCGTAAATTTTCCGATCTTCTTCTAAAATTTCTTCTTTGACCAGTTCCCAGCCATTGTCAATCAACCACTTGCGCAACGCAAAGCTTCCAACATTCGGCTGAAGGACAAGCCTGCTGACTCCTTCTAGTTTCGATTTCCCTTGTTCCAGAATCGTCGAAATCAATGTACCGCCCATACCAGCGATGGTAATGCAATCAACCTCACCAGGTTGAATTACTTCAAGTCCATCACCTTTTCTGACTGATATTTTATCTATGAGACTTTCCTCACGAACCTGCTCAAGGGCAGATTGGAATGGTCCTTCGGCGACCTCGCCTGCAATCGCCATTGGAACAGTACCCTTCTTTACAACATTACAAGGAAGGTAGGCATGGTCGGAACCAATATCGGCCAGCCTTGCACCTTCAGGAATATAATTGGCAACGGCTTCAAGCCGGTCTGATAGTTTTTCAGCATTCATACAAGTCACCTACTAAATCTTATTTTGCTTTTATAAGTATATGAAAACCGCATACCCCTTGTCCAATTATGCAGGATAAAAAGTAAAGGCTCTTTGCAAAAAGCAAAGAGCCTTTAAATATTACTTCAATTCATTGACAATCCATTCTGCCATTTGATCTTCCTTGCCAGCAGCCAGGCCAGGAGGCATTGCTCCTTTACCATTAACCAGGATGTCTTTGATTTCTTCCTGTGAGTACTTGCTGCCTACACCTTTCAATGAAGGACCTGAAACGCCTTCATACTGGTTTCCGTGGCACATTGCGCAGGATTGCTGGTAAAAATCCTCCGGGTTTGCTTCAGCAGTTTCTTCCGTCTTTTCACCGCCGCCTTCTTTTTCCTTTGCAAGATCCTTGGAATCCCCTACACCCTTGAAAGAAAGCAGGAACATCAAGCCGATCCCCATTACCATGATCAATACGAACGGGATAATTGGATTACGATTCATCATATACCCTCCTTTATGTACAACATCTACTTAAATAATGATTTCACACAGATATTATTTTACTTGAAAAACGTTTACAGGGAAAGTAAAAAAGCAAACTTTGTCACACTTGTTCACAATTTAGACAAAAAACTTCATCATATGATGAAGTTTTTTGCTGTACAAAGCATATTTAGGATACCCTTTTAGCAGCCAATTAATCTTGCAATAACCATTCTTTGGACTTCTGATGTACCTTCACCAATTTCCAGAAGCTTTGCATCCCTCATGTAACGTTCCACTTCATATTCCCTCATATAGCCATATCCGCCGTGTATCTGGACTGCCTGATCAGCTACTTCCATCGCAATTTCAGAAGCATAGAGCTTGCACATTGACGCTTCCTTTGAGAATGGTCGTCCCTGATCCTTCAGCCAGGCTGCCTTATAGACCATATTGCGTGCAAGTTCAATCTTCATTGCCATGTCAGCAAGCTTGAATTGGATAGCCTGGAACTGTGATATCGGCCTGCCGAATTGCTGTCTTTCTTTCGCATACTGCAAGGCTTTTTCGTAAGCAGCCTGAGCCACTCCGACAGCCATAGCGCCTATTCCGATCCTGCCGCCGTCCAGTGTCACAAGGAATTGCTTGAAGCCTTCCCCTTTTTTTCCAAGAAGGTTTTCAACTGGCACATGGACATCCTCCATCACCAGCTGAGTAGTATTCGATGCATTCAACCCCATCTTTTCATAATTATCAATGACAGAGAACCCTGGTGCATCGGTTGGAACGATAATTGCACTGATTTCCTTTTTTCCATCCACATTACCAGTGATCGCCGTCATTGCCAAATGTTTGGCATAGCTTGCATTCGTGATAAAGTTCTTGCTGCCGTTGATGATGTATTCCCCATCAACCTCTTTGGCCGTCGTCTGGGTACCTCCTGCATCCGAGCCTGCATTTGGTTCTGTCAGCCCGAAAGCCCCCAGTGATTCGCCTGTACAGATTGGAGCCAGGTATTTTTGTTTCTGTTCTTCTGTACCAAATAGATTGATAGGAGCGCCTCCAAGAGATATGTGGGCAGAATATGTAATCCCAGTTGAGGCGCATGCCTTGCTCAATTCCTCAGTGACAATCGCAAAACTGACCGTATCAGCTCCTGCTCCGCCATATTCCTCAGGGAACGGCAAGCCCAGCATTCCTAGTTCTCCCAGTTTTTTGAAGATTTCTGTCGGGAATTGTTTTGTTTTATCTCTTTCAATCGCTCCTGGAGCAACTTCTTCCTCCGCAAATTCTTTAATCGTCCTTTTAATCATGGCCTGTTCTGATGTTAAATCAAAATTCATTTCCATCCCCCTTAAAACATTGAATGCGTTTACATTCTTCATTATAAAGGTGGATAAACAATTTTCTCAACATTTAAAAACTTTTAAATTATTAAAAATTATATAAATATAGTAATTAATAGGGTGATTAACCCTATAATTCCTGATAGTTTGAAGCTCAATATCTTCCACTTCGTCCCTGCTGTAATCCACAATAAGCAGTTCAGGCCCGCTACGAGGTAAAGAATGACGGGATGGTCTGGAAATATTATTTCAGCTGCCTGAACAGATGTGATTAATAAAAGAAGCGCAGAAGCAAGTAATGGGATCAAATCAAAAAAAGATTTTTTCAACATATAAAAGGCTGCTGAAAGGGTAGTAATGCCAAAAAAAATGATAAGGGCAGTTTGCAAAAAGAGAGACAATTCAGTAAAATAAAATAAAAAAACTGAAAGCGATAACAATCCAACTAGAATAAAACCTATTATTCCCTTAGTACCGCTCGGCCTCTTTTTTCGAGTCGAGTCAGCTTCAGAGCTTCCCTCTGTATACAGGTTCAAGAGGAAATCACAATAGTGCTCAGGCAACAGCCTGTTTTGCTTCCAGTACTTAATTTCATTGGTGATGATTTTCCTGCGATGGTCATCCATATGTAGGCACATCCTGTCTTAATGGTTATTCGAGCTAATAGTCGGCGGAAAGAAAGTAAAAAAGGAATAATTTACTTTTATTTTAAAAAGTAAATTATTCCTTGGCAATCCTATTCTAAAAAGTCTTTCAATCGTTTGCTGCGACTTGGGTGTCTCAGCTTGCGAAGTGCCTTAGCTTCAATTTGGCGAATACGTTCGCGCGTAACGCCAAATACTTTGCCCACTTCTTCCAAAGTGCGAGTGCGGCCATCATCAAGACCAAAACGGAGTCGAAGGACGTTTTCTTCACGGTCAGTAAGCGTATCTAGGACATCCTCCAGCTGTTCCTTCAAAAGCTCATATGCAGCATGTTCGGAAGGAGAGGTAGCATCCTGGTCCTCAATGAAATCACCAAGGTGGGAATCATCTTCTTCCCCTATCGGAGTTTCGAGGGATACTGGCTCCTGGGCAATCTTAAGGATTTCTCGCACTTTCTCAGGTGACAGGTCCATGTCTTCGCCAATCTCTTCAGGCGTTGGTTCGCGGCCTAAGTCCTGGAGGAGCTGTCTTTGTACGCGAATCAATTTATTGATGGTTTCAACCATATGGACAGGGATCCTGATAGTCCTTGCCTGGTCAGCGATAGCACGAGTGATGGCCTGACGGATCCACCAGGTAGCATAGGTACTGAATTTAAAACCTTTGCGGTAATCGAACTTTTCAACCGCTTTGATCAAACCCATATTCCCTTCCTGAATCAGGTCAAGGAATAACATACCACGGCCTACATAGCGTTTCGCAATACTTACTACGAGTCGAAGGTTTGCTTCGGCAAGACGTCTTTTGGCTTCTTCATCGCCTTGTTCGATTCTTTCTGCCAGATTGATCTCTTCTTCTGCAGAAAGCAGGTCAACTCGGCCAATCTCTTTTAGGTACATCCTTACCGGGTCATTGATTTTCACTCCCGGCGGGACACTTAAGTCATTCAAGTCGAATTCTTCATCGTCTTTTGCAAGCTGTTTGATGTCAGGGTCTTCAACTTCATCGCTTTCACCTACGAGTTCAATCCCTTGTTCACCGAGGAACTCATAGTATTCATCCATCTGATCGGAATCAAGGTCGAAGCTTGATAGCCTTTCTGCGATATCATCATAGGCAAGGACACCTGTTTTCTTGCCTATTGCCGTTAACTGGTCTTTCACTTGTTCAACTGTCACTTCATTTTCAGTGACTTCTTTAGAACGGGCTGACTTTTCAGCCATATGTCCCCCTCCTTCCAAAAATCAAAAACAATCAGCATAAGCTTTATAAGGTCTTGCGCAATTGGATAATTTCCGTTGCGATAGCCGCAGCGCGCAAGAAATCGTTTTGTCGTTCTGCCTGTTTTTGTTCTGCCATTTTTTCCTTTATTTTTAACATTTTTTGATAATTCAAGACCTGCTTGATATAATCAGATAATTCCTGGTCACTGATCTCCTCGTTAAGAGGCATCATTTCTATATCAGCAACGACCCTTTTTAGCTTATTATCCTGGAGATAATTTAAGAACGCGCTTGGGTCAGGATCATGTCCTTTTTCATAGTATGCAAATAAATAAGTAATAATAGCCTGATGTTCATCAATGTTTAATGTACTTCCTGCAAGCATTTCCTGTACCTTATATGCGACATCGGCGTCTCTCATCATATGAAAGATCATTCGCCTTTCTGCAGTGTGGTATGCAGGCTTCAATTCTGATTTCCTGGCGTAGCTTACAGGTTTTGATTCCGCTCGCGGTTGATTTTGCCCCCTCTTTTGGCCCGACGCCTGAACCAGCTGATTGAGCTGTTGGGCTAAAGCTTCTAGGGATAGCGAGAACTCATTCGCAAGCTGCCTCAAGTAAAGGTCTTTTTCTACTGCTTTATCGAGCGTGCTGATTTCTTTAAGTACTTCTTCGATATATTGAAGGCGATCTCCTTCATTCTGAAGGTTTTTCCCTCGACGATAATATATTAATTTAAATGCCATCAAGGTGGCGCTGGAGCCAATAATATCGTTCTTGAATTTTTCCTCGCCATGCACCTTTATGAAATCATCAGGATCCATGCCATCTGGCATTGTTGCAACCCTGACAGCGAATCCCGCTTTTGACAGCATGTTAGATGCCCTGAAAGCCGCTTCAATACCGGCTTTGTCCGAGTCGTAGCAAATCGTTACAGCTTGCACATTTCTTTTCAGCAAGGAGATATGTTCATCAGTCAAGGATGTCCCCATCGTGGCGACACCGTTTTCTACGCCTGCCCGGTTAGCAGAAATAACATCGGCGAATCCTTCGAAAAGTACAGCTTGCTGCTGCTTTCGGATCACACCGCGAGCAAGGTGGAAATTATATAGAATTTTACTTTTGTTGAAGATTTGCGTTTCGGGACTGTTAAGATATTTGGGTTCTTCGCCCCCTAGTGCCCGCCCTGAAAACGCAATCGTATTCCCCTGGTGGTCGAGGATTGGAAACATAATCCTGTTCCTGAACCTGTCAAAGTATGTCCCATCGTTTTCCCGCTGGATGACAAGTCCTGCTTTCGAAATTAAATCCAGCGAAAATCCCCGCTTTTCAAGCAGTTTCACTGCAAAGTCCCATGAAGGCAATGAATAGCCTATTTGGAATGTGTCAATGGACTCCTGTGTAAATCCCCTGTTAAGAAGATATTCAAGGGCCTCTTGACCTTCTTTTGTGTTTACAAGCAAATGATGATAAAATTTACGCAATAGTTCATGCGCTTCAATCATTTGCTTCGAGCCTTCAGGCAGTTGTGTGTTTTTGCCCGAAGCCGGTCCTTCCAGCTTCAGTTCGATGTTCGCACTTTTCGCGAGCTTTACTGCAGCTTCTTGAAACGTCAGGCCATCAATATCCATCAGGAATGAAAACACATTCCCGCCGGCACCACAACCAAAGCAGTGATAAATCTGCTTATCAGGTGAAACTGAAAATGATGGAGAGTTTTCCCCATGAAATGGACAAAGCCCAAAATAATTCCGGCCTTGTTTTTTCAATTGGACGTAATCACCAATGACATCGACTATCTCAACCGCCTGCCGGATTTCATTTACTTTTTCCTCGGCAATCCTCTCTGCCATAAGCATGACCTCTAATTAGTTGTGATTACTTGAACATATCTTAAAATTCGACAAAAGCATGTTCAATTCCTTTATAAACTTTTCCCTGTCTTTTTCTGTAAAGGGTTTTGGTCCCTTTCCATAGGATCCCTGCCTTCTAGCCCTGGCAGAAAGATACCTTAAGTCAAGGGCAGTCTGAATGTCCTTTTCTTCAAATAAATTTCCCCTAGGAGAGATGGCATAAACCCCTTTCGCAATGAGGGTAGATGCAAGACCGATGTCCTGCGTCACCGCAAAATCACCTTTCTTAACGTGATTCATTAAATAAAGGTCTACAGCTTCCTTATGAGAATCGACAAAAACCCAGTTCTGCCCTTGAAGATCGTTCTTCATATGGGCATAAGAAGCCACAAAAACAGCTTCGATGGAAAACTTCGAAGCAATTTCGACAATTTCCTTAATGACCGGGCAAGAGTCTGCATCAACAAAAAGGGTCTGACTGTTGATTTTACTAGTATTAATTCTACATCACTCCGCATATTCCTTCTTAAGGATTGTATTTTTTCAAGGGAATTTTGTCGAATTTTTTCGCGGTCAACATCTTGACAACTGATAGTAAATAGTTTATTCGTAATCTGTCCAGTCTAAACCTAAACAGATACATTTTTATCACAATTTTTTATTATAGTATAAGAAAGCCTATTTTTCCATTATTTTTTCTTGGCTAATGCATTAATTCAATAAAGAGAACCGTCAAAAAGAAAAGCACATAAAAAATATGTGCTATTCGTCCATTTTCTTGTTACGGACCATATTCAGGATAACATTCGCGGTTTCTTCCACCGCTTTGTTGGTTACATCGATAACTGGACATCCTATTTTTTCAACAATTCCATCAAAATATTCTATCTCTTCCTTGATTCTTTCGATATTCGCATATATCGCCTGATCGTTCAATCCAAGTGAGATTAACCTCTCACGGCGGATTTGGTTCAATTTGTCGGGAGTTATCCTTAGGCCGAAGCATTTTTCCTTGGGAACAAGGAATAATTCTTCTGGTGGGTCGACTTCAGGCACCAGCGGCACATTCGCAACTTTATATCGCTTGTGGGCGAGGTATTGTGATAATGGTGTCTTGGATGTTCTTGATACGCCCACCAGGACGATATCCGCTTTCAGTATGCCTCTTGGATCGCGGCCATCATCATATTTTACTGCGAATTCGATTGCTTCTACTTTTTTGAAGTAATCTTCATCTAGTTTACGGACAAGGCCAGGTTCGTATAGTGGTGTTTCACCACTTAGTTGTTGAACTTGCTGCATAAGCGGCCCGATGATGTCACATGCATAGATCCCCTCTTTGGTAGCAGACTCTTGAAGATAGTTGCTTATATCTGGCTTGACCAATGTGTAGGCGATCATTCCGCCATCATGCTTAGCAAGAGAAATGACTTCATCAATATGTACTTTATCCTCTACGTAAGGAAACCTTTTAAGTGAAACATCCAAATGTTCGAATTGGCTGATGGCAGCCTTCGTAACGAGCTCTGCTGTCTCACCGACAGAGTCAGAAACCACATAAATAATAGGTGTTTTATTCATCTTTGACCAACCCCTTTTCTATTTGCTTCTTATTCCTCTGCCAAGGCCACAAAAGCCTTTGTAATGTTCGTCTTGGTCAATCTTCCTACCAACTCGTACCCATCATCTGCATCTTTGATGATAGGAAGGGCATCAATCTGCTTTTCAATCAATTCCTTGGCAGCATCAATGAGCAGGTCATCCCGGCGGCACACGGTTATATTTGGCATCCTTGTCATGATGATATTAACGGGCAAAGTAGTCAGCTCCTGCTTTCCAATGCTTGCTCTCAATAAATCTTTGCGAGAAAGGACACCTACTAGCCTTGAAGCTTTATCAACCACAAATAAAGTACCTACATCTTCAAGGAACATCGTAACAATCGCATCGTAGACAGAGACATTTTCAGGAACAACTACAGGAATGGACTGATAATCCCTGACAAGTATTTTTTTAAGATTCTCAGAAAGCAGCTGATTCCCAGATTTGCCTGTGTAGAAATAACCTACACGAGGTCTGGCATCCAAATACCCCGACATCGTCAGGATGGCAAGGTCAGGCCTGAGGGTAGCCCTTGTCAGATTTAACTTTTCAGCAATATGCTCTCCAGTGATCGGTCCGTTATCTTTAACGATTTGCAGAATATGCTCCTGGCGTTTATTCAGTTCGATTGTCCTCACCACCCATCGGGAGATTTTTTTAATAAGCTATTCTCGCTAAGGTTATTAAGTATTAATACATTTTCGTTTTACTATTTGGGATCATCCATGGTTGTACTGTTCCCTGGAAACATTAGACTGACCGTTTAAACAGCCTTTATGTAAAAAACCAATAAACTTATTATATACTAGACGAGGTAATAAATAGGGATAAATATTCTGATACTTATTAACATTTGATGAAGATTTATGCGAGCAGCATTTGCACTGACTTTCGTTACTTGCTGAAGTGCCTTCCTGTGGAGGAAGGCACTCAAATAAAGCATTTCATGATAACAGTGCTTACTTTACGACGATATCATTTACTTTTGCAAGCTTCATGATCAAAGCTGCAAGTGCAGCCATCTGATTCAGACGGTTTTCACGTACATCCAGTTTATCAGACATGACCATTGTATGCTCAAAATAATCATTGATTTCAGGTTTAATGTCAACTAAAAGCTGATAATATGAAGCCGCATCCATGCCATCCTCGGCCTTCTTTCCGAGTTCAAGATACTTTTCATACAACCTTTGCTCATACTCGTTTTCGAATCGCTCTGGATCGATATCGCCCTGCACTTCTTTCTTGCTAGCGATATTAAGAACCCGGCTCAATGCTTCCATGCTTTCTTTAAAGCCCTCATCACTGCTGGCAGTCTGGAGCGCTTCTGCTTTTTCAATCAGTCCCGATATAATACCAATTTCTCCTCCGAGTACGGCATCAATTAAATCGTAGCGGATTCCTCGCTCCTGTAACAAATGCTTGACTCTCAATTTAAAGAATTGGATAAGGTCATGGTAAACTTCTTCGTCAGTGCGCTTTGTAATTCCTGCTTCTGATACAAGATTAAGCGAAAGGCCGACTAGATTTTCAAGTGAGATATTCCACTTTTTTTCGATCAGGGTCTGCACGATTCCAGTCGCCTGTCTTCTCAATGCATATGGATCCTGAGAACCGCTAGGAATGATGCCGAGCGAGAAGAATGCAACAATTGTATCGAGTTTATCAGAAATTGCAACCAACGCTCCCGCTGGTGATCCTGGTATTGAATCGTCTGCATTACGAGGCATATAATGCTCATTGATAGCCACTGCCACCTCTGGGCTTTCGCCTTTTTGCAATGCGTATTTTTCTCCCATTATTCCTTGTAATTCCGGGAACTCGTATACCATCTGTGAAACTAGATCAAATTTGCTGATTTGGGCCGCCCGATCTGAAAATTTCACAACATCTTGCGCGAATTCCAATCTTTCAGCAACCAAGCCTACAAGCTTGCGCACTCGTTCTGATTTTTCAGCAATTGTTCCGATATCTTCGTGGTAAACAACATTCTTTAATTTTTCCAATGCTGCATCAATTGGCATTCTTTGGTCTTCCTTATAGAAGAATGCCGCATCCGCCAGTCGAGCTCTTAGTACTTTCTCATTACCGCGTGCAACCTTCTCAATATGGAGGTGATCACCGTTCCTTACTGTAATGAAATGAGGCAGCAATTCTCCGCTCGTAGATTTCACAGGAAAATACCTTTGGTGTTCCTTCATGGAAGTAATCAGCACTTCGCTTGGGATTTCCAGAAATTCCTCCTCGAACCGGCCATATAAAGCAGTTGGATATTCAACCAGATTATTGACTTCTTCAAGCAAGTCTTCATCGACAGGGACTACCCAGCCGTTCTCATCCTCAATTTTTTCAAGCTGAGAAGTAATGGCGTCCTTACGCTTTTTCGCGTCAGCAACAACATATTGCCCTAACAAAGCTTCTTCATATTCCTGAGGATCGGTTAACTGGATTTCACCTTCTCCAAGGAATCGGTGGCCCCTTGTTACGTTGCCAGTTTGGACACCAGCAATCTCAAATGGAATGATATCTTTTCCGAACATGGCAACAAGCCATTTAATTGGCCGGACATAACGAAGCTCGAGGTCAGCCCAGCGCATGTTTTTCGGGAATGTCAACCCAGTAATGATTGCTTTCAGTTCAACAAGCAGCTCAAAGGTATCCTTTCCTTTTATGAATTTTTTTACGTGAGCATACTCAACACCGTTGATCTCTTTGAAATAGATGTCCTCTACCGTCAACCCCTGGCCGCGTGTAAAGCCGATCGCTGCTTTGGACCACTCTCCGCCCTCAGCAAGTGCAATTTTCTTAGCAGGGCCTTTTGCTTCTTCCTCGCTGTCTTCCTGACGCTCATCAACATTCAAGACAAGCAATGCAAGCCGGCGTGGTGTGGAATAAAGCTGGATTGCTTCGAAACCAATATTATTCGATTTCAGCCAATTCTCCACCTTGGAAGCCAGCTGGTTCATGGAGTCAGTAATAAATCTTGCAGGCATTTCTTCCAAACCGATTTCAAGCAATAAATTACGTTTAGTCATTTTCCACCTGCTCCTTCCGTTTAATGATTGGGAAGCCTAACTTTTCTCGTTCTTCATAGAACGTTTTTGCAACTTTCTTGGCGAGGTTTCGGATACGGGCAATATAACCTGTCCGTTCAGTAACGGAAATAGCTCCTCGTGCATCAAGAATGTTAAAGGTGTGAGAACACTTCAGGACATAGTCATATGCAGGATGTACTAGCCCTTCATCCATTTGGCGATTTGCTTCTTTTTCGTATATATTGAAAAGGTTGAAAAGCATTTCTTTGTCAGATGTCTCGAAAGTATATTTCGAATGCTCATATTCTGGCTGCCCAAAAATGTCCCTAACGGTAAAGCCGTTTGTCCATTCAAGATCAAAAACATTTTCTTTGTCCTGGATATAGGACGCCAGTCGTTCGATACCGTAAGTAATCTCCACGGAAACTGGTTTGCAATCAAGTCCGCCTACCTGCTGGAAATAAGTGAATTGCGTGATTTCCATGCCATCCAGCCAGACTTCCCACCCTAGTCCTGCACAGCCCAGGGATGGATTCTCCCAGTTATCCTCTACGAAGCGAATGTCATGCTCAAGTGGATCAATACCCAAAGCTTTCAATGAATCCAGATAGAGTTCCTGAATATTGTCTGGAGAAGGCTTCATGATCACCTGGAATTGGTGGTGCTGATAAAGTCTGTTTGGATTTTCTCCGTAGCGACCATCAGCCGGGCGGCGAGACGGCTCAACATACGCGACATTCCATGGTTCCGGGCCAATCGCCCGTAAAAACGTGTATGGACTCATTGTACCTGCACCTTTTTCGGTGTCATAAGCCTGCATCAGGACGCATCCTTGTTCAGACCAGTGTTTTTGCAATGTTAAAATCATATTTTGGATATTCATCTTTACACCTCCGAAAATTTTAAATCGATTATTACTAGTTGCTTTTCTTGAGTTTTGGTTTTATTTCAAACGGCTAATCACTAAATGGAAAATAAAAAAACTCCCGCCCCCTATGCATCTTTACATGCATAGGGACGAGAGTTTACCCGCGGTTCCACCCTATTTGCTGCAAATAGCAGCCTCTTTAAAAGTGATGTCGCTCCGGAACGCCTTCCTTAATTTCTGCAATCCGGCTCACACCATTTCCGGACTCGCTTGTACAGAGGGATTTAAGTACTCTTTTCCTTCACAGCAACATATGTAATTTTTATCAACCTTTTCATCGATGCGAATACTTTCCGCATATAGGCTGAAAGCTACAAGCTTTTGATTTGAATAATAGCGAAAAGAACAAGCAATGTCAATAGTTACAGTTGGTCCCTGAATGAATCCATTTGATCAAGGAATTTCCTTGTTTTTAAATACAGTCCTGAGTACTCATCATAATAAGCCGAAATTACTTTTTTCAGCTCAGCTTTTGTTTCTGGCTTCACCGATATATTGCCAAGACGGCTTAGGTCGAGCAAATAAAATAATCGAAGCAGCCTGACCGTTCCTGACGAGGTTTGGATCCTGTAGGGATCCATCTCGAAGCATCGATGGCAGAGCAGCCCGCCCTCTCTGATCGAAAAGTTGAAATCTCCCTCTGTGCTGCCACAGTTTGCACACTTGTCCAAAACTGGGTACAGCCCTTGGACATTCAGCATTTTCATTTCATAAATAAAAGTAAGGATCTCCATATCGTAGCCTTCATTCAAAAGCTTTAGCGTCTGGAGAAGCAATTCGAACAAAAAAGGATTGGACTTCTTGTCCTCTGTCACTTTATCAGTCAAATCAACAATATAGCTGGCATGGGCTGTAAGGAAGATATCTTCCCGAATCGACCTCATCGATGAAATCATATCCCCCTGCTGCAGGCTGCCGAGCCCAGAACTTGACTGGAAAAGGAACTGTCCATAGGTAAAAAGCTGGGTGACAGCAGCAAGCCTGCTATTAGGCTTTTTAGCACCTCTTGCCATCACACCAACTTTTCCGAATTCCCTGGTATATAAGGTAACAATTTTGTTGTTTTCGCCATAATTCGTCGTTCTAATGACAATGCCTTCGCATTTCTGCAGCATCTTCTGTCACCATCCATTACTACAGACAAACCTATGAGATTGGAAAATCAATTCCTGCTAGTTCTTCCTCCTGATAACCGGGTATTTCTTGATCGTCTTTCTCTAATTCCTTAAAGAGAAGATATGTGTCAATGTTACCTGTCTGAGAAAACACCTTCCAGGTAAAATCCAACATCGAAAACCCCACCTTTCAATTTTTCACTAGCAATTTATTTATCCCAAATCCTTATGAGTATCATAGCCTGTCAATCAGATTTTCATGTTACATAAAAATTGTTAATCCTACTTATGAATAATATTTGCAACCGATTAATATGTTAATGAGGGAGCATTTGCCAAACAGGCTTAATACTCATCTTCCCTGAAACCAAAATCACGAAGCTGTGTGGCTTTGTTTCGCCAATCCTTCTGGACCTTTACCCATAATTCCAGAAACACTTTTGTACCGAGCAGATTCTCGATATCATGACGTGCCCTTTTGCCAATTTCCTTCAACATACCGCCCTGCTTGCCAATGATGATTCCCTTTTGCGAATCCCTCTCGACAATGATTGTAGCCATGACATGCACCATTTCTTTTTCAGGCTGGCGTTCCATTTTTTCAATTACAACAGCAAGTGAATGTGGAATTTCTTCCCTCGTCAGATGCAGCGCTTTTTCCCTGATCAGTTCGGAAACAATAAAACGTTCTGGATGGTCCGTTACCTGGTCTGCGGGATAAAACTGTGGCCCTTCCGGCATTTTTTCCTTGATTTGCTCCAGGAGCTTTTCGACATTGTTTCCTTCAAGAGCAGATATCGGAACAATTTCAGCGAAATTGAACTTTTCATTGTAGGACTCAATTAGTTTTAGCAACTCATCTGGATGGATCAGGTCGATTTTATTGATGACAAGGAAAACCGGTGTTTTTACATTTTGAAGTTTCTCAATGATAAATTCTTCCCCGCGTCCATATCCTTCCTGTGCATTGACCATAAACAATACCAGGTCGACTTCTTTTAAAGTATTCTGTGCAACCTTCATCATGAAGTCGCCAAGACGGTGTTTTGGTTTATGGATCCCTGGAGTGTCTATGAAAATTAGCTGTGAATCATCAAGTGTCAGGACACCTTGAACCTTATTCCGGGTCGTTTGCGGCTTATCACTCATAATCGCAATCTTTTGCCCGATTACCCTGTTAAGAAAGGTTGACTTTCCAACATTAGGTCTTCCAATGATTGAAATGAAGCCTGATTTGTGAGATTCGTTGTTATTGCCTTGATTATTAAAGTTCATACTGTATTTCCCTTCTCCACTTTATTTTACCTTATTTTCAGTGTGATTTCACCGTTTGTAGCAAAAATGAAATATAAAATTTTAAATTTTCTAAAAACATACAAGCACTGTTTATACACTGTGATGATATTTTACTTAAGTTTCTCCATGTTTTCAAATTGGTTCAAATTCAAACGCCAATTTTATATGGTCTTCTTTCAGAAAACACGCTCTCTCATCGTACTTTCCGTGGATGAAAATAGCGAAATTAAATAAGTCCTTTCAAAAAAAAGTTGCCCTGTACGGACAACTAATTAAACAATACCAATATTCTTGGCAGAAATATAATCAAACCAATCATGACACTGGCAATTGCAAACACCAGGACAGCACCGGCCGCGATATCTTTTGCCTGTTTTGCCAGAGGGTGGTATTCTTTCGTGTACATATCAACCGTTCTTTCTATTGCCGTATTCATCATTTCCATCGAAATCATTCCGCCAATAGATAGGATAACTGCAATCCATTCGTACTTATTAATCGAAAAAATAAACCCTAATAAAATGACGATAACTGAGATACCCAGATGGATTTGCACATTTCGTTCCTTTGATGCCGCTGCCGCAATTCCCTCAAAGCCAAATTTGAATGAGGAAGCCAACGGATGCTTCCTCTGTTTATCAGCGGCCAAGCCCATACCCATCCAGAATTTCTTTTTGTCTGTCAAACATCTCTTTTTCATCCTGTTCATTTATATGGTCATAGCCTAATAAATGCAGGAGACCATGCACAGCAAGGAACCCTAGTTCCCGCATGAAAGAATGGTTATATTCTTCAGCCTGTTCCCTAGCTTTTGGAATGGAAATGATGATATCGCCAAGAATTCTCGGTATACCATCCCCTACTATTTCTAGCTCCCCTTCGCCCATCTCTTCAAGTGCGAAAGAAATGACGTCTGTTGGACGATCCTTGTCACGATATTCACGATTGATTTCCTGAATCCTGTCATTCGAAACGAATGTTACAGACAGTTCACTGCCCTGCTGGACATTCTCCTTGTCTGCCGCATAATTCAATAATTTTTCTATTTCATTTATTTCCTGATCTGATAATTCATTTACTTCATCCAAAAAATCGATTTCTAAACTCATGCCTGCTTCACCTTCTGCTTATTCATTTCTGGATATTCTATTCTTGAGTGGAAAATTCCCTTTAGTGTTTCACAAAGTGTATCAGCGACGGTATCCAGCTCCTTCAGCGTAATATCACACTCACTCAACTGGCCATCCTGAAGCCGATCCCCAATTATATTGTGTACCAAATTTTCAATTTGTTCATGAGTCGGATGTGCCATCGAACGCACAGCAGCTTCAACACTATCCGCAATCCCAATGACCGCTGACTCTTTGGTTTGCGGCTTCGGTCCTGGATAGCGGAAGTCCTCTTCTTTTACCTCATGACCACTTTGCTTAGCTTTATGGTAAAAGAATTTTAACAGCGTAGTTCCATGGTGCTGTTCTGCAATATCAATGATTTCTTTTGGCATCCGATGCTTGCGCAGCATCTCCGCTCCGTCAGTCGCATGGGCGATGATGATATTTTTACTTGTCAACGCCGGCAATTTATCGTGCGGATTATCCATGTTAATCTGATTTTCAATAAAGAATTGCGGCCGTTTCGTCTTTCCAATATCATGATAATAGCACCCGACCCTGGCCAGAAGCCCGTTAGCTCCGATTGCCTCACACGCCGCCTCTGATAAGTTGGCAACCATGACACTGTGATGGTAAGTACCCGGAGCTTCTGTGAGAATTTTCCTTAAAAGCGGGTGGTTCGGGTTGGAAAGCTCGATCAGCCTTAATGTTGACAGAATGCCAAACCCTGCTTCGAAAAATGGAAGCAAACCGATTGTCAACACAGCCGAAACGATTCCGGAAACAAATGCAGCAATAAAATAAAAACCGTATTCCAGACCAGAATACTGGCTGTTCCTTAAAAACAAAACCGAAAGGATCACAACCAGGTTAACCACTGATACAAACAACCCTGCCTGAAGGATTTTTGAACGACGATTCTGTTTCTGCAGGAATAAAATTGCCGCCAGACCGCTGATTAAAATATAGATGCCAATGGTAACATTCAGCGTTCCAGTTATCCCCTCATTAAAGATGATTGACCCTGTTACGGCCAGAATTGCCATTTGAAACAAAGCCAGTCTTTCATTAATCAGCATCTTGATCAGCATTGCCCCCATTGCCGCCGGAAAAAGGTAGCCAATCTCCGAGTACTCGAATTCATCGAAAAGACTGACCAGCTTCATCAACAGAATGGAAGTGATGAATATGATGCTGAAAATCAAAAGATTCTTCTGCTTTTTATCCACGTTTTCCATTTCGTTAAAAATGACAAACAAGGAAAAAAGGATCAATGCTACAAGCATAGCCAGCCCGATAAAAGGCTTATAGGAGTTTTCACTTTCTAACAGACCTACAAGCTGGAGCTTTTTATAGACATCCCTGCTGATGAGCTGGCCTTCATCGACAAGAATTTGACCTTCAAGTATCCTAACAGGTTCAACACTGTCCATAGCCTGCTGGCGCTGATCTTCAGTGGCTTCAGGATCGTAGAACTCATTCTGGACGACTGCATAGCGGCCGAGCTCAATCACAGCTTTCTTTAAACTGCTGCTTAAACTTGTATACTTCAATTCTTCCTCTACACTTAACTTAGCATTCTCCACCTCATCTGCGGGAACGCTGTGCTTCATCGTATTATTAATAGCCGTAACCGTAAGGTCCTTGGCAACCAGCAATTCTTCCTTCGGTGCTTGAAGCAATGCAATGAACACTTCGTCAGATAAGCTTTTTGTTTCATTCTCAGTCAACTTCGTTTTTAACATTGCCAGCTTTTCTTCCTTCGAAGGACCTTCAGGAGCAGGAGCATCTTCCACACCTGATTCTTCAGCTGTTTTCTTCTTCTGGTCAATCTCTTCCTGCACTTCATTATTGACTTCTGAAACCGAACCAAAGATGGAAGTGACTAAATCAACCCTGTTTTGAGCATATTCACTTTTGACTCTGTAGACATCATTGACTTTCTCGACAGCTTCCCTGCGGTTCGCTTCAGTGCTCTCCTTATCCTCAATGGTAATAGGCGACCTGATGGTTTTCTCCGCCACAGAGAATAACTCCAGATTAAGCTTTTCCGGTTTTACATTGCTATACATGGCTGAATACATCACAACACCAATCAGCAAAAATAACAAAACCCGGAAAATCTTTATATTCAACAAGTTCAATATGGCAGTTAACTGGACCTGCAGCTTTTCCATTTACAGCCCTCCTACTAGAAAAGCGTAAGCGCCTCGTCCAGCTCCGACAAGCGCTGGAGGGCCGACCGAAGAAGTCGTTCTTTGACTTCATCGGGCGGACCGAAGCGACTCGAGGGGCTTGGCGCTGAAGCTAGACACTAATCTTAGTTCAAAAGTTTATACAATTATAAAGCGAAAAGCGTAAGCGCCTCGTCCAGCCCCGACAAGCGCTGCCCGCCTATAACGCCACATCGTGTGGCTGGCGGGTTGGCACGTCGTGTGCCTCAGAGGGCCGACCGGTGAAGTCGTTCCTTGACTTCATCGGGCGGACCGAAACGACTCGAGGGGCTAGGCGCTGAAGCTAGACACTAATCTTAGTTCAAAAGTTTATACACTTATAAAGCGAAAAGCGTAAGCGCCTCGGTCAGCCCCGACAAGTGAAGTCATTCCTTGACCTTACCTTGACACTTCTGCAAATCATAGACTTTCAGAAATAGTAAATTTTAAAAAACAATTGGAACAAGTTTGAGAATAACTGGGAAATTTACTAACTTTATGTTCCATCATATCAGTTTTCCCCGGAATTTTCACCACTATTTGAGATTACGGCTGTCAATATCAGTTCTAAAACAGTTTCAGCCTAAAAAAAAGCAAAAGTCCGCTCTCGTTTTATCAAGAGCGGACTGAGATGGATTATTCGTTTTTACCATATGCCTCGATGATCCTGCCGACAAGTGGATGTCGTACTACATCAGCCTGCTCTAGGTGAACAAAGGATATTCCAGAGACATTCATGAGCACTTTTTCAGCTTCAACCAATCCTGATTTTGCACCCTTTGGCAGATCAATCTGGGAAGTGTCTCCAGTAATAATCATTTTAGACCCAAATCCCAGGCGAGTCAGGAACATCTTCATCTGGGCCTGAGTCGTATTCTGCGCCTCGTCCAGGATCACAAATGCATCATCGAGAGTCCTCCCCCTCATATAGGCAAGAGGTGCAATTTCAATTGTCCCTCTCTCAATCAGGCGTAAAGTATGTTCAGTTCCAAGGATATCGTGCAGGGCATCATATAATGGACGGAGATAAGGGTCTACCTTTTCCTTCAAGTCCCCTGGAAGAAAGCCAAGGCTTTCTCCTGCCTCTACTGCTGGTCTGGTTAAGATAATTTTAGACACAGTACCATTCTTAAGTGCCGTGACTGCCATAACGACCGCAAGATACGTTTTTCCAGTACCAGCAGGCCCTATGCCAAAAACAAGATCGCGGCTTTTGATGGCATTAACATAGTGTCTTTGACCAAGAGTCTTGACCCTGATCGATTTACCCTTCACGTTTTTACTGATTTCTTCTTCATATAAATCCTTGAAATATTCCAAGGTACCCTTTTCAGCCATTTGGATTGCGTAAACGGCTTCTCTCTGGCTAATGCTGATTCCTTTCCGGATAACAGCAAGCAGATTTTCCAAAACAGCCTGGGCTAACTCAACCTTGTCCTCAGGTCCTGAGATTCCTACTGCCTCTCCTCGGGTCACGATCGAGACACCTAGCTCCTGTTCGATCAGCTTAAGGTTCATATCTGCATTGCCGAATAATGAAATGGCTTCAGTTGGGTTCGCTAGTTGTATTTCCATCGTTTTTAAGTCTTCTGTCATCCTCAGTCTCCTTGATAATTGGTTGTCCTTCTGCTATATCTTCAATGATTGTAAAATGTGTGGTTAGCTTTACTTTATCATTCTCAATTGATTGATGTAAAATTTTTTCCCCTTTAATGATAGCATTTTCAGGAAGGTAGTTTTTTATATCCTTTCTTGCTAATTCTTTTGCACTTTCAATTGCTTCCTTCCTCGTATAGATACGGGTTACCTGTTCCCGCTCCCTGATGGTCTTCTTTTCAACCCTCACAGGTAGTTCCCATTTAAAAAACCTTACAGGCTGTTCCGTCACTTCGATTTCATATTCACTGAAGTCAGATTTTCCGAATCCCCAGACAGGTAAGGCTTTACCTGCGAACATCAGGGAATATTTCTTTTTCTCATTGCCATTGTAGACCTGGAATGTACTCTTCAAAGGCAACTCCACCTTCGTTGAATACCAAGTCTCGCCAAGTATTTCACCTTCAGCGGCAACTACTTTCAAATCATCTTCTTTTCCATACAGACCGGAAACAAGAAGCTGGCCTGGCATAACATAATCATTCACCTCAACAACCGGTTCCCCTTTTTCCACAAAGATTTTGACGATGGCTGCTTTCCTTTTTGCTACCAGGTTCCTCGGCCCAATTACTTCTGCTTTTTCCGGTTCACTCTTTTCTACAGCCTGAAAATGATAGGTCGTCCCTTTCAGCTCCACACCAATCCACGTAAGGGCCCCTACTTTATCTGTCAGCTCCTTCTGGATCCTCTCCACACTATCTAGAGAAAACTGCAATTTGCCGACACCAATCCCCATTCTGTCCAGTTCCTTGCGAATCTGATGTTCTGTCGCAGGGCTCGCTCCTTTTATCTCGATACCCCAAACCATATTCGACAGAAGGATCATCAAAGCTAAAAATAAGAATGCCCCCGCCAAAAAACCACTGTTTGTCCATAATTTCTTTAAAAAGAAAGGGCCGCCTGCCCTCTCTAAAAACCTGATTTTGCAGTTGCTGTCCCTTGCTGGAATTCTCAGCTTTTTTACATCCTGAAGATTAACATAAAAGGTGACGGCCTCGGACCCATGTTTCTTTACGTTCCATATCGAAACACCACTGCGTGTCAACTGATTTAAAAATCTTTCTATACCCTTTCCAGTCAATTTCACTTTGACTGTGCCAGAAAAGGTGTGAATCCATTGGTTTTTCATTCGTCTCCCCCTCAATCACTCATTTATATATATAACCTGATCTATTTTTCCTTCGAGTAAGATTTCTTCAGGCAATATCGTCTTGATCACAAATGCTTTTCCCTTTACGAGAAGCTGGCCCCCTTTAATCATCAACCGCACTTCACCATCGGAAAAAGCAAGCAGACCCCTGTGATTCTCTATATAAATATGGACATGCCCAATCATCGTGATTCTAGGGAGATCCATCATGACATCTTGAGGAAGATCCATTTTTTGTGTCATCCATTTGCGAACATACTGGCCCCATTTTTTTGCCATAAAAAAAAGAACCCCCTTTCATCTCATATGTATGAGAAAAAAGGAGGTTCTAGCACCATTTTTAACTTTATGGATACGCATTCTTCCAAAACGCTAGCCAATTAATATGCCTAATATCTTCGAAGCGGGTTGTATGGTCTTTTGGCCCTCGGTTTGCCAAGGACTTCAGCCCATATCAATCCCTCTACCAGGGTGTCCCTGTCTGGCTGGAAGACAACTTCTGGTTCTTTTTGTTCCCTATTTTGCTTCAATCGTCCCGATGTTTCACCAGTAGACATGCGACCTTTACTTGATCTCTGCTTGTTCATCTGCTCTTCAGACTGAAGCTTTCTTTCCAGATAAACCTTCTGGAGATCATTTGTGATTTCTACACCCGTTTCACCCGGATCGTGATTCGCTGAACCCCGGCTTCGTTGTGTGTCCCTGCCAGTATCATAAAGGGGGCCGTGGTCTTTTTCGAATTCAGGACTTGGTTCAACCCTGGCCTCTGCTGCCTGTCTCCTGGCAGGCACAGGACGTGGCTGCCTTGCTGGTCCAGGCTGTTGCATCGGACCAGGCGGCCTGACCGGACGGCGTTGCGGCTGCTGGCCGTCCGGCTTCTTTTTATTGAAAAGACTAGAGATGACCCCGATCAGAATAAACAGGGCTATAGGATTACTGAACAATTCAAATAAAATTTCCATGAGGAGCCCCCCTTTCTTTTAACGGGTTCTCGCATCAGTTATTATTTTTGTCATCTTTTTTATTGTTTGAAAGTTTGCCAATGGATCCTCTCATATCTGTGTCCGCTTCGATATTCTGGATATTCATGTAATCCATCACACCAATATTGCCTTCACGAAGCGCTTCCGCCATTGCCAACGGTACAGTTGCTTCGGCCTCGACGACCTTCGCTCTCATTTCCTCGACGCGCGCTTTCATTTCCTGTTCTTGAGCTACGGCCATAGCGCGACGTTCTTCGGCTTTTGCCTGGGCAATCTTCTTGTCCGCTTCCGCTTGCTCTGTCTGAAGCTCGGCACCGATATTCTTGCCGATATCAACGTCCGCAATATCAATCGATAGAATTTCAAAAGCAGTCCCTGCATCCAGTCCTTTAGAAAGAACTGTTTGCGAAATCATATCCGGATTTTCCAACACTTTTTTATGGTTGTCAGAAGAACCGATAGTCGATACGATACCCTCACCTACACGGGCAACGATTGTCTCTTCACCAGCACCCCCGACAAGTCTGTCGATGTTTGCTCTTACAGTGATCCTTGCTTTAGCTTTTACTTCGATACCATCCATAGCCACACCAGCGATGAATGGTGTTTCAATTACCTTTGGATTTACACTCATTTGTACTGCTTCTAATACATCACGGCCGGCAAGGTCAATCGCTGCCGCTCTTTCGAATGAAAGCTCAATATTCGCACGGTGTGCAGCAATCAGGGCATTTACAACCCTGTCTACGTTACCTCCAGCAAGATAGTGGCTTTCAAGCTGGTTCGTAGTAACATTCAACCCCGCTTTGTGCGCCTTGATCATCGGATTGATGACCCTGCTTGGGATAACCCTTCTTAACCTCATACCAATCAGAGTGAAAATGCTGACCCTGACTCCCGCCGCCAATGCTGAAATCCATAGCATTACCGGTACGAATGTGAGCAAAACACCAAGGAAAATGATCCCAAGTGCTATTGCTACTAAAACAAATGCTGTGCTTGCGTCCATATGAACTGCCTCCTAAAAAATATTATTCCACGCTCTTTGAATCTTCTTCATTTTACCAAATAAACTCAAAGATCATAGGTTTTATCTCTACTTGCTGCTTCATCAATTCGTCGTGGCAAGAATACCTCAACAATGCATGAAAGAACAAATTAGATCTCTGGAACCTCTCTAACCACAATTCTCGAGCCTTCCGTTTTTACAATTCTAACTTTCTTGTCCTTTGCAATAAATCCACCCTCACTGACTGCATCAATGCGTTCATCCTCAACAACGATTGTTCCAGAGGGTCTGAGCGGAGTCAATGTAATCCCTTCTATACCAATCAGTTCAAGGCGGTTTTTATTGGATACATAACCCTTTTCAGTGCTTGTTGAATCTGTCAATATGATTCTTCTGAAAAATTTCATCTTTTTTCCAAACACCCTTATCATTAAAATAGACAACACGATGGACGCAGTCAAGGCGATCAGTAAGGAAATCCCCATATGGACCACATTATCAGATGCCATAAAAAAGCTTGCAAAGATAGCTAATAAACCAATTGCACCTGCTATTCCTCCTGGAATGAATAACTCAAGCAATATAAGCCCAACGCCAAGCGCGAACAAGATCAGCGTTTCAAAACCAGCAAGACCTGCAACCATATGACCATAGAAGAATAGGAGCAAAGATGATAAGCCTGCAATTCCTGGCAGACCAAATCCTGGAGAGTACAACTCAAGCACCAACCCTAGGCTTCCGATCGTCATTAAAATCGGGATAACGACTGGATGAGTTATGAATCTCGCCAGCTTTTCAGCAAAAGTTTCATTCACATTCCTGATTTCTGCATTCTCCAAACCGAGTTTTTCCAATACCTCATTAAGGTTTTTTACGGTACCTTCTGAATAGCCCACTTCAAGGGCCTGATTTGCCGTAAGAGTCAGCAGCTTACCCTTGCCTGCCCCTAATTCCGGAAGATCTATGCTGTCATCAGCCATCGCCTGGGCATAAACCGGATCTCTTCCACTCTCGACGGCAGCTGCTTTCATGGCAGCAAACCAGTATGACTCCGCTTTCTTTCCAGCAGTATTGCCCTGCTGGTCTATGATCGCAGCCGAACCCATGGTAGCTCCAGGAACCATATAAATCTCATCTGTATTCAGGGAAATATATGCACCCGCGGATAACGCTTTTTTATTGACAAAGGCAACTGTTTTCAAGTCAGTGCCTGTCAAAAGCTTTCCTATCCCATCAGCGGCATCAACGACTCCACCGGGTGTATGCACATCAAAAATGATTGCTTCCGCACCAGCCTCTTCAGCCTCCTCCACAGCTCTTTCCAGGAAAGCAAGCAAGCCCTTTTCGACTGTTTCCTTAATCGGCACCACGTAGACAATTTGTTCATCCGCATCTGCAGAGAACGGATTGATCAGACTGGCCAGTGACAAGAGGATGATGATGCTCGCAATCACTGATTTGATTTTCAATTCGGCACCTCCATTCTAAAAAATAAGGCCATAGTGGTAATACGCATTCGTACACCAAAAGGTTTCATTGATTTTTTACAGATTTCAAAAAGAATCCATCTGAAAGTGTAAAAATTATGTATTTAATTTCAATGAAACACGAAGTACTATGTGAAGACACTTTTTATTATACGCTAAAAAGGCCGCAAGAATATCCCGCGGCCTTCGAGCTTTTTATGAAAGGTGTTGTTGTACAAGTTTATTAACGAGAGATCCGTCTGCTTTACCTTTAACTTTAGGCATAAGGACAGCCATTACTCTACCCATATCGGCTTTCGATGCCGCACCGGTCTCTGCGATAGCTTCTTTGACGATTGCCGTCACTTCTTCTTCGCTAAGCTGCTGTGGCATGTAAACTTCGACATGCTTTAGTTCTGTTTGTATCTTTTCAACGAGGTCTTGTCGACCTGCTTTTTCAAATTCCTGGAGGGAATCTTTGCGTTGCTTCACTTCACGAGAAAGTACAGTTAACTCTTCTTCATCGGATAATTCCTGCTTGCCGAACTTGATTGCTTCGTTTTGCAGGGATGCTTTGACCATCCGAATCGTCGTGAGTCTGTCCTTTTCTTTGTTCTTCATCGCTTGTTTCATATCATTATTTAAACGCTCGAGCAGGCTCAAGTTGATTCCACCCTCTCTTAGAACTTGCGTTTTCTAGCAGCTTCAGACTTTTTCTTACGCTTTACACTAGGTTTTTCGTAGAATTCGCGCTTTCTAGCTTCTTGGATAGTACCTGATTTAGATACAGTACGTTTGAAGCGTCGAAGAGCATCTTCAAGCGATTCGTTTTTACGAACGACAGTTTTAGACATTCTCTTTCCCTCCCTCCGAGCACAACACACTAACACCAAAACACATGGAAACCATGTACCTTGCAATTATAATATAACACTGGCATGAGGTCAACTGTAATTAGCCCTTGTTTTTACATTATGTACTTTTGCAGGATAACATACAGGCTAGAAATTTTGTTAGCATGTCCAGCCCTCCTTTTCATACATTTAAATGGGGGGGAAGTCCAATGGTCTATCTATTATTTTTCCTATTATTTCTCGTTGTCTTCATCGGCGGGATGACATTGCTTCGAAAAGGCTTGTTCGAACTTTCTGCGAGCAGAATGAAGAACTGGCTAGCCGTCATGACAGATACACCACTAAAAGGGTTGATTGCCGGAGCGATAGTGACCGCACTTTTGCACAGCAGTTCCGCTGTCATGGTCATCACGATCGGATTGATTTCCGCCGGCCTGCTGAAATTCTCACAATCAATTGGCATTATCCTTGGGTCAAATATAGGGACAACCTTCACTCTTGAAATCATCACTTTCAACATTGACGCTTTTATCGTGCCGTTTGCGGTTATTGGTGCAATTTTAATGGTATCGCGAAATAAAACATGGCAAAATATCGGTGCAATTTCTTTTGGAATGGCAGCTGTTTTTGCTGCAATGCGCGGCTTCACCTTCCTCGCCGACCCTGTGACCAGCCTGCCAATTGTAGAGTTGGCACTTACCAACCTGAACAACAGCCATTTAATCAGCATTTTTACAGGCACAATTGTGACCGCTATGATTCAATCAAGTACCGCGATGACTGGAATCATCATGGGATTTCTATCTGAAGGGACATTAAGCATGGATTCAGCAATTGCTGCGATGCTTGGTGCCAATATAGGGACTTGTATCACAGCCATGCTAGCGTCCATTGGCGCCGGCAAAGAAGCCAGGCTCACAGCATTCGCTCACGTATGGCTGAATATCGCCGGCGCTGCAGTCTTCTACCCTTTCATCGACCATATAGCTGCACTGGCTCCAATGACTGCCTCAAGACCTGAGGTCCAGTTAGCACATGCAAGTGTCGTCTACAACATTATCGCTTCATTGCTCGTTCTTCCGGTTGCCGAGAAATTCGGCAAAATGATTGAATTCATTCATGGGAAAGAAAAAATTAGTTAGTGCTGGAAAATCTCATTTGGACGAAAAAACCAGAAATGTGGTCGATATATTCAAGAATGTGGTCGAATTATCTCGGAATGTGGTCGAATTAATTTGATATGTGGCCGAATTACCTTAATATCCACCTGTCTATAATCTATAGATGGTACAAATATACGAATTTGTGGTTAATAACTAGTCTGGTTGCTAAATATCAAAAAAGAGCTGGCAAAATGCCAGCTCTTTAGTCATTTAACTACATAACTGCTTCTTCAGCTACTGTTTCATCTTCCAGCACGCGGACAAATTGTCCTTCGTTGTAAGGATAGCCTGCTTTCGCAATCTTGACCTTCACGATTTTGCCGATCATGTCTTCAGTGGCAGGGAAAACAACTTTCAGGTAGTTATCTGTATAGCCTACATAAAGTCCGCTACCTGTATCTTCCTTGTAGATCTCTTCAGGAATCACTTCAAGCACTTCATTTTCAAACTGGGAAGCATATTCCTTTGCAAGCTGGTTGGAAAGCTCAATCAGCCTGTGAACGCGTTCGTTCTTCACGTCTTCGTCCACCTGGTCTTCCATTCTTGCAGCAGGAGTGCCTGTCCGTTTTGAATATGGGAAGACATGCAGCTCTGAGAATTGGTGCTTCTTGATGAAATTAAAAGTTTCCATGAACTCTTCTTCCGTTTCACCCGGGAAACCGACGATAATATCAGAAGTAACCGCGAGACCTGGCAATACTTCTTTAAGCCTGTCAAGACGCTCTCCGAAAAACTCCATCGTGTATTTACGGCGCATGCGCTTCAGCACTGTGTCAGAACCAGATTGAAGCGGGATGTGCAAGTGGCGGACAATAATATTGGATTGATCAATTACCTCGATTACTTCGTCCGTAATCTGGCTGGCTTCAATAGAAGAAATGCGCAGACGCTTTATGCCCTTTACTTGTGCCTCTAAATCTCTAAGCAGTGAAGCAAGGTTGTAGTCTTTCATATCTTCGCCGTAGCCACCTGTATGGATGCCGGTAAGAACGATTTCCTTATAGCCTGCATCGACTAGCTGCTGAGCCTGGCGGATTACTTCCTGTGGGTCACGGGATCTCATCAAACCGCGTGCCCAAGGAATTATACAGAAAGTACAAAAGTTATTGCAGCCTTCCTGGATCTTCAATGAAGCCCTTGTACGGTCAGTGAATGCTGGTACATCAAGTTCCTCATAAACACGGTTTTTCATGATATTGCCAACAGCATTGATCGGCTGGCGTTCTTGCTTGTACTGTTCAATATACTCAAGCATTTTTACGCGGTCCTGTGTTCCGACAACGATATCAACGCCAGGTATCGCCATGATTTCTGCTGGTGACGTTTGTGCGTAGCAGCCGGTAACACAAATAACAGCGTCCGGATTCTTACGGACAGCCCGGCGGATGACCTGGCGGCTCTTCTTGTCCCCTGTATTCGTTACGGTACATGTGTTGATGACATAAACATCCGAAGTAGACTCAAACTCTACTCTCTCGTATCCTTGTTCCTTAAATAACTGCCAAATGGCTTCTGTTTCGTAATGGTTAACCTTGCAACCTAATGTATGAAAAGCAACTGTAGGCATTTTCTTCACCCCAATAATTCAAAATGATAGGAAACAGCAGACAAGGCATATAGCGGTGCTGTTTCTGTACGCAAGATGCGCGGCCCAAGACCACAAGCTAAAAATCCATTTTTATTTAAAAGGTCAACTTCCTCCGAGGAAAGTCCTCCCTCGGGACCAAATGCAATCAGGAGGCTGTCGCCTTTCCCCAATTTCGCGAGAGTAGAAGATAGGACGGAAGCTTCGCCTTCCCTCGCTTCTTCCTCATAAGCAATTAGCTTATAAGTATACTCAACACTTGCTTTGACCAGTTCTTTAAGACTGACCGGTTCTTTTACTTCTGGAACATAGCTGCGATGGGACTGCTCAGCAGCTTCCTTGGCAATCTTCTGCCAGCGTTCAACCTTTTTGGCAGCTTTCTTGCCGTCCCATTTAACAATTGAGCGGGATGCGGTAAAAGGGACAAATTCATAGGCACCGAGTTCAGTACCCTTCTGAATAATCAATTCGAGCTTATCCCCTTTGGGCAGACCGCTCGCTATCACCACATGGACCGGAAGCTCCGTAGTCCCTTCCTCCCATTTTACAACGTTTACCACAACGATTTCATCGGTAATTTCTTCAATCTGGCAAACAGCACTTTTGCCCGTGGGCGTGACACAGATGATTTCGTCCCCAGCCTTCATCCTCATAACACGTACAATGTGATGATAATCATCGCCTCTAATATTGAATTGTTCCATATCTCCTTGTTCATCAATAAAATACCGCTGCACCACAGCACCTGCTTTCAAATAAAGCTGTTTTATTAAAAAAGACAGAAAAAAGGGGCTATGCTCTTCCCCTTTTTTCCACATTATTTCTTTTTACTGATAATCGCAACCCAGTCTTCCATAGAAATAATCTCTTCTATTTCAAAACCTGCATTGATCATTGCATCCTTGACGACTTCTTTCTTCTGCTGGATGATACCAGAGGTGATGAAATATCCGCCATTTTTCACGACCTTGCCTGCATCATCAGCAAAGCGAAGAATTACTTCTGCAAGGATATTTGCTACTACAATATCCGCACCTTCTACAACGCCATCAAGAAGATTGTTTTGTGAAATGGTTGCGACATCGTGTACTTTGTTCAGCTTGAGGTTGAGTTTTGCAACCTGAACTGCTACATCATCCAGGTCCATCGCTTCCACTTTTCCGGCACCAAGCTTAGCCGCTGCAATACTAAGTACACCTGAACCTGTTCCAACATCCACGACGCGATCTCCAGGCTGGACTGTTCTTTCCAGCGCCTGGATACACATTACAGTTGTCGGGTGGGTTCCTGTACCGAATGCCATACCAGGGTCAAGCTCGATGATCAATTCATCCGTGGTGACTGGAGTGTAATCCTCCCAGGTTGGCACAATCGTGAATTTCTCGGAAATTTTAACAGGGTTATAGTATTTCTTCCAGGCAGTTGCCCATTCTTCTTCATTCACTTCACTGATTGATACTTTATTCAACCCGATATCAATATTGTGGATAATCAGATTATTGATCGCTTCTTTTATTTCATCTACTGTCTCACCAAGAAAACTATTTACCGGCAAATATGCTTTTACAATGACTCCTTCTTCGGGATAATCGTCTGGATTAAGCTGGTATATTTCTCCGAACTGGTCCTCTCTCTCCTTTTCAAGCTCCAGCGGATCTTCGATAACAACTCCGCTCGCGCCTGCTTCGTGCAGGATATTGGAAATCGGCTCAACCGCTTCATTTGTAGTTAGAATGCTGATTTCAGACCATTTCATTTAAACCAACTCCATTCAATTAATCACCTTTAAAGGCACGTTTTACTTTTGAAAAAAAGCTTTCCTCCTGCTCACCAAGAGGAGACTGTCCGCTTACTTCGGCAAACTCACGCAGAAGCTGCTTTTGCTTTTCAGACAGCTTTGTTGGAGTTACGATGCGCACGAGGACATGCTGGTCCCCTGTACCATATCCACGGACATTCGGGACACCTTTGCCCTTCAGGCGGAATTTTGTACCTGTCTGTGTTCCAGCAGGCACTTTAAGTTTTACCTTGCCATGAAGTGTAGGCACTTCAACTTCATCACCTAGAGCTGCCTGGACAAATGTGATTGGCATTTCACAGTAAATGTCATCGCCATCACGCTCAAAGAATTCATGCGACCTTATATGGAAAACAATATAAAGGTCACCTGCAGGGCCGCCATTGATACCGGCTTCCCCTTTTCCTGCTACTCTCAGCTGCTGGCCATCATCGACACCAGCCGGGATTTTAACATGAATCTTGTTCCTTCTGGTAACCTTCCCAGAACCTGAGCATGTTGTACATTTTTCCTTGATCTCCTTACCAGTTCCATTACAGTAATGACACACACGGCGGTTCACAATACGTCCAAAAGGAGTATTTTGTTCCACGCTGATCTGGCCGCTGCCATGACAATGTTTACATGTATCCACTTTAGTACCTGGTTTTGCACCAGATCCGTCACAAGTATCGCATTCTTCTTCACGAGGAATCTCGATATCTGTTTCCTTGCCAAATACAGCTTCCTCAAACTTCAAGGTCATCGTGTACTGAAGATCGGCACCCTGTCTTGGCGCATTCGGATCACGGCGTCTGCCGCCCCCGCCGCCGAAGAAGGAATTGAAAATATCTTCAAAACCGCCAAAACCGCCTCCAAAATCGCCGCCTCCGCCAAATCCCTGGTTAGGGTCGACATGGCCAAACTGATCATAATGAGCGCGCTTTTGATCGTCGCTTAATACTTCATATGCTTCTTTTACTTCTTTAAATTTTTCATCTGCTCCCGGCTCTTTGTTGATGTCCGGATGGAATTTTTTAGAAAGCTTGCGGTAAGCCTTCTTTATTTCATCCTTCGAAGCCGAATTACTGACTCCGAGGACTTCATAGTAATCCCGTTTACTCATGATTACCACTCCCGAATCTTTTCACATAAAGATAATTCTAACATTCCCGTACATTCATACGCAATATTTAAAATATCTGGATATGCGGTATTTTGTCTCTCTTTTAATATCTATCCGTTCGAAAACCAACTTATATCTATTAGCTATTTTTTGAAAAACCCTTTTAAAACAATATCCTAATTAAGATATGCTTTGGATGTCGTTCAGGCCATACAAACAAAAAGCCAAAGCCAAGTATGACCTGACTTTGACTTTTTGGTGTTATGATTGTTTATTTATCGTCATTTACTTCTTCGAATTCTGCGTCTACGACATTGTCGTCTTTCTTCGTTCCTTCTTGACCTTCTGCGCCTTGCTGTGCCTGCTGTTGCTTGGCAGCTTCTTCATAAAGCTTTACGCTCAGGTTTGTAACGATCTTTTGAAGAGCATCCTTCTTAGTACGGATTTCTTCAATTTCACCTTTTTCGATTGCAGCCTTCAGCTCGTCTTTCGCTTCATTAGCTTTCTTCACTTCTTCTTCCTCTACTTTTCCTTCAAGGTCCTTCAAGGTTTTTTCAGTAGTGAAGACCAGTTGATCAGCTTCGTTGCGAAGTTCTACTTCTTCTTTAAGCTTCTTGTCAGCTTCAGCGTTTTCCTCCGCTTCTCTTACCATGCGGTCGATTTCATCATCAGAAAGGCCAGTAGAAGACTTGATTGTGATCTGCTGTTCTTTGTTTGTGCCAAGGTCTTTAGCACGTACGTTTACGATACCGTTCTTGTCGATATCGAATGTTACTTCGATTTGAGGTACTCCGCGTGGTGCTGGCGGGATATCAGCCAACTGGAAGCGGCCAAGTGTCTTGTTGGCTGATGCCATTGAACGCTCACCTTGAAGCACGTGAATATCTACAGCAGTCTGATTGTCAGCAGCTGTTGAGAATACCTGTGACTTTGACGTAGGGATCGTTGTATTACGATCGATCAGCTTTGTGAATACGCCGCCCATTGTTTCGATACCAAGTGATAGCGGAGTAACGTCAAGAAGAACGACATCCTTAACATCACCAGAGATAACGCCGCCCTGGATTGCTGCGCCCATTGCTACAACTTCATCAGGGTTAACGCCTCTGTGAGGGTCTTTTCCAGTTTCCTTTTTAATTGCTTCCTGTACAGCCGGGATACGTGTAGATCCACCGACCAGGATGACTTTATCAAGCTCTGATGGGCTTAGGCCAGCATCTTTAAGCGCCTGGCGAGTTGGTCCCATTGTACGTTCTACCAAATCTGCAGAAAGCTCTTCAAATTTAGCGCGAGTCAGGTTCACTTCAAGGTGAAGTGGTCCGGCTTCTCCAGCAGTGATGAATGGAAGGGAAATCTGTGTTGAAGTTACACCAGAAAGATCCTTCTTTGCTTTTTCAGCAGCATCTTTTAGACGCTGAAGAGCCATCTTATCTTTTGAAAGGTCAATGCCATTTTCTTTCTTGAATTGTTCTACCAAGTAGTCAATGATTACCTGGTCGAAGTCGTCACCGCCAAGTCGGTTGTCACCAGCAGTAGATTTAACTTCGAAAACGCCATCGCCAAGTTCAAGGATTGAAACGTCGAAAGTACCGCCGCCAAGGTCATAAACGAGGATTGTCTGGTCTTCATCCATTTTATCCAGGCCGTACGCAAGTGCTGCGGCAGTTGGCTCGTTAATGATACGCTCAACTTCAAGGCCTGCTATTCTTCCAGCATCCTTAGTTGCCTGGCGTTCCGCATCGTTAAAGTAAGCAGGAACAGTGATAACCGCTTTTGTTACAGGCTCACCAAGATAATCTTCAGCATAAGACTTCAAGTATTGAAGAATAACTGCTGATAATTCCTGCGGTGAATATTCTTTGCCTTCCGCTTCAACTTTATGGTCTGTACCCATGTGACGCTTAATAGAGATGATTGTGTTAGGGTTAGTGATTGCCTGGCGTTTTGCCACTTCACCAACCTGGCGCTCACCATTTTTGAACGCGATAACAGAAGGAGTAGTTCTGTTTCCTTCTGGATTTGGGATTACCTTTGGTTCGCCGCCTTCTAGTACGGCAACACAAGAGTTAGTTGTTCCTAAGTCAATACCGATGATTTTACTCATTTTCAAATACCTCCTGGTTCAATTATGTAGGCTCTTTTCCGTAAACTTTGTTGCTTTCTCAAGCACATCTGAATCCAATCTTTATACAGAAGTCCCTCGAAAAGAGTCCTGGTACCATTATTACTGGTTCACTTTCACCATTGCTGGACGAATAATGCGGTCCTTTAGCATATAGCCTTTTTGGAACTCTTCAACAACAATGTTAGGACCGAAATTTTCATCTTCAGCCTGCATGACAGCTTGATGAAGATGGGGATCGAATTCCTTGCCAACAGCTTCAATTATTTCAACCCCTTCATTTTTCAGGGCATCAAGCAAGCTGCGGTATACCATTTCCACTCCCTGCTTAAGGGATTTAGCCTGTTCATTATCCACATCCATCTTCAAAGCACGCTCAAAGTTGTCGATTGCTGGCAGCAAATCGGAAATAATGTTTTGGGCTCTATATTTAGCGCTCGCTTCAAGTTCAATCCTTGAACGGCGGCGGAAGTTGTCAAAATCAGCCTGAAGGCGCAAGTAACGGTTGTCGGCTTCCTCAAGCTTCCCTTCTAGTTCAGCCACCTTTTGCTCCATCGGATCTTGAGCTGGCATCTCTTCAGTATTTTCAGAAGCTTCATTTTCAGCAAAAACTTCCTCAACCGTTTCTTCTTCCGTCTGGCTGTTCAATTCTTGCTCAGTATTTCTCTCTTCTGTCACGTTAACTCACCTCCCTCAAAGTAACGCGGCAACTAATGCCACAATGTTCCAGGATTCCTGGATTGGTTTTATATTTCAACGAAGCAAACATGCTTCAGTAGAAAACACATAACGATTCAGGATGGAACAGGCTGCTCCACCCTTAATCAATATTTCCATGCCTATTTATTTTGATACAGGTCAGTCAGCACCTTGGACAAATCTGTGCTGATCAATTGCAGCAAGCTGATGACACGTGAATACTCCATACGCGTTGGACCTAAAACCGCAATTGTTCCCAATTTCTCTTCGCCAATTGCATAGGTTGCAGTTATGAGACTGCAATTTTCCATCGCTGAATTATCATTTTCCGTGCCGATCCTTACGTTAATCCCTGCCGGATTTTGTTTGATCAGTTGATATAAACCGTCCTCATGCTCAATCATGTTCATAAGGCTGCGGATTTTCTCGACATCGTTGAATTCTGGCTGGCTTAGGATATTGGTCTTGCCGCCAAAAAACACTTTTTCATGCGAAGGCAGATTGAGCGTGTCCGCAATCGAGTGCAGGAGAGTATCATAGCTGCTTATATGCTGGCGCAACAGCAGGGCTATCTCCTTGTAAATCTTAGAGTTGAGGCTTGTAAGCGGAACTCCTGCCAAGCGTTCGTTCAGGATGTTGACCATTTTTTCAACATCAGAAGGGTCGACACTTGTCGGGAAATTGAACATCCTGTTTTCAACATGCCCAGTGTCCGTCACGATAATGGCAATCGCAGTGTCCTTTGTCAACGGAACGATCTGAAGCTTCTTCAATCTGTTGTCCTTAACAGCCGGTCCTAACACAATTGAAGTATAATTCGTCATTTCAGACAGGATTTTTGCTGACTTCTGCACGATTTTTTCGAGTTCGTATATCCGTTCGGCAAAAATCGATTTAACCGCCGCCATATCTGAATGATTTACTTTTTGCGGCAGCAGAAGATTATCCACATAAAACCGATATCCCTTTTCGGACGGAATCCTTCCAGAGGATGTATGGGTTTTTTCAATAAATCCCATATCCTCCAAATCCGCCATTTCATTTCGGATTGTCGCCGAACTGAAATTAATTTCTTCCTTTTTCGACAAGCTCCTTGAACCTATCGGCTGAGCTGAACGAATAAAGTCATCAACAATCACCTGCAAAATGAGCACCTGACGATCTGTTAACAACATCATCACCTCTGTTAGCACTCTATAAGAACGAGTGCTAATTCTAAAAATAATTTATCAATAAACGCTGAGGATGTCAATGATTTGATACCCCGATGAATGATTGAAAAACTTCATTACCGAGAAGGCGCCCCTGTCTTGTTAGTGAGATTTTATCTCCATCACTTTTCAGAAGACCTTTCGCAGACCAATCTTTGATTTGACCCGAAAATAAGTCGAGCGGATTCCGGCCAAATTTTTCCTCAAAGTGTCGAATCGAGACACCTTCAGTCTTTCGTAGTCCGAGGAACATTTCCTCTTCCATTTTTTCCTCAAGGGTCACTTTATGCGCATCAATGATTGGAAGTTCACCTTTGGATAAAGGTTCCATATATTTTTTTAGTGGTCCGAAATTTGACTGCCTGATTCCATTGACATACCCATGAGCCCCGGCACCGAACCCGTAATATTCTTCGTTGTTCCAATAGGTAAGGTTGTGTCTGCTTTCGAATCCTGGGACAGCGAAATTGCTGATCTCATATTGCCTAAGGCCCCCGATATCCATTTGCTCCATTAGTATTTCATACATTTCTGCCTCCGCATCCTCACCTGGCAGTGGGAGCTTGCCTTTTTGCAGTAAGTTGTAGAACACTGTTTTCGGTTCAATGATTAACGAATACCCTGAATAATGTACGAGTCCTAATCCGAGGGCTGTTTGGATTGATTCTATGAAATCCTGCTTTGTCTGGCCAGGTAGGCTGTATATCAAGTCGATGCTGATATTATCAAAACCTGCTGCTTTCGCATTTTCAATTGATTCAAATACATCCTTCGCCCTATGGCTGCGGCCGATTTTTTTCAAAAGTTCATCATTAAAAGTCTGTACTCCAAAACTCAGCCGATTGACACCAGCCTTCTTCAGGATCGCCAGCTTTTCTTTTGACAGGTCGCCCGGGTTCGCTTCAAAGGTATATTCCGTATTGGTGTCTATGTTTAGCTGCCCGTTGATCGCTGAAACAAGCTTATCCAACTGTTTCTCATTCAAGGCTGTTGGTGTACCGCCACCGACAAAAACAGTTTCCATTACTTGTTTGTTAACCGACAGGCTCATTTCTTTTTCAAGTGCCTCCAGGTACTCATCAACTGGCTGACCCTTCATGAATACTTTATTGAAATCACAGTAATGGCAAATATGATGGCAAAAAGGGATATGGATGTATGCTGCTTTCATTTTCGTTCACTTCCTAAAGTGGCTTTTTTCAGGCCAGTATTTAGATCCATTTTTTCTATAGAAACCATGAATTTATTGAAAAAAGAGGCCAGAATCGCTTGCTTTAACAAGCACATCCAGCCTCCCCTGCTATTTTACTTCTTTGTATTGTTGTCGTCCATTTTCAGGACTGCCATGAAGGCTTCCTGCGGAACTTCTACAGAACCAACTTGCTTCATCCGCTTTTTACCTTCTTTTTGCTTCTCAAGAAGCTTACGCTTACGTGAGATGTCCCCACCATAACATTTTGCCAATACGTTTTTACGCATGGCCTTGATTGTGGAACGGGCAACGATTTTCTGTCCGATTGCCGCCTGGATAGGCACCTCGAATTGCTGTCGTGGAATAAGGTCTCTCAATTTATCTACGATTACCTTTCCGCGTTCATAAGCAAAGTCTTTGTGAACGATGAAGCTCAATGCGTCAACTTTTTCAGCGTTCAGCAGGATATCCATCTTCACAAGCTTGGAAGGCTTGTATCCGATTAGTTCATAATCGAAGGACGCATAGCCTTTCGTGCTTGATTTTAGCTGATCGAAGAAATCATAGACGATTTCTGACAGCGGGATTTCATACACGATGCTGACACGCGTTTCATCCATATATTGCATATCAATGAAGATACCGCGCTTTTCCTGGCAAAGCTCCATGATCGCGCCAACATAGTCATTCGGTGCCATCATTGTTGCTTTTACATAAGGCTCTTCAACACGGTCAATCTTCTGAGGGTCAGGCATGTTAGACGGGTTGTCTACCTTAATTTCAGTGCCATCAGTCATGATTACATCATAGATTACACTTGGAGCAGTCGTAATCAAATCAATCTTGAATTCACGTTCGATCCGTTCCTGGATGATTTCCATATGAAGAAGTCCCAGGAATCCACAGCGGAAACCGAAGCCTAAAGCCTGTGAAGTTTCAGGTTCGAATTGAAGAGCCGAATCGTTAAGTTCAAGCTTTTCGAGCGCTTCCCTCAAGTCGTTGAATTTAGCTGAATCAATTGGATATAACCCGCAATATACCATTGGGTTTAGGCGGCGATAACCTGGTAGCGGTTCAGACGCGCCGTTTTTCGCATTCGTGATCGTATCACCGACACGTGTGTCGCCAACGTTTTTGATTGCAGCAGTCAAGAAGCCTACATCTCCAACAGTCAGTTCAGCTGCAGGAGTAGCTTTTGGAGTGAATACTCCAACTTCTGTTACTTCAAACTCTTTGCCTGTTGCCATCATCTTGATTTTGTCGCCAACTTTTACAGTGCCATCGACGACACGGATATAAGCTACTACGCCGCGGTATGCGTCGTACAAAGAGTCGAAAATCAATGCTTTTAAAGGAGCTTCAGGGTCTCCCTGTGGAGCAGGAACCTTCTCGACGATTTGTTCCAGGATTTCTTCAATTCCGATTCCCGCTTTTGCAGAAGCAAGAACTGCATCAGAAGCATCCAGCCCGATCACATCTTCAATTTCATTTCTTACACGCTCAGGATCCGCACTTGGTAAATCGATTTTATTGATGACTGGCACGATTTCGAGGTCATTGTCGATTGCAAGGTATACGTTCGCCAATGTCTGTGCCTCAATTCCCTGTGCCGCGTCGACAACAAGAACCGCACCCTCACATGCTGCCAAGCTTCGTGACACTTCGTATGTGAAGTCTACGTGTCCAGGTGTATCGATTAGATGGAATGTGTAGATTTCTCCATCCTTCGCCTTATACTTTAATTGTACTGAATTCAGCTTTATCGTAATTCCGCGCTCACGCTCAAGATCCATCGAATCCAGAAGCTGATCCTTCATTTCACGCGCAGTCAATGCATTCGTCTTTTCAAGGATACGGTCAGCCAGCGTCGACTTACCGTGGTCAATATGGGCGATAATCGAAAAATTTCGTATTTTGCTTTGTCTATTAAGTCTATCTTCTCTGCTCATTGCGTTCACTCCTACTATACTCGCGCATGTACACTATTGTTGATTATATCAGCAGGAATATCAAGATTCAATAAATAATAGTGGAAGACTGGTGGGATGGCCTGTAAAGCGGAGCTAGACTGCGTCCTTGAAATGTTAACAGAAAATTGGGAACTTATTAGGGAAAATAGAATGTAGAAAGGATGTGGATTATGATTATAAAAAATCGCTCTGAATCAGAAGAGTTGAGAGTACTGAAGGCACTGAATTCGAGAATGGATTTAGCAGAGAGGGAAAAACAATATTTTTCCAATCTACAGAAAGGGTTTGAAGGTGAGGTGATGTTTGATGGGTATCTGAAACGATTAGTCATTCAGTCTCTTATCCTTAATGATTTGCTGCTTGAACACAATCATTCACATTTTCAAATTGACTCCCTGATGATCTCGCAGAGTCTCAGCTACCTATTTGAAGTGAAAAATTTTGAAGGTGAGTATTATTTTGACGGTGACACTTTCAGGAAAATTAATGGAACCGAAGTTAAGAATCCACTGCTTCAACTGGAAAGGAACTTATCTTTATTAAGACAATTCTTCAATTATTTCGGATTTAATACCTCCATAGAACCCTACCTCGTATTTGTCAATCCCGATTTCACTTTGTACAATGCTCCTCTCAACAAGCGAATCATCCTCCCGACCAACCTTAACCGCTTTATCCACCAATTGAATAACAACAAGTCTACTCTTAATGATCAACATTCCAGATTGTCAGAAAAATTACTATCATCTCATTTGACGAAATCTCCATTTACCAAAATACCAAAGTATGAATATTCTCAACTGAGAAAAGGTGTGTTCTGTCATTCATGCGGCAAGGCTATGGAGGAATATAGCGGAAGGGTATTTATGTGCAATAACTGTTCAGTGAAAGAGAATACAAAGAGTGCGCTTATCAGAAGTGTTAAGGAGTTTAACCTCTTAAATCCTCTTGAAAAGATGTCTACTAATATTGTCTACGAATGGTGTGGTGGTGTTTTTCCGAAGAAAACAATCAGGCAGGTAATGAAGGAAAATTTCATTACTTCAGGTTATGGACAATGGTCATATTATGAATAAGGATGTTGGTCACCAATGTGGGTTATTGGTGACCTCTTTTTCTTGAATCCTGTTTTTTTGGGCACCAATTCAGCCTATTGGTTACCTCTTTTTCTTAAATCCGAGTTTTTTGGGCACCAATGTGGTCTATTGGTTACCTCTTTTTCTTGATTCCTGATTTTTTGGGCACCAATGCGGCCTATTGGTTACCTCTTTTTTCTGATCCCTGATTTTTAGGGCACCAATGTGGTCTATTGGTTACCTCTTTTTCTTGATTCCTGATTTTTTGGGCACCAATGACCTTTATTGATATTAACCTACTCAGTCCCAACAAAAAACAGCGGACCTAAGCCCGCTGCTCTGTTTACTTCCCGGTTATCAACTCAACAGTTTTCTCGACGACAGAGGATACTCCATCTGCCAATTTTTTTCCTATTGATGAAAAGAGGTTGAATGCTTTCATTTCTTCTAGTTTTTCCCGTTTTTGTTCCAAATCATGGCTGGAAATGTCGTTCCCTAAAATGGCGGTTTCAAAGCTCCCGTTTTCCTTTTCGTCGATGCTGAATGCACTTTTGAATTCAGGGTCTTCGTAGCCTTTCATTTTATGGATGCCTTCATTTGCCTGTTGCATGCCGAACAATACGGATATGAACATTAAAGAAGCTAGCATAAAGCTTTTAAGCATGAACATTTTCATCTTTATCACCTAATCGATTTTTTATTGTTTGTCAGGAGGTTCCTGCGCTGGCGCATCTACTTTTTCCGCCTGCCAATAGAATTCACTGAAAACATCTGCAAGTGCATCGGCAGACCTGTTCAGTTCTTCAAATGTGTTGTCAACGCCGCCGAACTCTATTAGCAATGCATTTCCGGACAAGTCCTGATTGAATTTTCCATTCGTCGAGGCACCCTTTTTCTCGATGATGCCCCTGCTTAATCCCTTGCCATACTTTTTATCGAGGAGATTATGCAGTTCTCGTGCGAGAGCAAGGTTTTTTTCATAATTAGCATTTTCCCCGCCGATCACAAATGCCAGTTTTGCGTATGGCTTTCCGTTGATTTGGATCGTTGTTTTATCTTTTCGATATCCATCTCGGTGGATATCAATAAAGTATTGGAGATTCCGGTCTCCAGCCATTGCAGCTTCCACAACCGGCCGTGATTCCTGATAGGCTTTTCCAAATCCAAGCCCTTTCTTGCTGAGATTGGCCATTACGTCCGTTTTATCTACTATTGTTCCGACGCCTCGCTGTTCCAGGCTCTTTTTCAGCTGGTCCCCAATCTTCGTGACATTCACCTGTGAGTGATAGGCCTTATTCGGATCAGTCACACCCTTAAGATAAGGAAGATACGATTCTCTTGTGTGTGTAAAATAAATATAGACTGCTTTACGGTCTCCCGTGGATAGCGGAGCTGTTGCCGTATCTTCAGGACTGCCCTTATCTAAACCTTCCGTGTTTTGCAGCGCCGCTTCCTGCTCTGCTTTCAATACATCGACAGGGGGAGCTGATTCCATTGGCATGTTCGTATAATTCGTTCCTTCACCAGCGACTAGTATTTTGCCGTCAAAAAGCGAGAAACCCGGAAGCTCCCTTCCTAGCAAGCTCCGTGGATCATCCAAATTGATATTGGTAGAAAGCTTAAACATGACGTTCGTTAGCTTCGGTGTCTCATATTCCTCTGGGAGCGCCTGAAGGAATTGATGGTTTTCCCAACCCATTAAACTGAAAAGCAGTTGACCATTTAGATTGTTTGCTGCCTGATTAACGGAATCCGAGGTGATCCTGTATTCAGGTTTTAACGAAGTCATCACTCCGCTTATGGAAAAAATCCCAATGAGAAAGAACACAAATGCTAATGCTGCTTTTACTACTTGAGTCCCTTGGACAGCTACAATTATTCCAGATCGTTTATTAAATCTCATTGTTCCACCTCTCTAATGCAAGTCTAGTAAATGTTATGACTTTGCTAGAGAAGATAGAACTTCGAATCCTTCCGTAACGAATTTGAAATAAATTAATAGAATATCTTAATGTGTATACATGCCTGTATTGTCCTGGTCGACCCTAGTATGCAGCGCTGAATTGAGGCCGCTGGCAATGAGATTGGCCATATCATCTATGAACACATCGACTTCTTTAGGAGTCACCATCAGGTTATGGCCTAGAGGAGATAGAACCTCATAAATAAGTTTTCGCTTCTCTTCGTCTTCAAGCGTTCCGATCATTCCAAGGAAGGTTTGACGATGTTCAGCTTCGGGCAGGTCTTCTTCTGTCAGCTTTTTTCTTTTTCCAAAACTCATTCCCGCCGGCACAAGTGACCTCGAAGGCTTATCGCCTTCTCTCATTTCTTTGCCAAAATGTTTTAATATGAAATCAATCGTATCACTTGTAATCGAAACCGCATCGACCACTGTAGGAACTCCAATCGCTATCACTGGAATACCTAAAGTTTCTTTGCTTATTTCCTTCCTTTTATTACCTACGCCTGATCCAGGGTGGATGCCTGTATCCGAAATCTGGATCGTCGAATTGACTCTTTCAATCGAACGGGAAGCAAGTGCATCGATTGCAATAACAAAATCAGGCTTTGTCTTCTCCACAACGCCAAAAATAATATCAGACGTCTCAATCCCTGTTAGACCCATGACTCCCGGAGATAGTGCGCTAACAGAACGATACCCTTCTTCCACACTCTCAGGCTGGAGATCGAACAAGTGCTTGGTAACGAGCAAATTTTCACATACGAGCGGCCCTAAAGCATCCGGTGTGACATTCCAGTTCCCCAGACCAACAACAAGGCAGGATGCATCTTCCTTAATGCCAGATTGTTTGATAAAATGGGAAAACTCATTTGCGAATACTTTCTCTACTTTTCCTTGGAGCTCGGTATCCTGCTGGCGAATGCCAACCACTTCTATTGTCAAATATTGCCCCTGTTTTTTGCCAAGGCTCTTTTCGCCCTCAGCCGTCACCTCTACTAGAGAAATTTTTATATCATTTTCTTCTTTTTCTTTTATAATGACGCCTTCAATCTGGGAAAGATTTTCCTGGGTATGGACAGTTGCTGCCTGGTCTGCCAGCACCATCTCCCTCGCTTCCACAGCCAGGTCAGTCCTGATTGAATACATGCTCAAATCTACTGGTTCCTTCATTATCGCATTCCTCCCAATAACAGTTTGGCTGCAATACAGCATACTATTGCCTATCTTTTCCTTTTACATAAAAAAACATTCACGATACACTAGACTTAAGTTAAAGCAGAGTATTGCATTATTAACCCCTGTTTGATAAAATATCATTTGTTCTTAATAAAATAAGAAATGTACTGGAAATGTCGAGTTCCATAAAATCTCGATGCTTTTTTAGGAGGTGAACGGAATGCCAAACATTAAATCTGCAATCAAACGCGTAAAAACTAGTGAAGCGAGCAAAGCTCAAAACATTACTGTGAAATCTTCTATGCGTACAGCAGTTAAAAAAGCAGAAGCAGCAATCGTGAACAACGATACTGAAGCAAAAGTTTCTTTCGCTGAAGCAGCTAGCAAGCTTGACAAAGCAGCAGCTAAAGGTCTTATCCACAAAAACGCAGCTTCCCGCAAAAAAGCCCGTTTAATGAAAAAATTAAACGCTAATGGCTAATTTTAAATGCTAAAAACAAAATAAAAAAACGACCTTCGAAGGTCGTTTTTTTATTTTGCTCTTTATGTAAGACTCTTTTCTCAAAAATGAATTGCATTACCTAAATTTCTTCGGTAAAGTTGACTCTTCTTATGAGAAGAGAGCATCACCTGCAAAATGGGTATATATTACGTTAAATCAATTTTAGGATTTCAACAACAATCTTAATGTAAACAGCCTGATGTAAAATCATTTCCTGCCATTAATCTGGAATAAGATCATTTCAATCAACATTTCTTTTTTCATTCCGCCAGTTTTCATTTGATAATCAGCGTCAGCAAGAAGCTTCATGATCCTGGTCAATTCATCATCCGAAAACGCTCCTGCCTGTCCCGCTGCCAATTTCACCCTGAACGGATGGACCTTCAAGGTCCCGGCAATCTGCTGCTGGCCATAACCTTTACGAGCAAGCTCCTTCACCTGATAAATCAGTCTGAATTGACCTGTAATTACCGCAAGTATTTTTATTGGTTCCTCGTTTTGTTTTAACAAATCATAAAAAATCCTTAAAGCAGCCTCTACATTGCGGTGGACGACCTTGTCGACCAGCGAGAAAATATTCTGCTCCAACGACCTTGCAGTCAGTCGGTCGACAACCTCCCTGCTGATTGGCTCGTTTTCTCCCGCATAAAGCGCAAGTTTATCGATCTCGGATGTCAGCATGAACAAATTCGTCCCAGCAAGCGTTAACAGAAGCTCAATTGCATCTTGATCAATCACAGCCCCATTCGCCTGAGCGCGTTCTTTTACCCAGGATTTAGTTTCTTGTTCACTCATCTTCTTGGCTTCGATTACCGTAGCTTTCCGCTTTAACTCCTTCGTCACTTTCTTTCGTTCGTCCAGTTTCTCGTAAGGTGCAGAAAAAACAACGATCGAGTACGGCGCAGGCTGGGAAAGATATTCCTCTAGTTTCGCTAAATTATGCTCTACCTTCCCTTTTGATTTTTCCGAAGTCAAAAATACAGGATTCTGGAGGATGACCAAACGCTTTTCCCCCATAAACGGGAAAGTTTCAGCATCTTCCAGCGCTGCCTCGATTGGTGTTTCTTCCAGATCGTAAACCGAGTAATTAAAATCTTTCTCTTCGTCATCCAAAACATTGTCCACAAGAAGCTGTTTTGTTTCATTTATTAGAAAGGTTTCTGTTCCAAACATTAAATAGACAGGGTCCACCTGTTTTTTGCTTATTTTTTTCCAAATGTCCAATACCACTTTTTACCGCTCCGTTCAATCCAGTTTTGCCATATATCTATCGTAAAGAAGCTTGGACATTTTGACAAGCATTCTAAGGGAATTGGCCCCCTATCCGGACCAATTCCCCTATTTATATTGAACGCTGGCGATATAAGGCCTAGGATACTTATATCTCAGCGGTGCATCATGGTAAGATTATTTTAGCCTCAGGAGGGAAAAGTATTTGTGTCAACTCTTGGTACATTGACACACATATAGGAAGGCCTGATTTTTCATTTACATTGCTGCACAGAGAACACTGGATTTTTTAATTTGAATCGCTTATACTATTATAGAATTATTAGGGGGGATTGACTGTGAATCAATTCGAAGAAAATGTCCAAAGTAATCGCAATGACGCTGTTGA
Source organism: Mesobacillus jeotgali (assembly GCF_002874535.1). Taxonomy (GTDB): domain Bacteria; phylum Bacillota; class Bacilli; order Bacillales; family Cytobacillaceae; genus Mesobacillus; species Mesobacillus jeotgali. The sequence goes on from NZ_CP025025.1 coordinate 3,119,772, forward strand.
CTCAGGTGTTGGATTCATCGTTTCTTTTGGATTCTTTGCAACAATGTTCATTATTGCGACAGTCGTGCAGTTAATCGGGAGTTAATCACGGCTACATAGGATAAACTTTTGGAGACTGCATTTGACAAAATGCAGTCTCTTATCATGTTCATGTGATTTTCGGGGGAGAGAACTATTTGTTCTTGCTATATACTATGGAAGTTGTGTCGTAAACGTTCCTGAATTGTCTTTAAACTTGTAAATGATTGCGCCATCTTCATCTGTCCTGAAAATCTGCATGCCACGTTCTTCTAACCTTTCGATGACTTCTTCAGCGGGATGGCCGTACCGGTTATTCTCTCCTACAGAAATGACTGCAAAATCAGGCTGCGTTCTTTCCAGAAAAAGTTCTGAACTGGAATATTTGCTACCATGATGCCCGATTTTTAAAACGTCTATGTCAATGTCCTTTGTTTTCCTGGCCACCGAACTTTCTCCTTCGATGCCTAGATCACCTGTAAAAAGCCACTTGTTTCCCCCAATAGCTGCAAGCAGAACTATTGACTGGTCGTTTCGCTCCCCAGCAGTTTCGCTTGGATTAAGTATCCTAAAATCACCCCCAGCCGTTGTCCATCCAGTGCCTAAACCAGCTATATAAATGTCTGCCCCCTTTTCATTTGCGATGTCCATGATTTCTAACTCCAATACCGATCTCTCTTCTACACGCGGTACTATCAGCTGTTTTACCCGTATTTCCTCCAACAAAGCAACAGCTCCCCCTATATGATCTGCGTCCCCGTGGGTCAAAATCAATTTATCAACAGACCTGACACCTTCACTTTTTAAAAAAGGAACGACGATTTTCATACCGGGATCATATGGACTGCCTCTCTGCGCCCAGTGCTCTTTTTCAAAGGAAATGACACCGCCCGTATCTATAAGATAATTGCCCTGATTATGCGGCATCCTGATGAAGATGCTGTCACCCTGCCCGACATCCAGGAAGGTGATTTGCCCATAAGGATTTAAATATGGAAGTAATATTTGCATGAATAGAGGAAGTAACGGCAAGGCAAAAAGCCATAGAGGAGGTTTTAACTTTTTAAAAATAAAACCTTCCCACTTAAAAAAAAATAGTGGAATCAAAATGACTTGTACAATAAGTAAAAATGGTTCAAGCTTGCCAATAATGATCGTCGAAATCGGAAGCTCAGACAGTTTCATGGCGAAGAGGTTCACATGATGTACGAGGTTCTCCATGAGGTACAAATAAAAAGAAGGCAACACCCCCAGAATCAACAAAATCACATAGGTGATCAACAAAAGCGGAAGTAATACGAAAGAGAAAAGCGGCACGAAGAGGAGATTGGCAAAAATCGATATCGCAGAGACTTCATAGAAAGTAGCAAGGATGACAGGAAGACTTGAGAGCTGTGCTATAAAAGAAGCGGCAGCAGTCTGCTTTACAAACGATGTAAAACTTTTAAGAATAACCGGTGCTGAAATGACCAGGGAGAAGCTGACGGCAAATGAAAGTTGGAACCCTGTATCAAATATGATACTCGGATGGATAAGTGCCATGAGCATAAAGGCTGCTGAAACTGCGTCAAGAGGCGTTATGCGCAGTGATATTCGCCGTGAGCCAATCAACATGACAAGCATTGCAGCTGCCCTGACAACCGGAGGAGCTAGCCCAGTAATAACTGCGTAAACAGGTAGATAGGCCATTAACAAAATTTCAGTTTTTTCCTTCGTCACCCCCATCCTGATACAAAGAAAATAAATCATACCTGTAAGCAACCCAACATGAAGGCCGGAAATAGCTAGTAAATGGACGATTCCTATTTTCTGGTAAGATCGTTCTGTTTCTGGATTAAAGAGATTTCTATCCCCAAATATAAGTGCTGCTGCAAGGGCTGAAGTTTCCACTGGCAAAGTGTCTTTTATCCTGGCAATTTCATTATGTCTAATGGCTTTTAATGCAGTTAAAATTCCATCGGATTGTTGATAGCAAGTTTCCAGAGATAGTTTGTCGACATCAAAGATCCAGAAGATGTCGTTCCGGTGAAGATAACCTTTGTAATCGAATGCATTGGGATTTCTGGCAGGAGATGGACGATTGAGGACTCCGGACACTGCACATGCCATTCCAGGAGTAAGCAGTGTTTGGATAATCTTTTGTTCGGCATTTGACTTGATCCTGTATTTGACAACCAGTTTTTCATTAGAAGGCATTGCTCTTCCGTAAGCAAAAAGCAAGTCACCGTCCAGTTGGATTTCATCGTCAAATAATATCAGGAAGTTTTTTTCATTGCCTGTAAAAGTTGATTCAGAAAGTGACTCTGAATATCCCGCGGACATAAAAATGAGGTAGCAGCCCACCAAAAGCACAAGAGTGGAAGCGGGGAGTTTCTTCAGCTTTTTTAACAGGAACACGTTAAGCAGGAACAATCCCCCGTATATGAACTTATTTTCAGTAATGGTCAGAAGACCCAATAACGAGACAGCTGCCAGGTAAAACAGCTGCCCTTTAATAGGCCAAAATCGATTTGGCATCATATTCTATTTTCCTTAATTAAGTTATTTAGATAAATGGACAACCTCAACATCCCTTAAGAAAAGTTCATTATACTTGTTAGGATAGGCGCTGCTGTATACGATTCTTGTAATCCCTGACTGTGCGAGTGTCTTGGAGCATTTTTCGCAAGGCTCGTGGGTTACAAAGGCTGTTGCACCTTTTAGAAGCCCTCTGTCGGCGTGGAGGACTGCATTCTCCTCTGCATGCAAGGTCCTGATGCATCTTCCCTGCTCGTTAATCAGGCAGCCGACATCCTCACAGTGGTCATGGCCATGTATTGACCCGTTGTAACCAGTTGATACAATGTGCTTGTCTTTTACAATGACACAGCCTACATGCAGCCTTGGGCAGGTAGAGCGTGTCCCAACTTCTTCAGCGATATCAAGAAAGTATTCATCCCAACTCTTTCGTTCCATGCTGTAATCCCCCTTTAATTGCTCAAAAAATGTACAGGTATTGTAAATAAACTCTTGCCATGTATCTAATTTTAATACTTATCATCAAAGAGTCAATTTCGATGCAGCTATTTTACAGAAATCAAGTCCTTCAATTTTTCAAAAGTCTTATCACCAATTCCGCTGATTTCTTTTAAATCCTCGATTGATTTGTACGGACCATTCATCTCGCGATATTCAATAATGGCATCTGCTTTTGCAGGACCTATCCCCGGTAATGTCTGGAGCTCACTGGACCCAGCAGAGTTCAAGTTCACTGTCCCATTTCCTTCCGTCTCCCCCACCTGTACAGGAGGCACAGCATTGACATTCTCGCCGATACGCGGCACATATATGGCCATTTCATCCTGCACATATGACGCAAAATTAATGACAGCCGTATCTGCGTCCTCCGCAAGCCCTCCTGCCAGTTCAATTAGGTCAACCACCCTCCCTCCCTCATTGATTTCGTAAACGCCAGGGTTTACGACCGCGCCTTTGATGTCAGCCATCATGACCATAATTTTTTCATCGACTTTCATGTCATTTTTTTCCTCACTGTTAGCTTCGACCATAGCTAAAGTTCCTTCATTCATTTCGGTCAATTCATCTTGTTTATCGAATGATGAATAAAGAAAAAATAATACAGCCACCATTCCTGCAATAACATAAATTTTGTTTTCTCTGATCCAGTCCACAAACGGTCAACACCTTTCTATATGTCATAAACTAAAACTTGAAATCATATGGATATAGGAGAATAAATGTACGAAGGAGGGAAGGGTTATGAAAATAGGGATTATAGGCACAGGGAATATGGGGAGAATTCTCGCCGAAGCTCTCATTGATGGGAATGCCGTTTCCCCTTCTTCAATGATGATTACAAATAGGACATTATCAAAAGCTTTAGAGATTCAAAAAATATATCCAGGCTTATCAGTTGGTGAGAATGCGGAAGAAGTTGCTGAAAACGCCGATGCTATTTTCGTATGCGTTAAGCCCCATCATGTTTTGGGAGTCCTCGAGACCATCAAACCTGTGGTCACAAAGGATAAATGTGTAATTTCCATAACAAGCCCAATCAGTGTAGGGCAAATAGAAAGCAAAGTAGATTGTTCTGTCATGAGAATCATTCCAAGCATTACAAACAGAGCGCTTGCAGGTGTTTCACTTTTCTCTTTTGGAACTCGATGCACGACGGAATGGAGGGAAGCATTATTTACCCTTTTCGACAAGGTATCTGTTCCCCTGGAAATCGAGGAGAATATCACAAGAGTGGCCTCAGATATCGTCAGCTGCGGTCCAGCTTTCTTCAGTCACCTTGTTCAGAGTTTTATCAATGGAGCGGTCAAGGAAACGGAAATTGATCAGGAAACTGCCACCAAACTATCAAGTGAGATGCTAATTGGTTTAGGAGAATTATTGAGTCAAAATCATTATACTTTACAAACTTTACAGGAAAAGGTTTGCGTTAAAGGCGGCATAACAGGAGAAGGAATCAAGGTACTTGAAAGTGAAACGGGAGATATGTTTGAACAGATATTTCAGGCAACTCATAAAAAATTTGCAGAAGAACTGGAAAAAACGAAGGAACAATTCGGCCCTTAAAAGATTTCGCTATTGGTCTTTATAATCCTTCTATATAAATGTGACAATTTTAGTACAAGAAAGAGGGTGTCCTAAAGTAAAAACTTTTGGACACCCTCTATTTTTATGACGGCTTGTAAAAATATTCGGTTGATTTCCGTTCCAGGGGCTTTGCTTTCCGCTGGGAAGAATTATGATTCAAACATCAAATTCTTCCTGGCAGGTGGTGTGCCTTTTTACTGTTCACAGCTTTTTCATAGCAAAAAACAACCGTTCTGCTGTTGGCTCGGGGGCTTTCATAGTGTAATCCCCGGTAACTTCAATATTAGCAAAGCCGGCCTGCGCTAACCATTTTACATAGGAATCCTCGGGATATGTACGCTGATAATGCAATTCATCGACTCGGTCATACTTTCCTGTTCCTTCATCAAGGACGAAAAAGGTAAGCTCATGTTCAACACTGTGAGCGCCTTCCCCCTTGAAGCTGTTCCAAATATAAGTGATTTCTTCATCATCCCATGTAAACGTTGCATCTGCAAAAATATGTTCCATTTTATAGACAGAATGGACATCAAACAGGAATAAGCCCCCTTTTTTTAAAAGGCGGGACACCCCTTCGAATGTCTGGCGGACTGCCTGTTCATCCTCTAAATAATTCAGCGAATCACAAAAGATGCCAATGATATCAAATTCACCTAAATCATCAAGCTCCGTCATGTCCTGCTGAAAAAATTGTGTTGGCAACGATAGCGCCTGTGCTTTCGACTGGGCTACTGAGAGCATATCTGTTGATAAATCCGCGCCAGTCACATCAAAGCCTTTTTGCGCAAATCTTACTGATAGCTCTCCGGTGCCGCATGCGAGGTCGAGGAGCTTCATTCCGTTCACTTGATATTTCTCTTTGTATGACTCAACAATCGAAACCCATTCATCATAGGGAACATCCTGCATGAGCTCATCATACAAATAAGCGAACCTTTCGTATGACATTAATTTAGCTCACTTTGTACGTTTTCGATCGGAGCATCTCCCCATAGGCGCTCAAGATTATAGTAACTTCGCTCTTCTTTGTGGAAGACATGGACAACAACATCACCGATATCGATCAGCACCCACCTTGCTTCGTCAAAACCTTCCATCCGCCTAAGATTATATCCATGCTCTTCTGCTTTTTCCCTGATTTCACGGGCAATAGCCTGTACCTGCTTATCAGAATTCCCGTGGCAGATGACAAAGTAATCAGCAATCAATGAGATACCTTTCATATTCAGTACCATAATATCTTCTGCTCTTTTATCGTCTGCTGCTTTTACCGCTGTCAATAATAATTCGCGCTCACTCATTTAATCAACCTCCTGAATTTTGTACGATGCTGTTGTATGCATTAAATGTATCTGGAAAGACCGGCTGGTTTTTCTTCATTAAAAATTGAATTGTATTTTTCATGGATTGGATCAATGCTCTGTCCAAATCATTCTCTGCCAGTTCCCTGACTTCATCCACTCCTGGAAAATGGCGGCCTGGTTCAATGTAATCAGCCAGATAGATGACTTTATCAAGAAGCGTCATGCCAATCCTTCCTGAAGTATGGTAACGGATTGCATCAAGTACTTCCTTGTCGTCGATTCCCGCTTCCTTCTCTGCGAGGAACGCCCCGACTGGCGCATGCCAGAGCTCACTGTTAAACTCAAGCAAGATTGGAGGCATTTTTTGTTCCTCAATGATTTGTCTCATTTCATCCTTCGGGCGAAATTTAGCATAATCATGAAAAATAGCAGCCAGTTCCGCTTTCTTAATATCTGCTCCATAAATCCCGGCCAGCTTGATGGCTGTCTCCATCACGCCAAGAGTATGCTGAAAGCGGTGTTCAGTCAGTTGTGGCTTCACAATCTGAAATGCTTGTTCACGTTCCATATAAACCATGCTCCTCTATATAAACCCTAACCGGATCGGGCAGCAGATAGCGTATGCTTCGGCCGTCCCTCACTCTATCTCTAATCATACTTGAAGAGATATCCATTTGAGGTGTCTCTGCATAAAGAATATCATATGGTGTTTCGGTATTGTATGATGGTCTGCTGACACCCACAAACTTGACCATTTTCAATAATTCATCTATTTTATGCCATTTGGGCAGATATTCAACCATATCTCCGCCAATGATAAAGTGGAAATCGGTTTCTTTATACATATCTTTTAATATTTTCATCGTTTCATACGTATAAGATCGGCCGCTTCTCTCAAGTTCTGCTTTTTCAATCCTGAATTGCTTGTTATCGGCGATAGCAAGCTCGAGCATAGCCAGCCTGTCTGAATGGCTGATGGGCTCATCTACAGTTTTGTGCGGCGGCACCTGATTTGGCATGAACCAAACCTCATCAAGTCCATAAGCATGTAACACTTCATTCGCAATAACTAAATGTCCGGTGTGCGGCGGGTTGAAGGTTCCGCCTAAAATGCCAACTTTTTTCAAACAGGCACCTCCCAGTATTTATCTTGGAAGAACGATTTGCTTATTTTCACGGGACTCTTTATATAAAACAATGGTATTACCGATTACCTGAACAAGCTCTGCTTTTGCACCACGAGAAAGCTGTTCAGCCACAGTATCCCTATCCTCATCACAGTTCTGCAGGATGCTTACCTTAATCAACTCTCTAGCTTCCAGTACATCTGCGATTTGCTTGATCATATTTTCATTTACCCCACCTTTTCCAACTTGAAAAATTGGAGTAAGATGATGGGCTTTCGATCTTAAAAAACGTTTCTGCTTACCTGTTAACATATGTTAACCTCCTAAATTTCTTAAAACATTCATTTCCATTCTATCAACGTCAGGAAAAATCCCTGTCCATATCTCAAAAGCAAGCGCTCCCTGAAAAACAAACATTCCTACACCATTCTGGACAGCAGCTCCCCTTCTGAAAGCTTCCTTTAAAAACTTTGTTTGCAATGGATTATAAATTATATCACTAACTATCGTATTTTGGCTTATGTTTTCAGGAGACAGCGGCAAACTTTCTGTATCAGGCACCATACCAATAGAAGTTGTCTGTATGATTAGCTGATAATCTGCAAGTGACTTTTCAGCAGCTTCCCGGCCAATAATCTTTGATGCCACTTTGAAAGGGCAAGAGTCGACAAGCTCTTCAGCCTTTTCGGGAGTGCGATTATACAGGTCAATTCGCTCAATACCGGCCTGTGCCATCGAAAAGTAAATGGCTCTTGAAGCACCACCTGCACCAATAATCAAAGCTGATCTTGAACCAAGATCAGCAGCCAAATATTCTAGCCCTTTAACAAAGCCAGGGCCATCAGTATTATAGCCTACCAGAAGGCCATTTTCATTCTTGACTGTGTTGACGGCTCCTATTGCCCTTGCCAGAGGATCGACTTTATCCAGGTGAGTGATGATATCTGTCTTATGCGGAATTGTTACATTGAATCCGCTCACACCGAGCGCTTTCAAGCCTTTTACAGCATCCTCAAGATTCCCGTTGCTCACACGGAAAGGCAAATAAACTGCATCGATTCCATAAAGATCAAATAAATCATTATGCATGGCAGGAGACATCGAATGAGCTATAGGATCTCCGATGACACCGAACATTTTTTTCATTACGTCTCCCGCCCCTTCTTTTTGATTTGGTCCTGTTAAACAACGGAACCTAAATAAGTGACCTTCTCAGCATTACATGAACGCCTTTAGGGACATGCGCCGCGATTTTTGCGCCAGCATCATTGACCGTTACCCAGCCAAGCCCTGAAAATACGACATCGGTTTTCGCTTCCTTAATTGTGAACTCATGTCGGACCAGTTCAGGGAATTCATCCATCTGCTCACGCCGCGGCGGTGTCAGAAGTTCACCTGCATGATTCTTATACAGTTCATCCGCTTTTTCAAGCTTTGTTCGGTGAATGTTGATTTCATTCGGCACATAGCATGAAAAAGACCTTCTCCCACCTGATAGATAATCGAAACGAGCCAGCCCGCCGAAAAACAGGGTCTGCTCTTCATTTAATTGGTACACCTTCGGCTTGATTTCTTTTTTAGGAGTGATGAATTTCAAATCACGCTTATCCACGTAGTGCGCCATCTGATGATGGTTGATGATACCCGGTGTATCAACAATCGCTTTTCCGTCCTCAAGCGGTATTTCTATCATATCAAGAGTAGTTCCAGGAAAGTGAGAAGTAGTGATCACATCACCTTCCCCTGTCACTTCCTTGATGATCCTATTGATAAAAGTAGATTTCCCTACATTCGTACAGCCTACAATATAAACATCCTTGCCATTGCGATATTCATCAATTGCCACAGCAGCTTCCCTGATATTATATCCTTTCGCAGCACTGACGAGTGATACATCAATCGGATTGAGTCCCAAATCCCTGGATTCCTTCTTCATCCAGTCGATCAACTTTCGCTGTTTGACCGATTTTGGAACAAGATCAGCTTTGTTGCCGATCAATAAAACTGGATTTTTCCCGGCGAACCGCTGGATCCCTGGCAGCCAGCTCCCATTGAAGTCAAAAATATCAACAATCTTAACAATCAGGGCCTCCCTGCTGCTAAGTTCATTCAATATTTTTAAAAAGTCGTCATCCGTCAGGCTAACATCCTGGATTTCATTATAGTTTTTTAAACGAAAGCATCTCTGGCATACCACAACTTCTTTTTCTAACGAAGAGGCCGGAGCATACCCTAATTCCTCTGGGTTTTCCGTCTGGATTTTCACACCACAGCCTGTACAGTTAAATTGCTCACTCAAATCTTAGTCCTCCCAATTCAGCTTTCCTTTTTTCCTGAACCAATTTAAAATTCTTCTTTCTACTTTTCTGTTGAACCTAGTCACAAACCCATCTGTCTGTGCAACCGGAACAACTAGAATTGTATGGAAGCCGCTTCTGTTGCCGCCAAGTACATCGGTTAAAAGCTGGTCACCGATCACGACCGTTTCTTCTTTTCTCAATCCCATTTGTTTTAATGCTTTATTAAAAGCACGAGTCATCGGTTTTCTCGCCTGAAATATGAATGGTATTTTAAGCGGATCAGAAAATGCCCTGACTCTTTTCTCATTATTATTTGAAACAATTGTTACGAGTATTTCATGTTCCCTCATATTTTCAAACCACTCGATGAGCAGGGGCGTCGCATAGGGACGATCCCACTCAACGAGTGTGTTATCAAGATCTGTTATGATTCCCTTCACACCTTTATCTTTCAGGCTTTCGGGCGTGATTTCAAATATACTTTTCACATGCTGGTCCGGCAAAAAATGCTTTAGCAATTTCATTACACCTCATTAATTAATTTCCTATCATACCGTTAACATCATACCCAATTTTATCCTCGTATTCAAAACAAACATTTAAATGGATAGGAAATAAATAAAAATAAGCGATAAAGGTCGACAAAAACACCACTTATTCGCTTGGCTACAACTTTTTTTAAAATATTCCAAAAAACTTTTCGACAAAATCCAACGATTTCCAATCCTGTGGATAACCTTATTCACATAACACACATTGATTTTATTAATAATTTCCCATTTATAAACAAATTAATCACAGGTTATCCACTGCTAACTGTGGATAATTAGAACAGTTGTTCTCCGTGTTTCATTCTGCTAGAGTAAGGGTAGAACGAAATAACTTACAATTATATGCAATTAGCATCTATTTTAGAAGATCCTTTTGGGGGTGAATGACTGGAATGCGTAAACTGTCGGACGAGCTGTTGATCGAGTCTTATTTTAAAGCAAGAGAATTGAATTTAAGCTATGAGTTTATTCGTTTGATTGAAACGGAAATCCACCGGCGTTCATTATCTAACCGAATTAAAGCCTCATCCTGACAGCCCCTAAAAGGGCTTTTTTTTTGAGTTAAACGTTATTGAAAAGGACAAAAAGCGTAAGCGCTTCGTTCAGCCCCGACTAGCGCTGGAGGGCCTGACAGTGAAGTCGTTCTTTGACTTCATTGTCAGGACCGAAGCGTCTCGAGGGGCTAGGCGCTGGAGCTGGATTAAGAAAACTACTTGTAGTTATCCACACTTAAATAATTTTATAATTTCCCTTAACAACGATAAAGGCACAGATTCAGCCTGTGCCCCTCGCTTTTTATTTAGCCTTGTCCATTTATTGTGCCGATTTTCTCGCCATATTTAATATGATATGGAGGAGCAATTTTCGGCAGCAGGTTAATAGTGTCTTTTTCAAACAGCAAGACTACAGTTGAACCGAAGGTGAAATATGCCATTTGCTCACCTTTATCCACCTTTTGGCCGTCATGGGTGGTTTCGATTGAGTTAACAAACATTGCGCCTACCTTAATAACAGCTGCCATGCCCGCTTTATGCCTGATTTCAGTGATCTTACGGTAGTTTTTAGATAATGGGTAGTTTCCATATTTCAATCCCATTTTATTGACAGGGTACGACTTTAAGCCCAAAGTCCATTGATTGATTACCTCACCAGTTACAGGGCTGTGAATTTGATGGTAGTGGCTTGGGCTCAAATAAAAGATCATATAAGTACCCTGCTCGTACCTCGCCATTGCTTCATCACTTCCGAGCATCTCAGAAATAGAATAAACCTTTCCCTTTACCAGGATCGTTTTATCAGCCTCGATTTGTCCAACCTCTTCGATTACTGAATCTACTGGACTAACAACTGAAAAAGGATCCTCATCTATTCTCCTTGCGCCTTCTTTAAGGTTCCTGATGAAAAATTGATGGAGATTTTCATATTCTCCGATTGGTTTCTCCATCTCCTCCTGGTTGATGTTATAAGTTTTAGCAAAAGATGGAATGATTCTTTTGCTGCTCTTGGATTTTGCGAATTTATGCAAAATGGCCGAAGTCCACTTCCCATTTGTCAATTCTATAAGCAAGCGATATATAGATTGGAACAATACTCTTACCTCCGATTATTATTTAAGTGTTTGCACAGATTAACTTTTGTTTTGTGGAAATTAATCTGAACTTTCGAAAACTATTAAAAGAAATCTTTACGAAATAGCATAATCAGCTTAGAATTATATATTATTATATAATAACCTAATGTGCTAGTTCCCTTTTCCGATAATGAGGAGTGAAAATATATGTTTCTGCATGATGTACTCGACTCAACAGTCAAGAAAGTAAAATCCCAGACAGCCAATCTTCTGACATTGGCGAATCTTTCTTTAGGTGGATTCGCGATTATCGTGGCCATTCACGGCAATCTGAACTTAAGCCTCTTATTGATTTTCATCGCCGCCCTTGCTGACAGATTTGACGGCATGGTAGCCAGAAAACTTAATATTGAATCAGAACTTGGAAAGCAGCTTGATTCCATGAGTGATATTATATCATTTGGAGTTGCACCTGCATTATTAATCTATCAGGGAATTTTATCCGATTTCGGTGCTCCTGGAGCCTTCTTCATCGTTTTTTATATAGGCTGTGGCGCCTTCCGCCTTGCACGATTCAATATCACCGAGAATTGCGGGTATTTCACAGGTTTGCCAATCACAGCAGCAGGAGTGCTGGCAACGCTAAGCTTCCTGGCCATCCCCCATGTTGCACCTCAGACATTCCTGTTCATTATGATGACTCTTAGTCTGCTGATGGTCAGTCCATTCAAACTGAGAAAAGTATAAAAACCCAGCCTGAATGGCTGGGTTTTCTCATGTATAATTATTCCGCAAGACTTGCCTTTGTCTGGCCCTCCTTGCTTCAAAGGCAAAAGGAATCTTGTTCGCCAGCTTTCCCTACCTTCATAATCAGCAGTAACTACTCTGTCAATGCCATAAATTCTTCGACATCCTCAACACACATGCGAACTGCTTTTTCCCAGAAATCCTTTTTTGTGAGATCGACGTTCAGGTGTTTTTGCGCCAGGTCCTCGACTGTCATAGAAGCCGAATCCTTTAACAGAGCGATATATTTTTCTTCATATCCTTTCCCTTCCTCCTGGGCCATTGCATAAATGCCAAGGGAGAATAAGTAGCCGAATGTATACGGGAAGTTATAAAACGGCACTCCGGTAATAAAGAAGTGCAGTTTCGAAGCCCAGAATAACGGGTGATACTCATCTAGTGCTCCTCCGTATGCTTCGGTTTGTGCATTTTCCATCAATTCACCCAGTCTTTCAGCGTTGACAACTCCTTGCTTGCGCTCTTCATAGAATTTCGTCTCAAAAAGGAACCTGGAATGAATATTCATCAATAGCGCGACCGACCGCTGAATTTTATCCTCTAACAGACTGAGCTTCTCTTCTTTCGATTTCGCATTTTTTACAGAAGCGTCAGAAACAATCATTTCAGCAAATGTAGAGGCAGTTTCAGCAACGTTCATCGCATAATTACGATTCAGCAAGTGTAAATCCCTCATAGCATATGTGTGGAACCCATGTCCAAGCTCGTGAGCCAGTGTGGAGACATTGGATGGTGTTCCTGAGTAGGTCATAAATATTCGGGATTGGCTGCTCTCCGGAAAGAAAGTATGGAATCCTCCAGGAGCTTTTCCAGGACGATCTTCCGCTTCAATCCACTTATTTTCAAACGCCATTTTCGCAAAGTCGGCCATTTCCTTGCCAAATTGCTCGAAGTTATCAACGATGAAATCTGCCCCTTCCTGATAGGACATTTTTGATTCCGTACTGCCAATTGGCGCATCCAAATCATACCAACTTAGCTTATCAACTCCAAGCAGCTTCGCTTTACGATTCAGGAACTGTACAAATGGCTCCTTATTTTCAGAGATGACTTCCCACATGGCATCAAGAGTTTCTTTTTTCATCCTATTAATATCAAGCGGCTCTTTCAACACATCGTCCCAGCCGCGAAGCTTATAGACATTCAATCGAAAGCCTGCAAGGTGGTTCAGGGTCTTTGCGTAGGCATCCTCATTCTCTCCCCAGGCTTTTTCCCATTGAGCAAAAATTTCCTTCCGTACAGAGCGGTCAGCATCAGAGAGCTTATTAGCTGCCTGGCCGACAGATAAACTTTCCTCTTTATAATTAATTTTCGTATTGCCAACAAGAAGGTCATACATTTGGCCCCAGCCATGATAGCCATCTACACTCAAGGCATTGATTGCGGATTCCTCTTTTTCTGATAGCTTTTCCGCAGCCCGATCGCGACGCTCTGTCAGTACAAAACGCAACTCATGCAACAGACCTTCCTGGACAAGCTCCTCCCAGACATTCTCCGAAAAGCTGGATAGCTTCTGGTCAAAGATCGTCAGCGCCGTTTGCAATGATGCACTCAATTCTGTAACGGCCGATTTTAATTGGCCAGCTTTTTTATCACCAGTATTCTGAGCATGCAAACAGCTTACAAAAGCCCCTGCCTGCCTTACCTTCCTGGCTGCTCCATCAAACATTTCAACAAGACTTGCCAGCCTCCCAGCATCGCTTTTCTTGTCAGCTGGCTGCCAGTCCTCAAGTTCCTTCTTAAATTGTGTGATCTCCTCACCTGCAGCCTTTAGGTGCGCAGCGAAATCAGGAGAAGCACTTCCTCCTTCAAAAAATACGTCTAAGTCCCAGACTTCTGAGTATGTATTGGACATTGATTAGTTCCCCCTTTTTTTCTATTTTTTATTATAATGTTATTTTTCTAAAATTTCTATTTTTTCAAACGTTTTTCTGAACTAGTGATGGGAAACAAATTATCAGGGCAGGAAAAAGGTTTATCCTGTTTTAGGATAAACCTTTGTGCCTTCTATCCGTAAAAATACCACCATCCGCCAAAGATCAGGACGATGACCAGCAGGATGATGAACAGTGCAAACCATACACCACTTCCTCCGTAATATCCCGGATAACCTCCATAGGGCGCACCGTATGGTGGATAGTAACCGTAAGGCATACTTTCACACTCCTTTTCTGTATCCTATTATCACTTTATGGGATTCTGTCCATTTTGGTTTGGGCTTTTTGCGAACCTTTTTAAAAATCAATAAAGAAAAAAAGTCCCAAAATGATATGTGAAATTTATTATAAGTGCACGGTTTTTCCAAACTTTTCGTGTAAGATAAACTCAAGAATATTTTCAAGGGGTTTTTATATGGCCACGATTTTGTTAGTAGATGATGAAACGCGTATGCTTGATTTGCTTGCGCTTTATTTAACACCAGCAGGATATAAATGCATTAAAAGAACTTCCGGCAATGAGGCCATCAGCTTCCTGGAGGATAACCATGCTGATCTCGTGCTGCTTGATGTCATGATGCCCGAGCTGGATGGCTGGGAGACATGCAGTGAAATTCGCAGGCATTGGGATATTCCCGTCATCATGCTTACTGCCAGGAGTGAGAAGCCAGACGTTGTCAGAGGCTTAAAAATTGGAGCTGATGACTATATAACCAAGCCTTTTGATGAGGGTGAATTAATTGCTAGAATCGAAGCAGTGCTTCGGAGACAATCTGTCAAAAGTCACCTTCTCGATTTTAATGGCTTGAAGCTTAACACGGATTCCTATGATGTACAGTATAATGGCATTTTGATTCCCCTCACACCTAAGGAGTTTGCCCTGCTCAGCCTGTTTTTGCAAAACATTAATAAGGTTTTCACAAGGGAACACTTAATTTCAACCATATGGGGATACGGTGTCGATACAGAAGACCGTACGATTGATTCACATGTAAGGAACCTTAGGGATAAACTTCGTAAATCCGGTTTTGCGGTGGACGATTATTTGTCTACTGTTTGGGGCGTGGGCTATAAATGGATTGATTAAATTCTTGTTTTTGCTCGATAAGGTTTCATTCATAATCCTTTGGATAAGAGAAATAATAGTTACGTTAACTAGATAGGAGGAATATAGAATGGAAACTTTATACGACCGTCTAGGTGGAAAAGACGCCATTTCAAAAGTAGTTGATGTTTTTTACAAAAAGGTTCTAGCAGATGAAACAGTCAATAAGTTTTTCGAGGAAACGGACATGGAAAAACAGCGCAGGCATCAATCCTTGTTTATCAGCTGGGCATTGGGCGGACCAAACCAATATTCCGGAAGAAGCATGGAGCTCGCGCATAAAGGCATGAACCTGAATGATGAGCACTTTGGCGCCATCGCCAATCACCTTGCTGCTAGCCTAAGGGAATTCAATGTATCGGAAGAAGACATCAATGAAGTACTGGAGAAACTGACAGGCATGAAGAATGATATTCTGCATAAATAATCAATAAAAGGAGAGGGATAGTCCCCTCTCCTTTTATTTATTCAATTGTTTCGGCAGGTTTTGCAGGAAGGAGATCATTAATGTCATGCCTTCCCTTGTTTCTCTCTGCGTGACAGCCTTCATCAGCTGCATAGATGATAACGGTTCTTTATCCTTTGTTTCCTCTTGAGCATTATGGAACGCAGTAAGCATACCGTCCACCAGATCAATGGCACCAAGCTGAACGAAGGAATCTGCAAGTTCTACACCTTTAATAGCCTTTTCAGCCATGTCGGTAACCATAGGCCCTGTCATAGCCCCCTTCATGGCTGCAGCCATATCAGCGAGCTGCAAAAGTGATTTAAGAACACCGGTTTCTTCCATGCGTTTTACTTCCATTAAAGTACGCTCGAGGTTCTCAGCCACCTCAGGAAGGGCTTTTAATAAGGAAAGCGTTTCAGGCTGAAGCAAATCATCGGCCATCTCGACCATCTTTACGCCTGTTTCGGCAATCGTCGAGACCATTTCACCGGTTACCGCATTCATGGCTGCATCGGTGAAGCCGACGAGTTTATGTTGTTCTTTTTCTTGAGCTTGAGGTGTCTCTGTAGCCATCTCAACCACCCCTTCTATAAAATCCCTTTGGCATTTAACCAGTAAAGCTCATTGTATACTGCTTTGAACCAATGCAGCAGGTCTGAAGTTTCTGCTGGCTGTGGCGGGTTGTTGTAGTCAAATGTAATCATACTCGCATCTTCAAGGCTGTTTTCAAGGAAGCAAGCTACCTTGCCATTGTATACAGCTGTTTCCGGGCGCCCAGTCAATCTGCTGATGATATTGGCAACAAGTGATTCAGATTGGTAGTGTGCAGTTGAACCAGCTTTGCTGATTGGAAGGTTCGTAGCGTCACCAATTACGTACACATCATCCTGGCCAATCATTTTCAATGTTGTACGATTTGTTGGAATGAAGCCGGACTCATCTCCAATACCAGAATCCATCACTGCTTTAGCGCCAGTATGGGCTGGGATCGTAATCAGCATGTCATATTCGTGTTCCGATCCATCCATTGTGATGGCCACCTTGCGCTTTGGATCCACTTCTTCAAGATTGAAGAATGTTTCGTATTTGATATCGCGCTTTTCAAACTGCGGAAGTCCCCATTCTGCAACCGGAACCAATGAATGGATACGTCCGATAGGATAAGCGTATTTGATTTCGATATCCTTGCGTCTGCCATTCTTGCGGTAATAGTCATCAAGCATTAGAGCTAGCTCTAGCGGAGCTGCAGGACATTTATGCGGCACATCGATCGTGATCAGGATTCTTCCTTTTTCCATCGCTGCAAGATCATCGCGCAGGCGTTCTGCACCATCAAGTGTATAGAAATTGTGCGCTCCTTCTCTTAAACCAGGTACACTGTCGAGGTCAGGGTGTGATCCAGTTGCAATGACAAGATAGTCATATTGATACTGCTTCTTTCCTTTGACCATTTTCTTCTCGACATCGATTTTTTCGACATCATCATATACAAGGTTTACATGTCGATGAACAAGAGTTTCCTGCTTTCTGATGAAGTGCTCAGATGGCTTT
The DNA here is from genome assembly GCF_002874535.1 of Mesobacillus jeotgali. Taxonomy (GTDB): domain Bacteria; phylum Bacillota; class Bacilli; order Bacillales; family Cytobacillaceae; genus Mesobacillus; species Mesobacillus jeotgali. Next base: position 3,137,089 of record NZ_CP025025.1, read on the forward strand.
TCATTGAAAGCGATGAATAAGTACCCTGGCTGGTAGATATGCTTTTCTGTATTGGAAATCAAAGTGACTTCGACTTCACGCTTCTTGATTTCTTCCCCAAGCTGGCGGGCTAATCTGTTTGCGACCATTGTTCCCGCGCTGCCGGCACCAAGAATAACAATTTTCTTTGTCATTTGGTCCACACCTCTTTATTGGATTCTTTGATGAAGGCTGTTATCTGAACAAACAGCAATCACTTACTTTACCTTTTTAACCGCGATCTTGAATTCATCGCCTTCATTTTCGAGGTAGGCAATTTCGTGGCCCATTTTGTTTACCCATTCAGGGATATCGACTGCTGAACCTTTATCAGTAGAAAGGACTTCCACGACATCGCCAACTTGTGCTGTCTTGATTCCTTTTACCAATTCCATTAGCGGTCCAGGGCAATATGCTCCTCTTGCATCGATTGATTTAGTTACTTGTACTTCACTCATGATTTTTTCCTCCTATATAGTTAAATTTTGTGTTAAAATGAGAAAAGATTTTTTATTTTTGCATGAAGGGGAAAAAGTTTGAAAGGCCTGCACGCCATATCACTTTTTCCTGCTTCTGCAGCTTACATTGTAATAACTGTTGCACCTTGAGTCATACCAAGGAATTTTGTAACCCCGATTACTCCATCAAATACATCAATCATGTCTTCTTCTTGCCAATCCATGATGTCCATCGCTAGTGCGCATCCGTAAATATTAAGCTCTCCCATATCTTTACCTTCCTGTAAAAGTGAATCGAACAATGGGATCTTCTTAGCCAGCATTTCCTTGCCAATAGTTCCAGTGATGAAATCAGTAGTTTCAAAGCTGTCTTTGCGGAAAGATTTCAATGCGTTCATTGTGACGAATACATTCACAGTCATGCCTGACATTGATGCAACTGACCCTACAAGTGCTCCTGCATGCAGCTTTTCAAGATCTTCCGATAATAAAATGACCGCTAAAGATGGTGCTTGCTGTTCCATAATTTATTTCCTCCTAATAAATTCGAATGATTTACCTTACACTTGAATTATACCTATACCCCTATGTCTATGTCTGTTTCTTTTATGTGAACGTTCTTAGTCTAAATAGTGACAAAACAAGGTGTTCACAGAATTAACTATTGATTTTTCAAATGATTATTCTGGATTAAATTCCCAAAACAAAATATTTAATTGGACAGACACAATCCACCCCTTTAAGACATAGGAATTTATTATAGGCGAAAGCCTAAAAAAGCGGGGGTGGAAACATGTCGGGCATACTAACTGCACTCGGGTACTTAGTTAAAGAAGTGATTCTTCTTGTTTCGTATGTTAAAAACAATGCATTTCCTCAACCGTTATCTGCAGCTGATGAGCGGAAGTATTTAAGGTTGATGGCAAATGGCGACCCACACGCAAGAAACATGCTGATTGAGCACAACCTGAGACTTGTCGCACATATCGTGAAAAAGTTCGAAAACACCGGCGAGGATTCGGAGGATTTGATTTCTATCGGAACAATTGGCCTGATCAAGGCAATCGAAAGCTATTCGGAAGGCAAAGGAACCAAACTGGCCACATACGCTGCTCGCTGCATTGAGAACGAGATACTTATGCATTTGCGCGCATTGAAGAAAACTAAAAAGGATGTTTCATTGCATGACCCTATCGGCCAGGACAAAGAAGGAAATGAAATTTCGCTGATTGATGTCCTGAAGTCTGAATCAGAAGATGTCATTGATACCATCCAGCTCAATATGGAGCTTGAAAAAGTAAAAGAATATATCGATGTCCTCGATGAGCGTGAAAAAGAGGTCATTGTTGGCCGCTTTGGCCTTGATTTAAAGAAGGAAAAAACGCAGCGGGAAATTGCCAAAGAACTTGGAATCTCGAGAAGTTATGTTTCCAGAATCGAGAAGAGGGCGTTGATGAAAATGTTTCATGAGTTTTATCGTGCCGAAAAGGAAAAGAAAAAGAATAAAGGGCAATAACCGAAAAGCGCAAGCGCCTTGGTCAGCCCCGACAAGCGCTGGAGGACCGACCGGTGAAGTCGTTCTTTGACTTCACCTGAGCGAACCGAAATCGAAAAGTATAGCCGACTGCCCAGAAACGCAGAAACTGGAGAAACTGGAGACTCCGACAAAGAAGCGCTTTTTGCTTCTGCCGGCGGAGTTGAAGTTTCGGAGTTTCTAGGAGGCGACACTAGACAAATCGAAAAGCGGAGGCGACTGCCCAACTCCGACAAGCGCTGGAGGGCCTGACAGTGAAGTCGTTCTTTGACTTCATTGGCAGGACCGAAGCGTCTCGAGGAGTTAGGCGCTGGAGCTGGACAATTTTCCAAGTGGGTAAATTACTTTTTTTACAGTAACGTAAAAACCCGGGGCATGCCCGGGTTTTCTTATTAGTCTAGGTTATTATTTTTAAGGAAAAGAGAGATCAATCGCGTATGATTGATCTCTCTTGAACTCTACTCTACGCTTACTTCCGCAGCAACTACCAAACCGACAGCGCCACAGATCACCAATCCCATGACAATCAAGAACATGCCCCTCACCCCTTTAACGAAGAACCATTGATTAACCCAAATTTACCATATAAATACGGTGCTAAAAGGGTAGGGTTGTGAACATTTTGTTAACGATGGGATTTCTTTTTCTTGAAAATGAGGGTTAACAGCAATACATGCAGTGACATGCAAATTTCCTCCCGACTCCGTCGTTAGGTGGTGTCCTTCTCCACCCATAAGCTTGCCAGTCTTCTTTGAATTAGATAAATCATTTTCTTTCCACCTTTCTAAAGTTTTTTATTCAAATGAATTAAAACGGGCGCAGCATTGTTTGACGGGTTTTGTTATCTTCAACCATTTTTTCTACCATTTCGTTATGGCGAATTTCTTCTAAAGACATTTGGCGTTTGTTGATTGTAATTGTAAAAAACAAGATATTTAAGGTCATTATCGGTTCACCTCCTTTTTTATTCCACCCCAAAAAGCCGCAAGGATTCCTCCCCCTGCGGCAAAATGGGCATAAAAAAGCCACAGGGGCACGATTCTCCCTGCGGCCTTGGATGTATTAGTTTAAAAACAGCTTAAATAATCCATTCCGATCCGGTCGAATGCGTATTACGATATGAAGTTTGTGCGTTATTCCAGTATCCAATCATGATCATTTCACTCGACCTCCTTTTGAATTATTTCGCTTCCATTGGTAAGTATATCCACTTTGATTTGTTTTGTAAACCTTTTTTGGCCGATTTTTCCATAAAAGTATTCGCCAAAATTCAACAAAAAAAATAACGCCCTGAACGGACGTTTATTTCTTCATCAATAATTCCTGGCCTTCTTCAGTTTCAATCAGCTGGCTACGGAATTTCTTAGCGATTGAAAAGAATGACACCGAACCAGCAAGGAAACCAACAGATGCACCTGTTGCAATATATATATCTGTCATCACTTTCGTTTCAGACGGAATGATCGTACCGAGGTAAAAGAATACTCCTACAGCAAGAAGTACAGTTGCAAATTGTTTAAAATCAACCATTTTATCATAGAGTTGTTTAGCGTCCAAATCTATCACCTTCACTTTCAGACTTAACCACAACCCTACTGTAACATCTTTTAAACACCTTATACGCATGTAAGTTCTGGAAAAAGTTTGGATAAGGATTATAATTTATGTATGATCTAAAGTTATGCTGATTTTAGGATGGATCGAGGTTGCTTCTTCTGACAATATTAACCGCCCTTCCTGCGATGCTGTCCTAACCCGGGACTACTTCGGACAAAACGAGCGGCTTCAACTGCGATTTTGTCCGAACCTCGGGCTACTTCAGACAAAACGAGTGGCTTCAACTGCGATTTTGTCCGAACCTGATGCTACTTCGGCCAAAACGAGCGACTCCGAACGGGAATTTGTCCGAACCTGCGCTCCATCACCTTTTTTGTCCAGAAAAATAGCGTGGGATTAATTCCACGCTAGAAAAAGTATAAATTAAAGATTCCAGTTTTTAATCATCTCATTGACGATTTCAAAAGAGTTCTTGGAGGCGAGTTTCGTGAATTCCAGGAAGTTCACGTCTGCTGAGCCATCTGCCTGGTCAGACATGGACCTAATGATCACGAATGGAATGTTGTTCATGCTGCATACCTGTCCAACGGCTGCCCCTTCCATTTCTGTACAATAACCATTAAGCTCCTCATGAAGGAATTTCACTTTATCTCGATCGGCGATGAATTGGTCGCCTGACAAAATTCTGCCGCTGACGATTTTCTTGTCACCTACAATTTCTTTGCTCGCCGTGATCGCCAAATCCACCAGTCGCTCGTCAGCTTTAAATGTAGATACTTCTGTATAAGGGATTTCCCCTAGCTTGAAACCTAATGCACGTACGTCCATATCGTGCTGTACACAATCAGTTGAAACGACGATATCACCTATTTTCAGGTTGGGGTTAACAGCACCGGCAACACCCGTAAAAACAATATTGGACGCAGCGAATTCATCAACCAAAATTTGAGTACATACGCTTGCGTTAACTTTCCCTACACCTGACTTACAAAGCACAACGTCATACCCGTTGAAAGTGCCGACATAAAAGGTGATGCCTGCTTTCTTTTTTTCCTCATAGTCTTTCATAGCGTCGAGGATATGCTGAATTTCTTCATCCATTGCACCTATAATACCAATTCTGCTCATAAATCTGACCTCCGATGTTCTTATTGAAAATTTATTTTCCAAGGACTGTACCTTCAATGCTTTTTTCAAAACGCCCATTTTATGTAAAAAAATTATGAAAGTAGTTTTGACATTCTGTTAGCTTCAAAAAGTACTTTTTCTTCATCAATCGTTTTGAACTGCCCATTATCTAGAATTTGTTTTCCCTGGACATAGACATCCTTGACATCCCGTCCAGATCCGGAATAAACAAGATGGGATACTGGGTTATGCTTAGGATAAAAGAATGACTGATTGGCGTTGACGACAATAAAATCTGCATCTTTGCCAACTTCCAGCGATCCGGTCCGTTTTTCAAGCCAAAGAGATTCTGCTCCCTGGATGGTCGCCATTCTTAAGGCTTGCTGTGCAGTTATTACAGTTGCGTCCCTGGCTACTCCTTTATGGATTGTCGCTGCAGCTTTCAGTTCTTCAAATAAATCCAGGTTATTGTTTGAAGCGACGCTATCTGTACCAAGGCTGACTGTAACTCCCTTTTCAAGCATCTTGCCAATCGGGGCAATTCCGCTGCCCAATTTGAGATTACTGATCACATTATGAGATACTTTAACATCTTTTTCTGCAAGGATTTCAATATCCTCGTCGCTCACATGGACAGCATGTGCCACCAATGAGGGCCGGTCAAAAAAACCAAGGTTGTCCAGGTGTACTACTGGTGTTGCACCAAAGTCCTCGATATTCTTCTCTACTTCAAATTTCGTTTCAGACATATGCGTATGCAGAGGTACATTCAGTTCGACTGATTTATCAATGATTTGTGAGATATACTCTGGTGAGCAAGTATAAGGGGAATGCGGTGAAAGCATAGTCGTAATACGACCACCAGCGCCATTATTCCAGCTTTTCGCAAAGTCCGCCGCTTCCTTTAGCTTGCTTTGTCGAAGATCATCCGATCCAAAGCCAATCACACCGCGGCACAGTACTCCACGTATTCCTGCTTCATCAACCGCCTTTGCGATCTCATCCATATTGTCATACATATCAACAAAAGTCGTTGTGCCTGTACGGATCATTTCAAGGATAGAAAGTTTGGCGCCCCATTTTGCATGCTCAGGTGTGTATTTTGCTTCAAGCGGCCAAATTTTTTCTTCCAGCCATGTTTGCAAATGTAAATCATCTGCATACCCTCTTAGCAAAGACATGGGTGTATGTCCATGCGTATTGACCAGGCCTGGAAGAAGAATATTGCCTTTTAAATCTACTTTTTCATCGTAAGAAGCAAAATCTTCAGGTGTCACTCCCACATAAATGATTTTTTCATCTTCAATGCCAATAGCACCATTTTCGATCACTTCATTATTTGTGTTACTCGTAACGATGGTGCCGTTATATAATAACTTTCTTGCCATATTAATCTCTCCTATGTAAAAACGCTTGAGCATATTTATACTAACTACAATTCACTTGAAATATGCCTATCGTTTTAATTTATCAAAAAATGTTTTATTTTTATAGGGAATTTGCTATTTTTATTTGTAAAGCACGATAAAGACTATTTTAACAAAATTGCAAAAAGGGAGCTTATTAATGAATTTCCAATTCGATTTAATTGAAGATAAGGTTGAATTTTTTGAAGCTATCGATTTGAAAACTTTGGAACAAAAAATCAATAAACAGATTGAAATTAATAAGGCGATCATGCTGACTGTCCATCATGTATCACATCAAATGCATCTAGATGATAAAGGAAGGCTGTTCTATTCAGCTGTTGTCCACTTCAAAGCAAAAAAATAAAGGGGCCATCTTAATGAGCCCCTCTCAATAAATCACATTATCTCTTATCATTTGCGATCAATTCTTCTACTTTAACAGGTTTCCAGCCCTCGCCGTCCACCCATTGAATCGATACCCTAAACGTCTGGTCACTTCCCTTTTCAGAGATGGTTCCTACCGCGGTATTAGGTGCACCGCCATTTTCATTCCACCAAACCGTCATGTTATTCTTATCAATCCCGGTAGCATATGAATAGGCAAGAATCATTTCCTGCCAATCAACGGCATTTTGGTCAAAAACTGTATTATGTTCTCCAGATTGGGTTGTTCCAACCGGCTTCCATTCAGGATTCTCAATCGTCTGTTTGACATTGGCATCACTGCCGCCTTCTGTCACGATTGGTTCAGCCAATTCCTCATCCTCTGCAGATTCCTCATCTGCTTCTTCGGACTCGGTATCTTCTGTTGCACTATCCTCATTTTTATCAGAATCTTTAAGGTCATTCTTTTTGCCAGTATCTTTGCTGTCATCTTTGTCTGAAGGGGCTGCAACATCGTTCTGGTCGGCTGCCCCTTCATCATTGCTGAAAAAAATGTTAAAAGAGACAATTCCAATCAACAAAATAACGACGACAATCAAGCTATTTAAAATAAGGTTCGTTTTTCTGCGCTTGGATCTTTTTCCTGAACGTGTCCCCTCATTTAGGTTGTCATAATCGTGCTTCAAGATCTTTCCCTCCCTTATAAGGTTGTCAACATTCTACCATGACTTGGGTCAAACTTGAAGGATTTTATATTCATCTAATCATGATTCAGTTATTTTCAGGACCATCTGCATGGTTAAATTCATAGACCTCTTTTACTATATCCGCAAAAAGAGGATTCACCCCGCCTTCATTCTCCTTAACCCCTAAGTTGACAGTCACTAGTGCATACTTTGGTTTTTCAAAAGGAAAATATCCAGCAAACCATTTATTGTGTAATTGCTTGTCTTCTTTGTATATTCCGGTTTCGGCAGTCCCGGATTTTCCTGCCACCGTATATGGCAAGTCCCTGAACCATCTCCCCGTCCCTTCTTCATTCAAAACGACCTCTCGTAGGAGCTTTTGTAGCTTCATAGCTGTAAATGATGAGATTTTTTCCCCTTCCAGCTTCTGTTTTGGGAAGTCAGTCATTTTGGCACCATTTTGGTATTGGATGGAGAAAACGGCCCTCACCATGTCTTTTTCTCCACCTCTGGCGATCGTAGCCATCATGTTCGCAACAGCGAGAGGAGACACCCTCACTTCATGCTGGCCTATACCTGATAAAGCTGCAAAATTTCGATCCTTCCTCGCTTCATCTGATAAAAATACCCGTCCCTTTTCTTCATCCTGTAGCTGTTCGAAATCTTCCAGATGGAAAATGTCGCCCTTCCACCCTGCACCGCCTGTGATGGAAAGCATCTCCGCGTATTTTTCGAGTATATTTGGGTCCTTCTCTTGCAGTTCCCGGGCTACCTCTCCAAAAGTCCTGTTGCAACTCACTGCAAAGCTATCCATGAAATTTAGCATTCCATGGTCATATTTCAAATCTGGATCCCCGCTGATCGTCTTGCTGCAATCGAACTTCCTGGCTGGATCATCAAGCCCATTATCAATTGCTGCCGCGGCAACCACCGTTTTAAAGACAGAACCAGGTATATGCTGCTTGAGCATCATATTTTCTGTTCCCTCTCCATTAAAAGGGTTTACACGGTTAATGTCTGGTCTTGAAACCATTGCCAGTATGCTGTTCGTTTCAATATCCAGCAGCACAACACCCCCTCTGCTGATGTTATGCTCGTCAACTTTTTTCTCCAGGAGTATCTGCAGCTCTTTGTCTATCGATGTCTGCAGGTTGATTGGATAAAATGGATTTGCGGGGTCTATGTATTTTACATTGATCCCAAATAATGGTGCCCCCGCTCCGTCAACATGATAAACCAGCTTTGATTTCCCTTCAGCAACCAGGAATTCGTCAAAGCTTTTTTCCAGCCCTGAGATACCGATCAAAGTCCTTGGCAATAAATCTTTTTCCCCATACCTTGATCTCAGAAGCGATTCATTCTCTCCAATAATACCGAGAAGCTGGGCAGCTGGTACTTTCGACAATGGATACTTTCGCTCAACAGCAAATACCCCGGGGATTTCCATCTCGTTTATAATGTCCATTTCACTCTTTGTCAATATCATCGGATCCGGGTCACCAAAAGCGAATGGTTCCTTGGACTTTTCTACTGCATTTTTCAATGCGTATACAGATACACCGATAGTCCTTGCGACCTTGTCAGCATCCCAGTCCATTTTTTTCAAGAATGGAAACAGCACCAGAACAGACGAAGTTTCATAGGATAATGGGGCTCCAGATCTGTCAAGGAAGTTTCCCCTTCCATTGTCCACGACCATTTCCTGTGATCTTTGCTTGACACTTGCTTCAATTAAATTGATTTCATGCTTGGAAAAGGACTCTGTATCAATTAGCTGAATCTGTGCCAGCCGTAACATCAGCAGACCAAAGGCAGCAATACAAATGGAGATCCAGGCTACCATTCTTTTTTTACGCATAAAAAACACCTCGTCAAAAGTGTTGACGAGGTGCTGATATTTCAAACATAAGGTATTTACTTAATTGTCGTGATACGAACGTTCATTTCACCGCCAGGAGTCTGGACAGTCACTTCATCTCCAACTTTTTTGCCCATCAAGCTTTTGGCAATCGGAGAGTCGTTTGAGATCTTGCCTTCAAATGGGTCAGCTTCAGCGCTTCCCACGATTGTATAGGATTCTTCATCGCCATCAGGAAGCTCGATAAAAGCCACTGTGCGGCCAAGGCTGACTGCATCTGTGCTTACTTCATCTTCCTGGATGATCTTTGCATTGCGGATCATATTTTCAAGAGTCGTAATACGGCCTTCGACAAAGGCTTGCTCTTCTTTGGCTGAATCATACTCAGAGTTCTCTGAAAGGTCGCCAAAGCTGCGCGCGATCTTGATTCTCTCAACAACTTCTTTACGTTTTACCGTTTTCAATTGTTCCAATTCTTGTTCCAGCTTTTCTTTTCCTGCCTGTGTCATAGGAAAAACTTTTTCTGTAGCCAAAATACTTCACTCCTTCTAGTCTTCACAATTCCCCAAAAAATAGATTGTGTAATATTATATTATGTAACCTGAAAAATATACAGGAGCGCGTCCTTTAACAGGGCGCGCATTTTTAATAGGTCCAAATTGGGCCATTTACTTATCTTTGGAAAATGGAAGCACTTTTTTCAAGTACTTCCATGTCCACTTTATCTATGCTATTGTGTCACAAAAATGATTTTTGTTCAAGAATTGTTTGAATTTTTGTTACCATCAGGTCAATTGCCACATGGTTATGTCCGCCCTCGGGGATAATGACATCTGCGTAACGCTTCGTCGGCTCGATGAACTGGTTATGCATCGGCCTGACAACATTCACGTACTGTTCGATGACAGAATCCATTGAACGGCCACGCTCCTTTATGTCACGAAGCAGCCTGCGGATGATCCTCAAATCTGCATCTGTATCAACATAGAGCTTGATATCCATCAAGTTGCGCAGTCTCTCATCTTCAAGGATCAGGATTCCTTCAAGAATGATCACGTCTTTTGGTTCAACATGGACAACCTCGCTGGACCTTGTATGGACAGCATAATCATAAACTGGCTTATCAATCGCTTCATAGCGAAGCAGCTTTTGGATATGTTCTATCAAAAGGTCATTGTCAAATGCCAGTGGATGGTCATAATTTGTCTTTAAACGCTCTTCCATTGGCAGATGGCTTTGGTCTTTATAATAGTAGTCTTGTTCAATCATCAGGATTGAGTGGCCTTTAAAGCTATCGTAGATCGCTTTAGTTACACTAGTCTTTCCTGAGCCGGAGCCGCCGGCTACGCCAATTACAACAGGTTTGCGGTCCATTTATTTACTTCTCCTTCCGCATCATGTTATTTGGGTAGACAGGCTTGTCCATCTTGAACTTGACGATTTGTAAAGGATGGCGGGCTACATCCAGCTCATTGCCATCTTCATCCCAAATCTTCTCAACGACATGAGTGAAGTTCTCGATTTCTGGGCCAAAGAATTCAACCTCGTCACCTGGCTTGAAGTAGTTTCTTTGCTGAAGTGTTACCATTTGCGTCTCAGCATTATAATCAAGCACAAGCCCGGCAAAATCGAAAGTTGTCTTTTTGCTATGGTTTCCAAACATTTGCTCTTTATACCCAGGAACTCCCTCAAAGAAGGCAGTTGCTGTCTCACGGTTCGCACATTTGTCCAATTCTTCAAGCCATTCCTGCTTGATGACAAAGTTCTCAGGGTCTGCGCAATAAGCATCAATCACTTTGCGGTATACGCTGACTACCGTTGCGATATAGTGAATCGACTTCATGCGGCCTTCGATTTTAAGGCTGTCGATGCCAAGCTCGATCATGCGTGGGATCGATTCGATCAGCTTAAGATCCTTTGGGCTCATCGCAAATGGAGAGTCACCTTCAGCAAACAAGGCGTTTTCTTCATTTCCTTCAAGTGTGTACAAGTCATAGTCCCAGCGGCAAGACTGGCAGCAGCCGCCGCGGTTAGAATCACGTGCTGTCATATGATTGCTCAATGTACAGCGACCTGAGTATGCAATACACATTGCTCCATGGATGAAGGTTTCAATTTCGATATCTACTTTTTCCTTCATTTCCTTGATTTCATCAGCACTTGTCTCACGCGCAAGAACGACACGCTCAAGGCCTTCTTCCTTCCAAAACTGAACAGCCTTCCAGTTTGAAAGGGATTGCTGTGTGCTCAAGTGAACTTCAATCTCAGGAGCAACCCTGCGGCAAGTTTCGATAATCAAAGGATCAGCTACGATAATGCCATGAACGCCAGCTCCCTTTAATCCCAACAGATAGTCTTCGAGACCATCGATGTTCTCATTATGTGCAAAGATGTTTGTTGTAACATAAATTTTTGCTCCATACTTCTTGGCGAACTCTACGCCTTCCTTCATTTCTTCAAACGTAAAATTATCTGCGTTAGAGCGCAATCCATACTCCTGCCCGCCAATAAAGACGGCATCTGCACCATACTGGACCGCAATCTTAAGTTTTTCAAGATTACCGGCTGGAGCAAGCAGTTCTGGTTTTTTCACGATCACACGCTTCCCGTCAACAATTTGCGAGATTTTATCTCCTACTGCTGTCATTACGCAACCTCCTCATAGTTCTTACTGTTAATAAACCGTCTCTTTGAAAAAGAATCCTGTATCCAGTGGGCGGTTTGGCGGCTGCAGTTCTTCCGCTGCTTCAAGCAAGCCGTCTTTTTCTTCGTCATATTGGTCTGGAGCTTCAACAGCCAAATCAATGGCTTTGCGATAAAGCTTTGTAACTTCCAAAATATATTCAGGGCTCTTCAGGATGCCGTCAATTTTAAAAGAATCGACACCGGCTTCCACAAGCTCCGTTAGTTCATCAATAATGCAAATATCGTTCGGACTCATGATATGAGTGCCATTTTCATCCTCGAAAATAGGGTATTTATTTTCTCGCTCTTTATCATGAAGGAACATATTGCGTTCTTGTTTGCGGTTCTCAACTTCGAGCGCTTTGCCTTGGTATTCAAAGTAATGTCCGAGCAGTGGGCGTTTAGATTGGAACATGTTCATCATTCCGTGGACCTGCACCTCTATTTCAACCTCGGCATTTTCCTTGATCTCAACAATAGCGTCCATATTGATTTCCCTTGCAAGAACGGCACGTTTTGCACCCTTCCTGCCCCAATAGTTGCAAGTATACCAGTTCGTGCCTGTTGTTTCCGTGCTCCAATGCAACTTTATCTCAGGGGCATATTCCTTTGCAGCCATCAGTACTGCTGGGTCGCCGAAAGTGACTCCGTCTGCATGTACATCCTTAAGGAAAGTCAGGTAATCACCAAGCAAGTCCACTTTTTCATTGTGGAACAACGCGTTCATAGCGACATAAACTTTCTTGCCTTTGGAATGTGCAAGTTCGATTGCCTGCTTTACGTCTTCACGGTTAAATTCACCAGCGAGCCGCAGGCCGAATTTCTGTTCACCAATCAAGAAAGCATCTGCTCCTGCCTCCGCCAGTGGAATAATATCCTCAACACTCTTTGGAGTTACCAATAATTCAGGTTTATTCATTCCGTTCACCTCTTCTTACTAACCGCTATGCCATCGCCAATCGGAAGGATGACTGTATCATACTCTTGATTGGCTGTGAGCCAGCGGTTGAATTCGTCTATTTTTTTAACCAGGCTGCGAAGTCTTCTGCTATCAGCTTCCTGATTATATACAAGCCCTTTAAAAAGGACATTATCCGTAATGATCATTCCTCCTGGTTTTAAATACCGGGAGTACATTTCGAAAAAGCGCTTATACTGACCTTTTGCCGCATCAATAAAAATTGCATCAAATGGGGCATGGCTGGCAACTTCCTCTTCAAGCTCAAGCGCATCACCACTGATTGGGATGATCTGCTGTTGCATGTCTGCCCTCTTAATATAATCAACAGCAAGCGTAAACCGTTCCTGATCACGTTCCAAAGTGACGATCTTTGTTTGCGGCAGGGCGAATGCCATCCTTAATGCTGAATAGCCAATTGCCGTCCCTACCTCCAGGACCGCTTCCGGCTGCTGTATTCTCAACAACTGCAGCATGGTTTCGATACCTGACGGCTCCATGATGGGAACTCCATTTTGATGGGCATATTCCTCCATCTCAGCAAGGAGGCCATTCCTGGGCTGTATTAAAGAATCTATATAATTTTGCAGCTCTTGACTAAGCAAGCTGCTTCACCTCTATTCAAAGGCTATTTCTCAGCCAGAGTAGGTATATGAATGACTGTCAGAGCATGAAAAAAATAGCGTTCACAGGTTAAGAGGGGACACCACCGGGCAATGTTGCCCTTCAGGTTCATAAGCTAAAAGCCGCAACTCCTACTTCTGCAATACACGCTATCAAATGAATCAGAGCTCCACTAAAGAGCCTTCGCTAGACAGTAAAATACTATTTAGATCTAGAAAAAACACTTGTATTATTTTATCACAATAAGAAGGGAAATGCTAATCTTTCTGCATTTCCCTTTAAATTACTGTTATTTTTTGTTCGTGATGTGTTCATTCACTTTGCGATTATGTTCCGCAAGTGTTTTAGAGAAGAGCACATCTCCTGTTGACGTTGCAAGGAAATACATATCATCTGTGTCGGCAGGTGCCAGAGTGGCTTCAATCGACATTACCCCTGGATTAGCGATTGGGCCTGGCGGCAACCCCTGGATTTTATAGGTATTATAAGGGTCATCAATTTCAAGATCCTTATAAAACACCCGTTCTTTATGTTCTCCGTGCGCATATAGAACAGTAGGGTCTGTTTGCAGCATCATACCGTCTTCCAGGCGATTATAGAAAACGCTCGCGATTTTATCGCGGTCAACTTTATCAGTCGCTTCTTCTTCAATGAGTGATGCCATCGTCATCAATTCATGCGTCGTCATTTCTCTTTCTTCCATCTGTCCTCTGAATTCACCGAGAACTTCCTTAGTTTTAGTTAGCATGACAGTAACGATTTCCTCGACCGTTGGTCTTTCAGAATAGAAAGGATAAGTTGCCGGGAACAGATAGCCTTCAAGCGGATACTTCACATTTTCTTTTAAAATGTCTTCCGTCAGAACGTCAGGATATCTTCCCATCATTTTCGTGATGAACTCTTTATCGTTCAGCTGTTTGAAAATTTCTTCTTCGTTTTGCTGAGTCTTCTCCGCGATAATTCCAGCGATTTGCTTCAGCTGCTTTCCTTCAGGAATGGTAATTTTCATGACCACTTCCTGCATGACCTTACCAGTTTTCAAGCTCGAAATTATTTCCGGAAGTGTCATGGATGGATTCATTTTGTAATCCCCGGCCATAAAACCTGCTTCGTTTTTAAATTTCACATAGTATTTGAAAACCCTCGCATCCCGAATTACACCATTCTCCTCCAATATCTTTCCGATTCCTGTAGTAGAGGAGCCGATAGGGATATTGACATTGATCGTCTTCTCGCTGGATGCATCTACTGGCTTAAGGGCTTCTTTAATATAATAATATCCGCCTCCGCCAACTGCCCCGATGAGCAGTATACCAACGATCGCCGTGATGAATACAATCTTCCTAACAATCCTTGCTTCCTTTTGCTGTTCGACCAACCTCTCAGCAATCAATTTCTTTTTATCTTGTTTATTATTTTTTTCGTCAGACATAACTTCCCCCTCCAGTTAACAATGTTGATTTCCTGGATACTCTCTATTTTCACATCTCGAACCATTATACTATATTTTTTATTTCTATTTGCAAATAATTACGAAAAAATACCTTGAACGACAAACAAACCAAAATTTCGACAGCGGAATTAGGGCATGTGATAACACAAGTTGTTGCTTTTGCGGGTAAGGGTGCTGGCATGAAGGCCAATTGAGATACCTATTGGACACTTTACGGAGATTCTTCCCACTGTTTGTCCGATAGAGCCTTTCTATCGGACACTTCCCAGAGGTTCTTCCCTCTGTTTGTCTGATAAAGCACTTCTATTGGACAATCTCCAAAGATTCTCCTCCCTGTTTGTCCGATAGAGCCTTTCTATTGGACACTTTCCAAAGATTCTTCCCTCTGTTTGTCCGATAGAGCCCTTCTATTGGACAATCTCCAAAGATTCTTCCTTCTTTTTGTCCGATAG
The DNA here is from genome assembly GCF_002874535.1 of Mesobacillus jeotgali. Taxonomy (GTDB): domain Bacteria; phylum Bacillota; class Bacilli; order Bacillales; family Cytobacillaceae; genus Mesobacillus; species Mesobacillus jeotgali. The sequence continues at coordinate 3,152,293 of NZ_CP025025.1, forward strand.
AGCCCTTCTATTGGACAATCTCAAAAGATTCTCCTTTCTGTTTGTCCGACAGGTTTACTGTGAAAAAATAAAGGACCAGGCATCATTCGCCTGGTCCTAATGTAATAATTTATTCTTCGTCTTGCTCTGCAAGGAATGTTTCTAGCATTTCTTCGATCATGTCCCATTCTGCGTCAGTTTCGATTGGCATTAGTTCGCCGTCTTCGTTGTCTTCTGACGGTGTGAATGCTGACGCGTGGATTTCGATTTCTTCGTCGTCGTTATCCTCCGCACCTACTGGGTAATAAAGCACATATGACTTGCCAAATTCATCAGAGTCAAATGTGAAAAGTACTTCGCATAGTTGTTCGTTGCCGTTTTCGTCTACTACTGTAATGTTGTTTTCGCCGTGATCCATTGTAGTCACCTCAATTTAATTTTGGCTGTTTAAATAGCCTTGTAGAATCATCACTGCGGCCATTTTATCAATGACCTTTTTCCTTTTCTTGCGGCTCAAGTCTGCCTCGAGCAAAACCCGCTCTGCAGCCACTGTCGTCAGACGCTCGTCCCAGAGGATGACAGGGACGCCGAACCTTTCCTCCAATTCACGGGCATAGAATTGGCTCGCTTCTCCGCGTGGCCCAATAGTGCCGTTCATGTTCTTGGGCAGTCCGACGACAACTTTGCCGACTTCGTACTCTTTTATTATTTTACCTAATTCATCGAAACCAAACACATTTTCTTCTTCGTTGATTTTCAATGTTTCAAGTCCCTGAGCAGTCCATCCCAGTTCATCGCTCAGCGCAATGCCGACTGTTTTTGAGCCGACATCCAGTCCCATCGTACGCATTTATTTCCCCTCTCGGTGGTTCCTTAAATAGGATTTGACCAGTTCCTCGATAATTTCATCCCGCTCAAGCTTCCGGATGATATTGCGGGCATCCCGATGGCGGGGAATATAGGCCGGGTCGCCAGAGAGCAAATAACCGACAATCTGGTTAATCGGGTTATATCCCTTTTCCTGCAATGCTTCATACACCTGCAGCAGGACTTCATTGGCGTCATGCTCAAAAGGCTCTTCGGGAAAATTAAATCTCATCGTCTTGTCAAACGAGCTCATCGAATGCACCTCTCTTTCAAAAAATAGCCGGTAAAATTTTCTTCAAGTTACCTTCATTCTACACTACTTTACTTTTATATCAAATTGATTTTACCCATTCTTCGGCAAATTGAAGCGCATTGTCGAGTTTTGATGGGTCTTTTCCGCCAGCCTGGGCCATATCCGGACGGCCTCCGCCGCCTCCGCCGCAAATTGCCGCTGCTTCCTTGATCAGTTTTCCAGCCTGGTATCCTTGCTTGATCAGATCATCTGTCACTGCAGCAATCAGATTCACTTTGCTGCCGTCGGTCATGCCTAGCAGAATGACAGCTGAACCTAGCTTTTGCTTCAAGTCATCAGCCATATTACGCAGGCTGTTCATATCTGCAGCCTGAACGCGTGCTGCAAGCAACTGGACACCATTCACTTCTTTGACATTGGAAGTAAGGCTTCCTGCTTCAATATTACCCAATTTAGCTGATAGAGATTCATTTTCGCGCTGAAGCTGTTTCATTTCTACAAGCATTGAATCGATTCTGTTTGCAACTTCTTTAGGAGAAGTCTTTAGTTTAGCTGCTGCATCTTTCAGGATGCTGATTTGATCATTTAGAACCTTGTAAGCAGCTTCTCCTGTTACAGCTTCAATCCTTCTTGTTCCTGCACCGATACCGCCTTCGGATACAATTTTGAACAATCCAATCACAGAAGTGTTAGGAACATGGCAGCCGCCACAAAGCTCAAGGCTGTAGTCGCCAACTTTTACGACACGGACAATATCGCCGTATTTTTCGCCGAACAATGCCATTGCGCCCATTGCTTTTGCTTCAGCAATTGCCTTGAAGCTAGTCTCAACCTGGATGCTTCTCCAGATTTTTTCGTTGACGATTGCTTCTACTTGCTCAAGCTCTTCAGCCGACACCTGACCAAAATGAGAGAAGTCGAAACGCAATCTATCAGGCTCGACTAGTGATCCTGCCTGGTTTACGTGACCACCAAGGACATCCTTCAATGCCTGATGGAGCAAGTGTGTTGCAGTATGGTTCTTGATGATTCTCGCACGGTTATCCTGGTCAACTTTAGCTGTCACTTCGAGCCCCTTCGTAACAGTGCCCTCTTCTACCACCGCATGGTGAAGGTTTTGGCCGTTAGGAGCTTTCTTTACATCCTTGACTGATACCTTCACCCCATTTGCTTCGATTGTTCCCTTATCAGCGATTTGGCCGCCACTTTCTGCATAGAAAGGTGTAGTATCAAGGATGAAATGAACCTCATCGCCTGCTTTAGCTTCCTCAACAAGCTCGCCTTCCTTGACTAATGCAACAATCTTGCTGTTTGTTTCAAAATTATCATAACCTACGAATTCGCTGCTTTCTTTAATGTCTCCCAGAATACCGCCTTGCACCTGCATGGAACCGACATCCTGTCGTGCAGCACGTGCTCTTTCACGCTGCAGCTCCATTTCTTTTTCGAAGCCTTCATGGTCAACCTTCAAGCCTTCTTCTTCAGCATACTCTTCTGTTAATTCGACAGGGAATCCGTATGTGTCATAGAGACGGAAGACATCCTCGCCCTGTACCATGCCGCTGCCTTTTTCCTTCTCCTTCTTGATCAACTCGGAAAGAATCGCAAGGCCTTCGTTGAGCGTTTCATGGAAACGGTCTTCTTCGTTCTTGATGACCTTCTGGATAAAGTCTGTCTTTTCTTTGACCTCAGGATAGAAGTCATGCATGATTTCACCAACAACAGGCACAAGCTCGTACATGAACGGTCGGTTGATGTTCAGCTTCTTCGCGTAACGAACAGCGCGTCGCAATAATCTGCGAAGTACATAGCCGCGGCCTTCGTTGGATGGAAGCGCACCGTCACCGACAGCAAAGGCAACAGTACGGATGTGGTCAGCGATGACTTTGAATGCCTCATCCTTTTCCTTGGACTGTCCGTATTTCTCACCAGAGATTTCTTCCGTAGCATTGATGATTGGCATGAACAAATCTGTCTCAAAGTTTGTTGGAACGTCCTGAACTACTGAAGCCATGCGCTCAAGTCCCATGCCTGTATCAATGTTTTTCTTCGGCAGTGGAGTGTATGTTCCATCAGGATTGTGGTTGAACTCAGAGAACACGAGATTCCAGACTTCTAAATAACGGTCATTTTCTCCACCAGGATATAATTCTGGATCTTCAGGATCATTGCCATATTCAGGCCCTCTATCGTAGAAGATTTCAGTGTTCGGACCACTTGGGCCTTCACCGATATCCCAGAAGTTCCCTTCAAGACGGATAATGCGCTCTTCAGGAACACCGACTTTTTCTCTCCAGATATTGAAAGCTTCATCGTCTTCAGGGTGAATTGTGACGGACAGTTTTTCTGGATCAAAGCCGATCCATTTTTCATCCGTTAGGAATTCCCATGCAAATTCAATGGCTTCTACCTTGAAATAGTCACCGATCGAGAAGTTTCCGAGCATTTCAAAGAACGTATGGTGGCGGGCTGTCTTGCCGACATTTTCGATATCATTCGTACGAATTGATTTTTGTGCGTTTGTGATCCGCGGATTTTCCGGCACGACACGGCCGTCAAAATACTTTTTCAATGTTGCAACACCGCTGTTAATCCAAAGCAGGGAAGGATCATCATGCGGTACAAGCGACGCACTCGGCTCGATTGCATGGCCCTTTTCCTTAAAATAATCAAGATACATTCTTCTGATTTCAGCACCTGTCAGTTTTTTCATAAAACTAACCTCCTAAATCCAAGTGAAATTTAAGCTTTCAGGGATTTTAGGCAACAAAAAAAGCCCTCATCCCTGGACAGGGACGAGAGCTTGCTCGCGGTACCACCCTGATTATGGACGCAAAGTCGCACGCCCATCTCTCAAAAACGCTTTAACGCAGCTGCTACGGCAGGTTTTGCCTGCACTCCGGAATAGCCTTCTGTTATCCTTCATCGGGAATTCTCGCAGCCTGGGAATCCCTCTCTGGACGATGGTCTATAACATACTCGTTCCTTCTACATTTTTCGAATTATTAATCTATAGCCGAATTATATATAGCCTCATGCTGTTTGTCAAACGCTTGGCAAAATTATGTTGGTCGCTCTTTCTTTCTCTCAAGAATGATATGGTCTTTTGCATGAATCAAAGCAGCTCTCAATACAACCAGCACGGGTACTGCTAGAATTAACCCCAGGATGCCGCCAACCTCTTCCCCAGCCAACAGTGCAAACATGATCATCAGCGGATGCATGTGCAGGCTTTTGCCGACAATCAGCGGGGAGAGGATATTTCCCTCGAGGAACTGAAGCGAGAACACGATCACGAGTGATAAAAGCACCATCTTCACCGACATTGTTGCGGCAATGATCACAGCTGGAATAGCTCCAATTATCGGGCCGAAATAAGGGATCACATTTGTTATCCCGACAATCGCTCCGAGCAGCAGTGAATACTTTATTCCCGCAAACCAAAAAAACAATGATGATAGGACACCAATTATGAGACATATGAGCAGCTGGCCTCGGATATAGCTGCCCAGCGATTTATCGACTTCATGCAGGAATTTAGTGCCTGGCTGTCTCCACTGCCGTGGGGTGAGATACCACGCGGCTTTTTTCATGACATCGAAATCCTTCAGCATGTAAAAAGCGATAAAAGGAATCACGGCAATCGTCAGGATGGAGTTTACGATATTCAGCAGGAATGCCATCGAACCGGCGAGAACACCATCAAGCCATCGTTCCCCCCGGGTAATTCCATCTTCAATTCTTTCGTGAATGCCTGCCGGCCATGTCGAAGTCTGGTCAACAATGTTATTGACCATTTGTTTATACTGCTCGGCGAAATACGGAGCATTTTCCGCAAGGTCGCCCAGCTGGTGGATCAGTGCTGGTATCCCTTTGTAAAAAGCAAAGCCGGCTCCTCCAAAGAACAAAATATAGATGATCAAGATTGAAACTCCGCGATGAAGCCCTTTTTGGTGAAGAGCTTCAACAATAGGATGCAGTAAATATGTAATGAACGCAGCCACGGAAAAAGGCACAAGCAGTGAAAGTAATACTTCCAAAAAAGGTACCCATATGGACTGCAATTTGATGAATACGTACAGAACAATGAATAAAAGGAGAAGAAATCCAAGCCGGTAATACCATTTCATCTGAATATTCATCGATTTTCGGCCTCCTTCCTGTTTATTCTTGAAAGAAAGGAGTTGGATTATACATTATTGGCCATGTGCGGAATCTATTTAAGCGAATTTTTCCGAACCCATAACCAAAAATTTTTTTATTGTAAAAAACGGGTTTTTACAGCGACTTGGAAATAATCTTAATTTTTCTAGTCAAAAGTAAAAATCCCTTGCATATGCATGCAAGGGATTAGATTGACTATTCAGATTAGAATAAAGCTCTCGTCATTTTCCTGCCAAGCCTCTTCATTTTCCTTCCAGACATCAAATTGTTGTTGGAAGCATAATTATAAGCCGCCATACCAGCGCCCAAAGCGATTACGGAGGTTAACATTTTATTCATGTGCTTCACCTCTTTGATTTATTTTACATGCCGTATTGACGTTGATCTTCCTCAAATAAATCATCAAGTGAGCTCAATGTTCCATCTTCTTCGACTTGATGGGTATGGATCAAGCCTTTGTTCAGAGACAGTTCGATGAAGCAATTCCAGCAGTAATATTGGTTGATGCCAATTTTACCTATATCCTTGCTCCTGCAATTGGGACAACTTAACATAAGGACACCTCATCTCGATTTAACAGTGACGACGATGGCATCCTTTCCGATTGCAGGCGGACCAGTGGTCTTAATGACACGCTTTCCATTCGCGATATCCGAAAAAAAGCCATCCGTTAATTCGTACCCTACAATCGTGCCCAATTCTTCCATGAAATATACATCCTCCAGCAAGCCAAGCTGCTCACCTTCTTTCGAAAGAAGCTTTTTCCCAGCAAGGCTCTCATTATGCTCGAATGTATATTCAGGCTCTGTCTCCAATCGCTCCAAGGCTGACTTGTCTTTCACCATGACCCCATCTTCACCAAAGGATGAAACCTGGCCCACTTTGACCTGAAAAGTTTTCTTGATGAACGCACCCTTTTTTACAAGTAAGCCTACTACGCTTCCATTGCCTGAAATGCTCACATCACAAACTTCGCCCAGTTTTTGACCAGTCGCCAATTCATATACTGGCAGTCCCTTTAAAAGTGAAAATGTCCGCAAAAGTGTGTCCCGCCTTTCCCGAACAGTTATAGTTTCTACCGCTTTACTAAATTCATGAGGTGTAACGTTTTCCATGGAAAATAAAAAGAATCCGCAATAACTGCAGATTCTTAAGCCTCATTTTCCTCCATAAAATCATAAGGAGTCAGATTGTCCATTCCGATCATCGGATCAGCATTTTTAATGATTTCAAGATAATCCATTTTTTCATCTTTGCCGGTACTTTCTTGAGTTTGGTGTTTATTTTCCGACTGATTCTTTGTACTCGTTTCATCCTGCAATTCGGGCAGTAAATGAACAAGCTTCTTTACAAGTGTTGTATTCCTTTCGGTATCTTCACCGCGTTCGATCCCCATTTTCAGTGCTTCTTCTTCGCCAACAAGTATCAGGAATTGCTTGCTCCTGGTGATTGCTGTATAAATCAGATTCCTGCGCAGCATTCTGAAGTAGCTTTTTACCACTGGAAGGACGACAATCGGAAATTCACTGCCCTGGGATTTATGCACGGAACAGCAATAAGCGTGGGTGATTTGCGAAAGATCCGGCCTATTATAGGTTACCTCTATGCCGTCGAAGGAAACGATCAGCTGATCTTGCTTTTCCGTGTTTTCCTTTGCGTAAAATATCGCGACAACCTCACCCATGTCACCATTGAACACATTGGCTTCCGGCTGATTGACTAGCTGGAGGACTTTATCCCCGATACGATATTTCACATCGCCAAACCCAAGCTCTTTCCTCGTTCCATCAGAATTAGGATTGAAGAGATCCTGCAGCAGCTCGTTCAATCGGTCAATGCCGGCTGGACCACGGTACATCGGTGCCAGAACCTGGATGTTCCTCGGGGAATACCCTTTTTTCTTTGCATTGGCGACAACCTTTTCGACTACCTGAGGAATCTGGCTTGTCGTACATTTTATAAAAGAACGGTCAGGCTGTTGGGCTGAAATATCTTCCGGCAGATAGCCTTTTTTGATTTGGTGGGCAAGTTCGATTATTGACGAACCTTCAGCCTGCCTGTATATATCCGTCAGTCTCACAGTTGGGACCCTGCCAGAATCCAATAGATCCTTCAGTACCTGGCCAGGACCTACTGAAGGGAGCTGGTCTTCATCTCCCACAACGATCACTTGAATATTATCTGGCAGAGATTTGAATAATTGATGGGCGAGCCATATATCAACCATTGAGGTTTCATCGATAATCAATATCTTTCCCTCAAGCGGCTGGTCTTCATTATGATCAAAACCTTCTGCGCCATTCCAGCGCAAAAGCCTATGGATTGTCACGGCAGGCAACCCGGTTGACTCAGTCATCCTCTTTGCCGCACGACCAGTCGGCGCCGCAAGCAAGAACGGATAAGGTTCTTCTTTTTTGTAATCTTTCGGGTCCAGAGAACAGCCATGCAGCTCTGCATATAGCTCAACGATTCCTTTAATGACCGTCGTTTTACCTGTGCCGGGCCCACCTGTCAGAATCATCATCGGTGACATAAGCGCTGTCTGGATCGCTTCTTTCTGGCTTGGGCCATATTGGACACCCAGGCGCTCTTCGAGATTTCCGAGAGCAAGGAGAAACTCAGATTCTGGAAATTGATTTTCGTATTCTGTCTGCTCAAGAATCCTTTTAATGTTCACAACGAGGCCTTTTTCCGAATAATAAAGGGATGGCAAATAGATTCTCTGTTCTTCGGCAACCAGCTTTCCTTCTTCTCCCAGCTTGATGATTTCATTCGAGATATCAGTAAATTCAATTTCAATATGCTGATTGTCTTCAAGCAGCTTTTTCACATCGACGAGGAGCTCTTCCGCATTCATGAAAACATGCCCACCCTGGATGCTTGAATTCTCAAGTGTATAGAGACAGGCAGCCTTGATCCGGTCCGGATGGTTACCTGTAAGCCCCAACTGGCTGCCCAGTTCATCCGCCCTTCCGAAACCGATGCCTTCGATATCCTCCACAAGCTTGTAAGGATTGTTCTGAATTACGTCAATCGCCTGTTCCTTATATACTTGATAAATTTTCATCGACAGCTGAGGGCCAAAACCATATTCATTCAATGCGACCATTACTTGTTCGAGGCCCTGATGTTCCATTAATGTGTCATAAAGTTCCTTTGCTTTTTCTGGCGCCAGCTTCGGAATCTGGTCAAGGACAGACGGGTTCTCGATAATCCTCGTAATGGCTTTTTCACCCAGTGTATCAACAATTTTCTCTGCTGTTTTCTTCCCGATTCCTTTGAAAAGATCGCCGGAAAGGTAGCTGATAATCCCTTGCTTTGACTGCGGCAGGTCTTTACGGAAATGAGTCGCATGGAATTGTGCACCGAACTTAGGGTGTTCTTTTACCTCACCAAAGAAAATATAAGTCTCCTGCTCATGAATCCGGGGGAAATACCCTGTAATGACTGCTTCCTTATCTTCGTACTGCTCATTTGTTTCCTCAACCCTGATCCTCAGGACTGTGTATAGATTCTGTTCATTATGAAAAATAGTAACAAGATGCTTCCCTTTCATGAACTTGCCTTGTTCTGAAAACAAATCAAGCGAGTCCTGTTTGTTCAACGTACTTCCCCCTTTCCGCCGATCCAATTTGATTAAGGCTGTATTCGCATTGAGCAACAAACATTACGAAAAGAGCTTTAATTAATAATGTCTTGTCCCTCAATCAATTTCTTGCCGTGGCCTGCAAGCAAGTGGTCTGGCTGGATTTCCAATGCACGATTGAACATCTCGAGTGCCTTTTCACCATTTTCTTTGTAGCCATAAGCTACACCAAGATTATAGAGGGCGTCTGCGTGCTGTGGGTCCATCGATATTGCCAGATCAAACGCATTAATCGCTTCGTCGATAAAACCTTCCCTTGCAAGACAAAGTCCATATTGGAAATGGGCTTCGCCATCATTTTCGAGAAGCTCTGTACTGCGCTGTAAGTATGGCAGAGCAAGCTTGTTGCTGCCCATATGCACGAGGGTCATACCCAGCATGAAAAAATTGTCTCCATTGTCCAGCCCTTTTTTCATGGCCAGCTCAAACATTTTTCTGGCATCCTCGAAATTTTGGTTATCATAATACACGCTGCCTTTGCTGTAATAGGCTGCTGTGGCATTTTCATCAAGACTGATCGCTTTATCGTAAAAGTTCATTGCTCTTTCGGTATCACCCACTGCTGTGAGGACGTTTCCAAAATTTATGTATGCAACCGGGTCTCCTGGCTGAGCATCAATCGCTTCCGTGAATGCCTTGGCAGCCTCTTCCCATTTGCCTTCTTTCATATACTGAATTCCTGTCTGATTTTTATCCATTTCTAACACTCCATTCTCCATGAAAGTATACCATAATACGGGATGATTTAGACTCTTTTCGCGGTAACACCTGAACTCTAGATTTCTATATTCCGCAGAAAAAAAACATAAGAGCCTAAGCCAAAACAATCCCCGGCGAAGCTGGCCCGCCGGGGATTTTATCAGGATTAACCGACATATGTCAGTTTGTCTCCATTCTTGAAAATTTCATCAATTGTACCTCCGCCAAGACATTCTTCCCCATCGTAGAAAACGACAGCCTGTCCAGGAGTCACGGCACGTATTGATTCTTTGAACAGGACTCTCGCAGTCCCATCATCCTGCAGCTCGACCGTTACAGCATTATCAGGCTGGCGGTAGCGGAATTTTGCTGTACATTCGAACGTCTTCGGCTTCTCCTTGTCAGATACAAAACTGACATTAACTGCCGTGATGCTGTCTGAATAAAGCAGTTCGTTGTGGAAGCCTTGTTCAACAAGCAAGACATTGCGCACAAGGTCTTTCCCGACAACAAACCAAGGTTCACCTGAACCACCAATGCCAAGGCCCTGGCGCTGGCCGATCGTATAATACATCAGACCGTCATGCTTTCCTTTTACCTCGCCGTTCATCGTCTCCATATTTCCCGGCTGGGCAGGAAGGTAATTTCCAAGGAACTCTTTGAAATTCCTTTCACCTATGAAGCAGATGCCGGTGCTGTCTTTTTTAGTTGCTGTGGCAAGATTCGCTTCTTTTGCAAGTTCCCTGACACGGGATTTTTCCAGATTTCCGATTGGGAACAACACTTTTTCTATCTGGTCCTGACTCAATTGGTTCAAGAAATAAGTCTGGTCCTTATTTTCATCCAGCCCACGAAGCATTTTGCGTTCCCCGTCGCGATCTTCCACTCGTGCATAATGACCTGTCGCCAGGTAATCTGCGCCCAGGTTCATTGCATGCTCAAGGAATGCTTTGAATTTAATTTCCTTGTTGCACATGACATCCGGGTTAGGAGTCCTGCCTGCTTTATATTCATCAAGGAAATAAGTGAAAACCTTATCCCAATATTGTTTCTCAAAATTAACCGCATAATATGGAATGCCGATCTGGTTGCAGACGCGGATCACATCCTCGTAATCCTCGGTAGCCGTGCAGACTCCGTTTTCATCCGTGTCGTCCCAGTTTTTCATGAAGATGCCGATCACATCATATCCCTGCTCCTTCAAAATGAGCGCAGCTACTGATGAATCAACACCACCGGACATTCCTACCACCACTCTTGTATCCTTAGGTGATTTTTCCATTATGCTTCACCTCTTTTCTCTTCCTATAAAACTTATTCTTCCCTTAAACCTGGCTATTTTTCGCAAGCCTGCGGACAATTTTCGCCGTGTCCTCTGCTGCTTTTTCAATCTGTTCTCTTGTATTGTGCAAACCGAAGCTGAATCGGATAGAATTTGTCAGCTTATCATCTTCTTTTCCGAACATCGCTACAAGAACATGCGATGGATCGATTGAACCCGCAGTACACGCTGAACCGCTTGAAGCAGCTATACCAGATAGGTCAAGATTGACAAGCATCGCTTCGACATTCGTGCCCGGAAAGCTTAAGTTTAAAATATGAGGGAGTGATTTATCAAGCAATCCGTTCAGCTGGAAAGAAATTCCGCTTATTTGAAGTTTATCGATGAACAAATTCCTTAAATCATTATAGAAGCTTCGTTTTGTTTCCAGCTCCTGTTGGGATAGCTGAACTGCTTTGCGAAACCCGGCGATCGCTGCGACATTCTCTGTGCCGGCACGGCGTTTTCTTTCTTGTTCACCGCCGAAAAGCTGACGCGCCAGCTTGATTCCATCACGGATAAAAAGAAAACCTATCCCCTTGGGGCCATTGATTTTATGGGCTGAAACAGAAAGCAAATCGATCTTGAGTTCATCGACATCCAGTTTTTCAATTCCATATGCCTGGACTGCATCCGTATGGAAAACAGCTTGATGGCCAGATAATTTTTCACCAATCTCTTGTATTGGTTGGATTGTGCCTATCTCGTTGTTTCCGTACATTATTGTTACAAGGATCGTATCATCACGTAATGCCTCTTCGAATGATTCCATAGATATCTGGCCATGTTCATCCACCGGCAGATATGTGACCTCAAACCCTCGTCTCTCCAATTCCTCACAGCTGTGCAGGACAGCATGGTGTTCAATCTGAGTCGTGATGATATGCTGCCCCTTGGTGCGATTATTTTCGGCATAACCGATAATTGCCAGATTATCTGCTTCTGTGCCGCCGCTTGTAAAAATGATGTTGTTTCCCTTCGTTCCTATGCTCTTTGCCAGTACATCGCGAGTATTATCGAGGATTTTCCTAGCCTCACGACCGAAATGATGGATGCTTGAAGGGTTGCCGAATTCCGCTTCCATTACTTTGACCATTTCAGCGAGGACTTCCGGATGCATTGGTGTAGTTGCTGCATGGTCCAAATAGATTCTTTCCAAAGTCTTACCCTCTCTTCAGAAGATTTTTTGAATTGGCTCTGTAAAATTTGGCTGTTGATTTCCGTTCCAGGCGCTTCGCTTTCCGCGGGAAGTCGGAGAGCCTCCTCGGCGCTTTAAGCGCCTGCGGGGTCTCCCCATGACTTTCTCATCCCGCAGGACATTGATTGAGCTTCCTCGAACCTGCCCACGCACGATGGAAATGCGTTAGCATTTTCGGAGGAGTCTTCGCGCCTTACACTACAATCAACAGGGTTTATAAACCTCGATGGGCTATAACAGAGCCACTAACTTTCATAAATTATGCTGCTTATTCACCCGAAAAAATCTGAATCAGAACAAGCAGCATTCGATACTATTGCTTTATATATAAAACATATAAGCGTCAGATTCGCCAAAGTTGTCTGAATGATTGGCGAGGTCTTCGATTGTCGTATTATCGAGTACGTCTTTGACCGCGTCCCTGATTCGTGTCCAGAGCTCACGCTTGGCTGGTTCCTCGTCCTCTATCCCTTCAACAATGCTGATTGGGCCTTCCAGGACTCGGATGATGTCCCCGGCCGAGATGGTTGACGGTTCAGAACTGAGAATGTAGCCGCCATAAGCTCCCCTGATACTTTTCACCAGGCCGGCGTTCCTTAGCGGCGCAACCAATTGCTCCAGGTAATGCTCTGATAAATCATTTGTTTGCGCAATGGATTTTAGAGATATTGGGCCCTCTCCATATTTTTTGGCCAGCTCGATCATGATTGTCAGTCCATAGCGCCCTTTCGTTGATATTTTCATAATGCACCTCTATTCAAATTTTTCTTAAAGGTTAGTTATTTTTTCAGATATATTCATAATGCCCCATATGGCATTCTCTCACTATAAATACTACCAAAAATCCTCAGTCAATAGGTAGGCTTTTGCAATTATAGCACAAATTGCGTGGACCATGCGCAAGTCCCTCGTTCGTGTTATTGTATATATACGAAATATGCGTTATTGGAGCGATGAGCATGAATCTTAAACCTCTTGCTTTCAGAATGCGGCCGCGAACGATTGAGGAAGTGATTGGCCAGTCGCATCTTGTAGCTGAAGGAAAAATTATCAATCGAATGGTCAAAGCAAGGCAATTGTCTTCGATGATTCTTTATGGACCGCCTGGAATCGGAAAAACCTCCATTGCCAGCGCTATTGCAGGAAGCACGAATTTTGCGTTCAGGACTCTGAACGCTGTTACCAATAATAAAAAAGATATGGAAGTAGTCGCCGCTGAAGCGAAAATGTCAGGGAAGGTCATCCTGCTTCTCGATGAGGTTCACCGCCTTGATAAAGCGAAGCAGGACTTCCTGCTTCCTTACCTCGAAAATGGGATGATTGTCTTGATTGGAGCGACCACAAGTAATCCATATCACGCTATTAATCCCGCAATCAGATCAAGGTGCCAGATTTTCGAACTGAAGCCGCTTGAACCAGATGATGTAAAAGCCGCTTTAAGAAGAGCGATTTCGGATGAAGAACGAGGCCTGGGAAACTTAAATATTGATATTACAGAGGAAGCACTCACCCATATCGCTACCGCTTCCGGCGGAGATGTAAGAAGCTCATTAAACGCACTTGAACTCGCAGTACTATCCACCGAACCCGATAGCGATGGGATTATCCATATTGATGAGTCTGCAGCCGAGGAGTGCATGCAGAAAAAAAGTCTCTCACATGACAAAGACGGAGATGCTCATTACGATGTTCTCTCGGGTTTCCAGAAGTCGATCAGGGGCAGCGATGTGAATGCCGCCCTGCACTATCTGGGCAGATTGATAGAAGCAGGCGACCTGGTCAGCATCAACCGAAGGCTCCTTGTCATTGCCTATGAAGATATTGGACTGGCAAGCCCGCAGGCAGGACAACGGACGCTTGCTGCAATTGAGGCAGCTGAGCGGGTTGGCTTTCCGGAAGCAAGGATTCCGCTGGCAAATGCAGTAATTGAACTATGTCTGTCCCCGAAGTCCAATTCTGCTTATGTTGCGCTTGATTCCGCACTGGCAGACATTCGTTCCGGTATCAGCGGCGAAGTTCCTGACCATCTAAAGGATGCCCATTATAAAGGTGCGAAAGACCTGGGAAGAGGAGTTGATTATTTATATCCGCATGATTATGAAGGCGGGTGGGTCAAACAACAGTACCTCCCAGACAGAATTAAGAATAAAGTATATTACAAGCCAAAGAAGACTGGAAAATTCGAACAGGCAATTGCAGCGATCTATGAAAAGATTACAGGGCAAAAAAAATAAGCGGCAGGACCACGTTTGTGGTCCTTGCCGCTTTTTTAGCTATTTACACGTTCTATTTCAATGTCTTTTAACAATTCCCTGACAACATAGCTTGCCATAATGAGCCCAGCCACTGACGGAACAAACGCATTTGAAGATGGCGGCATTTTCGCCTTCCGGATTTCGGCATTATCATTGCCCACCTCTTTACGAACATCTTCACGGATCACAATCGGGCTTTCATCCGAAAAAACAACCGGAATCCCTTTCTTGATACCTTCCTTGCGTAAACGGGTACGAATGACTTTAGCAAGCGGATCAGTATGCGTCTTGAAAATGTCAGCAATCTGGAACCTCGTCGGATCCATTTTATTTGCTGCACCCATACTTGAGATCATTGGGATGTCACGCTTAATGGACTCCTTGATCAGATGGATTTTATAAGAGATTGTATCGGATGCATCAACAATAAAATCTAGATCATAGCCGAAAATCTCTTCATATGTTTCTTCTGTATAGAACATTTTCAACGCAATGACTTCACATTCAGGATTAATATCCATAATCCTGTCACGCATTACTTCTACCTTCTGCTTGCCGACTGTCGAAAGAAGAGCAATAAGCTGGCGGTTAACGTTGGTGATATCGACATCATCCTTGTCAATCAGAATCAGCTTGCCAACACCCGATCTAGCCAAAGCTTCTGCCGCAAACGAACCGACCCCGCCAATTCCTAAAACAGCGACAGTACTATTTTTCATTATATCAAGGCCTTCCTTGCCGATGGCCAATTCATTACGAGAAAATTGATGAAGCATTTAAACTCACTCCAAATATAAGATTGATGTTACTATCTATACCCGCTTTTGAATATAACATACCCGGCATTAATTTCAAGTATTTTTATAGGAATTAAAGTGTATATTAGTTTGGATTGGGTGATTACTAGATGAATTGTATAATTACTGGTTGGTCTGAGGTGGAAATCCTGAAATGTATCCGTTAGAAGGGTTCATCGGACAAACGGGAGGCGGAAATCACAAAATGTGTCCATTAGAGGCTCTCTATCGGACAAACAGAGGACAGTAATTACAAAAACTGTCCGTTGGGGAGAATACATTTCACCTTTTGTACTTAAAGGCAGCAAAAAAACCATGCATCCGCATGGTTTTTGTTTACGTATGTAGGAAGAGTCCCAATCGTGCCGTCGTGTTGGTTGCCTTCGTCTTGAACCCGCTCTCAGCAGGTGGGTGCCCTGTTCCGGGTTTCTGTAAGTCCTCTAGCCAGAGGCATTTACGCGGCCCGAAAACGCGAACTCCCGAAGGATAGATGTTAGGTCAAAACTTCAGGTTAAACAACGAACACATCAGGACTCTTCATCTGTTGTTATTATATTATCATATGCTTGAATGAACTTCAAGGATATGGACGCTGGATATTACTGGTCCTTTTTAACATTTAGTGCTAAATGCAATTCATCCAGCTGTGCTCCGCTTACCTCTCCAGGAGCATCTGTCAAAAGGTCGCTTGCGCTCGCTGTTTTCGGGAAAGCAATCGTATCGCGAAGATTTGATCGGCCAGCTAATAGCATCACCATTCTGTCAAGGCCAAGCGCTATTCCCCCATGTGGAGGGGTTCCATATTCAAATGCTTCTAGCAGGAATCCAAACTGCTCGACTGCCTGTTCCTTTGTGAAGCCAAGAACAGAGAACATTTTTTCCTGTATATCTCTTTCAAAAATCCTTAAGGATCCGCCACCTAGCTCGTAGCCGTTGAGGACAAGGTCATATGCCTGTGCCTTGACACTTGCTGGATCGCTCTCGAGTTTAGGCAGGTCTTCGCGGGCTGGCATCGTGAATGGATGGTGTGCCGCGAAATAACGGTCTGCTTCCTCGTCAAATTCCAATAGTGGCCAGTCTGTGATCCAAAGGAAATTGAATTTGCTCTGGTCAATCAAGCCTAGCTCTTTTCCAAGCTTCAAGCGCAAGGCTCCAAGTGCATCCGCTACAACAGACTTTTTATCTGCTACGAAAAGCAGAAGGTCGCCGGCTGAAACTTCTAAGTTCGCCTGAAGCGCTGCCTGTTCTTCTTCTCCAAAGAACTTTGAGATCGGGCCTTTCAAGCCGTCCTCTTCAGCCTTCAGCCATGCAAGACCTTTGGCACCGTAAACAGAAACAAATTCAGTCAATCCATCAATATCCTTACGTGAATAGTTAGCTGCGGCACCCTTTACATTTATAGCTTTCACCTGGCCGCCGTTTGCTACTGCAGAAGCAAATACCTTGAAACCAGAATCCTTAACCGTTTCAGAAAGATCGACAAGTTCCATGCCAAAACGAGTATCAGGCTTATCAGAACCGAAGCGGCTCATTGCCTCTTCATAGCTCATGCGAGGGAATGGCTCTGTCACATCCAGGCCTTTTACATCCTTCATAACCTTGTGCATCATTTTTTCAGTCAAACCCATGATCTCTTCCTGACTCATGAAGCTTGTTTCAATATCGATTTGCGTGAATTCCGGCTGTCTGTCAGCTCGAAGGTCTTCATCGCGGAAGCAGCGGGCAATCTGATAATAGCGTTCAAAGCCGCCAACCATCATCAGCTGTTTAAAAATCTGCGGCGACTGAGGAAGAGCGTAGAATTCACCAGGATGAACACGGCTTGGCACAAGATAGTCACGTGCTCCCTCAGGTGTGCTCTTTGTTAATATCGGTGTTTCAACATCAAGGAAACCTTCTCCATCTAGGAAGTCACGAATCGCTTTTGTTACCTGATGTCTCATTTTGAATGTTTCGAACATGACCGGACGGCGCAGGTCAAGATAACGATATTTCAAACGAACATCTTCTGATACATCTGTTTTATCAGCGATCACGAAAGGTGTCGTCTTCGCTTCATTGATGATTGTCAGCTCTTCAGCCTGGACTTCAATTTTTCCAGTTTTAAGATTTCCATTAATACTTCCTTCACTGCGTGCAATGACTGTCCCTTTTACATCAAGTACGTATTCCGTACGGACTTTTTCTGCGAGCGAAAGCGCTTCTTGTGAAACATCAGGATTGAAAACAATCTGGACAAGGCCTGTCCTGTCCCGCAAGTCAATAAAAATCAGGCCACCCAGGTCACGACGTTTCTGAACCCAGCCTTTCAGCGTTACCTTTTCACCAATTGCCTCTTCCGTTACTTCACCGCAAAAATATGATCTCCCAAACATCGAAACTCCCCCTCTACTTACAAATATCCTTGAATTTTTCAACAAAACTCTCAAGCGGCAATTCAGTTTGTTCCCCGTCCGCCATTGATTTCAGGTTGATTTTATTCGCTTTTAATTCATCCTCACCAAGTACTGCCACATATCTTGCATTCATCCTGTCAGCAGCCTTGAATTGGGCTTTGATTTTACGATCCTGATAGTCTCTTTCCGCAGAGAATCCGGCCATTCTCAGATTGTGGAGCAAGCCTACTGTATAATCCTTGGCCTCATCCCCCAAGGAAACGAGGTAGCAATCAATTCCTTCATTTATCGCAAGCTCAACACCCTCTGCTTCCAATGCTGCAAGCAATCTTTCAATGCTTAACGCAAATCCGATACCAGGTGTTTCTGGTCCGCCGATTTCTTCGACAAGGCCATTGTACCTGCCGCCTCCGCAAAGTGTGGTGATTGCTCCAAAGCCTTCAGCATCACTCATGATTTCAAAGGCTGTGTGGTTATAATAATCCAGACCGCGCACCAGATTGGCGTCAACTTCGAATTCAATTCCCAGATCAGTCAAATACTTCGTCACTTTACTAAAATATTGAGCAGAATCATCTGTCAGGTATTCGATAATCGATGGTGCGGACTTCATCAATTCGTGGTCACGGTCTGCTTTGCAATCCAGGATACGCATTGGATTTTTTTCAAGACGGTTCTGGCAATCGCTGCAGAATTCCCCGATCCGAGGTTTGAAATGATTCACAAGAGCTTCTCTGTGTGCCGTACGGCTCTCTTTATCTCCAAGACTGTTCACGACAAGCTTGAGTTTTTTTAGTCCAAGTTCCTTATAAAGGGACATGGCAAGGGAGATCACTTCGGCATCAATCGCCGGGTCTGCACTGCCCATTGCCTCAACACCAAATTGTACAAACTGGCGGAAACGACCTGCCTGCGGACGTTCGTAGCGGAACATCGGTCCCATGTAGTAAAGCTTCACTGGCTGATTAGGACTTCCGAACATCTTATTTTCGACAAATGAGCGAACAGCCGCTGCTGTACCTTCAGGACGGAGCGTCAGGCTGCGGTCACCCCTGTCAGTGAATGTGTACATTTCCTTTTGGACGATATCCGTTGTATCACCAACACTACGTTTAAATAGATCTGTATGTTCGAAAATCGGAGTTCTTAATTCCCGATATTGATATCTTTCACAAAGTTCTCTCGCCTTCGCTTCAATGAGCTGCCATTTTTCTGTCTGGCCTGGCAAAATGTCCTGTGTTCCCCGAGGGATATTAATTTGATTAGCCACAGTGCATCCTCCTCCATTCAATTCAAATCATTTCATATTTTTATACTTATAATTTGTGTTGGAACATCGCGAATCTAGAAACATTCCTATGAAAAACTAGCCTTATGTAAGAAAAGCGCAAGCGCCTTGGGCAGCCCCGACAAGCGCTGGAGGACCGAACGTTGAAGTCGTTCTTTGACTTCATTGGGCGGACCGAAGCGACTCGAGGGGCTAGGCGTTGGAGCTAGACACTAATCTAAGTGCAAAAAATTTATACTTTCTTATTCAGTAAAAAAAAGAATACAAAAAAGCCCCCAATCCCTTGCTATAATAACAAGGGACGAGAGCTTTGAATTCCCGTGGTGCCACCCTAATTGAAGCGCATGAATGCACTTCCTCTTTAACAGTTAACGCCTGATTACGTCTTCTCCTAATAATGGGACAGCCCTTGTTCAGAGAAAATCCTACGGAGTGTTCATTCACCAGGTCATCGTGCGGAAATGCTTTCAGCCAGGGCATTTCCTCTCTTTTCACGTGTTTCATGGTTACTGTGCTCCATCAACGGTATGTTTTCGATATAACATTTTATTTATATTATAATACGGAGTACAAATGGCAATGTCAAGCACTATTCAAGAACGTTCAATCTGTTTTTTCAGTTTTCTTACATCACGGAGAGACAGCCCAAATTCCGAAGCTAATTCTACAGTGTTAGTGCTTTGTTCCTTTTGGATAAAATCGTGAAAATCCACTCCGAATAATTGATTCTCCCCGAACGAAGCAGATCTTCCTTTATCACTGAACCGCATGGTATCACCTTCCATAGTTTATTGCTTACTATTCTTCCCAGTCCTCATGATAATTTTTCATGAATTTACGATATTCTTTTTACACTTGAATTTTTCTAATTCCATACCGATATAAGAGAAAAGTCCTCGTGATTTTACCGGAAAAATCCGGTAATATATTTTTATAGAGAATGTGAGAGGGAGGGAGAGCATTGCCCAGAAATAAAATGGTTCCGATCATCCTTTGCTTTATGCTGATTTTAGGGAGCCTTCCAGCTTTAGAATCAGCTCGGGCGGATAATGGGAGTGTCTCGATAACTGCAACAAGTTTGAATGTAAGGACTGGGCCGGGACTAAGTTACCCTGTATCAGGATCTGTTAAAAAAGGAGAAAAGTTTTCAATCGTCAAGGAAGAAGGCGATTGGATCCAAATCAGCCTTGGAGGCAGCAAAAAAGGATGGGTAGCACAATGGTTTACTTCCAAGGAAGCTGCCAAGACAGCTGCTTCACCTGCTTCACCTGCTGTTTCTCAAAACACCAAAGCCTCAGGCAGCATAACAGTCAATGGCTTGAGGGTAAGAAAAGGACCGGGCACCAACCACCAGGTCATAGGGTCTTTTAACAGTGGACAGGCTGTCGAGATTCTTGGCTTCAGTGGAAATTGGGCAGAAGTACGAACTAATAACATAAGAGGCTGGGTTTCAAAAGAATACATATCTGTAAAAGAAACCAAGGCTGCTGAAGCTCCCCCAGCCAGTGCCAAAACAAGCGGAACGGTCACCGCTACTTCCTTGAATGTCAGGGAAAAGCCTTCATTGAACTCTGGAAAAATCGGGCAATTAACTTATGGAGCTGCAGTTACAGTCCATTCCCAGTCAAATGGCTGGGCGGAGATTACTTTCGCAGGGAAAAGTGCCTGGGTAAGCGCTGAGTATCTTAAAATCAGCGGAAAACCAGTGGCTGGCAGCGGAAAGGTTCCAACGCCTGTCGATCAATTCACAGGAACGGTAACTGCTTCACAGCTGAACGTTCGTGACAAAAACTCTCTGGATGGAAGCGTCATAGGTTCAGTATCAAAGGGACAAAGCTTCAAAATCCTTGATGAACAAAACAATTGGGTCAAGATTGAATACAAGCCTGGAAAAACAGGCTGGGCAGCAGGGTGGTTTTTCGATAAAAAGAAAAATGGACCAGTCGCTGCTCCTAGCGAGTCTGTGAAAAACAGCAGAGTCTCCATGCTTCATAATGGTACAAACATACGTAAAGGGCCGAGCACCAGCACAGCAGTCATTTTCCGTGCCAATCAGGGTGACAGCTTTGAAATTATCAGCGTGGAAAAAGATTGGTATAAGATTGCGCTGCCAAATGGAACAACTGGGTTTGTAGCTGGCTGGATTGTTTCTGTACAGGGAACTGCACCGCAAATTGAGAGACCGGGAGCGGAAAAGCACACAAAAAATAAAACGATCGTCATTGACCCTGGACACGGTGGAAGGGATAACGGGACAACTGGTGTAAGAGGAACCTTGGAAAAAACGCTTACCTTGAAAACAGCTCAGCTTTTATATGACAAACTAAGAGCTGCCGGCACGAACGTCATCCTGACCAGGAACAATGATCATTACATTTCACTTGGTTCAAGAGTCAGCAGCTCCAACTACCATAATGCTGATGCTTTTATCAGCATTCATTACGACAGCATTAACGATAGGACTGTCAGGGGCATGACGACTTACTACTATAATTCAAAGCAAAAGCCATTGGGTGAACAAATCCACTCCTCGGTCATAAGCAAAACAATGTTGAAGGATCGTGGCACACGCTTTGGCGATTATCACGTCATCAGGGAAAACAAACAAGCAGCCGTCCTACTTGAGCTTGGTTATTTGAGCAATCCTGCAGAAGAGATGCTTGTAAATACTCCTCAATATCAAGAATCGGTAGCTAATGGGATCTTTGAAGGACTTGCTCGCTATTTTAAAAATGATTAAGCAGACGATTAATAAATTTGAAGATTCCTGACTGAAGACAGCGCACCTGTCTTCAGTCTTTTTCCTTGAAAATGTACCCTTATGGCTTCGAAGACTGACTCCTACGGGTGTCTTTCTTCATGAAATGCACTCATATGGCTTAGCAAACTATCTCATACGGGTGTCTTTCTTCGCGGAAGGTACCCCTACGTTCCCGCAGACTGGTTTTTAAGAGGGGGCTTTCTTCACAATCATTTATTATGTCATTGAATTCCACTTTATAAGGGGATTTATAGACACAACAAGTCCCTATATACTAAAAAGAAGGTATCCCACATAAACAGTGGAGATACCTTCTTTACCTTTCGGCTTATTTACTATCGATAATCAATGTAACCGGACCGTCATTTGTCAATTGAACATCCATCATGGCGCCGAATACACCAGTTTCAACCTTGATCCCTTTTTCAGCAAGGAAGGTGTTGAATGCTTCATAGACAGTTTCTGCATGGTCTGGCTTCGCTGCGTCCATAAAGTTCGGGCGCCGCCCCTTGCGGCAGTCACCATACAGGGTAAACTGCGAAACAGAAAGAATCTCTCCTTCTACATCGAGAAGTGACAAATTCATCTTTCCTGCTTCATCCTCAAATACCCTGAGATTAGCAGCCTTTTCGGCAAGAAAGGCAGCATCTTTTTCTGTATCATCATGGGTAACGCCCACAAGGATGACAAACCCCTTATTAATGGAGCCTGTTATCTCTCCATCGACTGTTACTTTTGCTTCTTTGCTTCTCTGTATCACTAAACGCATCGCGAATCTCCTTACACTTCGGTCTCCACAATTTGTTAAGATTGCTTAACTCATTACCCTTCTGACAGCATAGATATCTGGGATTTGCTTGATCCGGTCCACGACTTTTTGAAGGTGGCTGACATTATGGATGGCGATTGACATGTTGATAGTCGCCATTTTATTTTTGTCAGATTTCCCGGATACTGCGGTAATGTTAGTCTTCGTTTCATTTACGGCCTGCAGTACTTCGTTCAGCAATCCCCTGCGGTCATAGCCACTGATTTCAATATCAACATTATATTCCTTGCGATCATTCAAGGCGGTTTCCCATTCTACTGGAATCAGCCTTGCCTGTGCATCCTCTGTATGGATGTTCGTGCAATCAGACCGGTGAACGGATACTCCGCGGCCTTTTGTGATAAAACCAACAATATCGTCTCCGGGTACAGGGTTGCAGCAACGGGATAGCCTGATCAGCAAATTATCGATACCAGACACCCGGACGCCAGACTCACGTTTCTTGGCAGGAGTAAATGACTTGAGCTCGGAAACAGCATTTGAAATGTCTTTTTCCTGTTCCATGTCACGCTGCTTGCGCAGTTTTTCTGTCAGTCTGTTCGCCACCTGCAACGCAGTTATACCGTTATAGCCGATTGAAGCAAACAGATCTTCATCATTGGTGAAATTATACTTCTCCGAAACCTTTTTCAGGTTTTCAGATGTCAAAATTTCTTTCACATCAAAATCCATATTGCGGATTTCTTTTTCCAGAAGTTCACGGCCCTTTTCAACATTTTCGTCCTTCTGCTGTTTCTTGAAGAATTGGCGAATCTTGTTTTTGGCCTGCGAGGTCTGAGCAAGCTTCAACCAATCCTTGCTCGGTCCATAAGAGTGTTTTGAAGTAAGGATCTCTATGATATCCCCTGTTTTCAACTGGTAGTCAAGAGTCACCATCTTGCCATTGACCTTGGCACCAATCGTCTTATTGCCGATCTCAGAGTGGATTCGATAAGCAAAATCGATTGGAACTGAACCTGAAGGCAATTCAATGACATCGCCTTTCGGGGTGAAAATAAATACCATATCCGAGAAAAGGTCAATTTTTAGAGATTCCATGAACTCTTCTGCATTCGCAGTGTCATTCTGGAATTCAAGGATTTCACGGAACCATGATAGCTTCGTTTCGAAATTGGAAGCGTCAGTTGGTTTGCCCTCTTTATATGCCCAGTGGGCAGCAACCCCGAATTCAGCAATTCTGTGCATTTCATCTGTCCGGATCTGGACTTCAAGCGGATCGCCTTTAGGACCGATTACTGTGGTGTGCAGTGATTGGTACATATTAGGCTTAGGCATAGCAATATAGTCCTTGAATCGGCCAGGCATCGGTTTCCAGCAAGTATGGATGATACCAAGGATTGCGTAGCAGTCTTTAATGCTATTGACGACAATCCGGACAGCCAGCAAATCATAGATTTCATTGAACTGCTTGTTTTGCAGCACCATTTTACGATAGATGCTGTATATATGCTTCGGCCTTCCGGAAATTTCAGCCTTGATCGAAACTTCATTCAGCCTTTCTTTCACTTCTTCAATGACTTCTTCAAGATATTGTTCGCGTTCCGCTCTTTTCTTTTTCATCAGGTTGACGATACGGTAGTATTGCTGTGGATTCAGATAGCGCAAAGCTGTATCTTCAAGTTCCCATTTGATTTTGGAAATACCAAGCCTGTGAGCCAGCGGCGCGAAAATTTCAAGCGTTTCATTCGAAATCCTGCGCTGTTTTTCACTCGGCAAATGCTTCAAGGTCCTCATGTTATGAAGGCGGTCAGCCAGCTTGATCAAAATGACACGGATATCCTGCGCCATTGCAACAAACATCTTCCGGTGATTTTCGGCCTGTTGCTCTTCATGCGACTTGTACTTTATTTTGCCAAGCTTCGTGACACCATCAACAAGCATTGCCACTTCGTCATTGAAGGCCTCACTAATATCATCAAGAGTCACATCCGTATCCTCGACAACATCATGAAGAAAACCAGCTGCAACCGTAGCCGGGTCCATCTCAAGGTCAGCCAGAATCCCTGCTACCTGGATTGGATGGATGATGTACGGTTCCCCGGATTTCCTGAATTGATCATGATGAGCCTGTCTGGCGAACTCATATGCCTTTTTTACCAATTCAATATGTTCATCATTCAAATATGATTTTGTACAGTCAATGACTTGTTCTGCGGTCATTACCTGGTCATTCGCCATAGGATCACCTAATTTAAATTTCTTATATTAACCCGCATTTTCTCTCCAGCGGGAACCAATGAAAGAGTCGACGTAAATACGAATAGCGCAAGCGCCTTGTCCAGCCCCGACAAGCGCTGGAGGGCCGACCATTGAAGTCGTTCTTTGACTTCATTGGGCGGACCGAAGCGACTCGAGGGGCTAGGCGTTGTAGCTGGACAATTATCAAAGTAAATTTTACATTTTATTCTAAAACAATATCCCTTATATACAATAATTATTCTTATAAAGGATTGTTACTATTATCAAAGAAAAAATCAAAGATGTAAAGAGAAAGGAAGAGATTTTACAACAGAATTTAAAAAAATTGTCGAAAGATATTTTATTTCATTAAAATATAGGATTATTTTTGCAAACCTGGATACCTTTGAATGAATTTTTCTGATTATAAGAAAAGGGCACTTCACTATGAAGCGCCCGGTCAATTTAATATTGCATCAAGGTTAAAATATCATAGCCATCCAGCTTTTTGCGGCCATCTAGATACGTAAGTTCAATCAGGAAGGCGATACCTGCCACGACTCCTCCTAGTTCTTCAACCAGCTTGATCGTTGCTTCGATCGTTCCGCCAGTTGCCAGCAAGTCATCGGTGATCAAGACTCTTTGTCCTGGCTTGATCGCGTCTTTATGGATTGTTAAAACGTCACTGCCATATTCAAGTCCGTAATTGACCTTGATTGTTTCGCGCGGAAGTTTTCCTTCCTTCCTGACAGGAGCGAATCCTACACCATGGGCATAGGCAACCGGACAACCGATGATGAAGCCGCGTGCTTCAGGACCGACTACAAGGTCGATTTGCTTTTCACGGGCATAAACCACGATTTGGTCTGTTGCATATCTATATGCCTCACCATTGTCCATTAAGGTTGTGATGTCCTTGAACTTAATGCCAGGCTTTGGCCAATCGGGAACGATTGTTACGAATTGTTTCAAATCCATTGAATAATTGCCTCCTCATTTTCCACCGACTCTTGAATGAATTGGTCAAACCAGTTCTTTAATTGCTCATACGAAGAGTAGAGCAATTCATTTTCAAGAGTGAATGCTTGCACCTTGTGCTGATATGTTTTGGATTCAGATAAATCCCTTTTCGGGACATTTTCTTCTAGTGAAATAAACCCATTGTTTATTTTAACAAAATCTAGTTCAAAAAACACCTGCGACATGAAATCTATTGTTTCTTTTGTCCAACCTCTATGCTTGGCCAATTCATCTCCATACCTTTTAAAATCAAATGGACCTTTCTTTGCGAGGAAAGCGTAAAACCATTTGAAATGCTCCCTGGTTGGCATAGTCGTGAAGAAATCGCTGTTTTCTTTGTAAAAATGGACATAAATCCTTCCGGGATTTTTCCCGGCAAATAATTTCTCCAGTATATCTTTGGAAGACGGCAGATCCAACAGCACGACATTGGATTGGTCTAACTCGATTTGCTCAGCTACCTCATCTGTTGATACTAGTTCCAATGAGTCTCCGATAATAGGAGAAAACTTATTTTTTAAATCGGAGTTAAAGAGAATCCACTTAATATTACTTCCTGGAATCATATCTGGAAGCTTTTCCAACCTTTTAAGCCCGCGGAAATCGAATAGCTGCCAGGACTTGACTGCTACGTCCCTGAGAAAAATCTGCGGCTTCTTGATATTGTTCCATTCGTTGATTGACAGTTCGCCAATGACCGACAGCTTAGAACTCGGTGAGATATGGTCATGGAGATGTCCAAAGCCGAATCCTATTCCATCTATCACATTACCTTCCTCTTCAAGTGCCAGCTTAAGATGTGACTGATCTGCTCCTATCTTCCTCAGGGTTGAAATATTAGCTCCATCAATCAGCACTTTCGGTTTAGGATTGCTTACTCCATACGGTGAAAGCATTCCAAGTTCATTTATCGTTTCAATCGTAATCTCTTTAACATCTATTCTGGCATCGATATGGGATACAGGAATTAAATCTTCTTCTTTCAGCTGTTCTTTGGCCAGGGAATTCAACCTGGACCTTAAATCGTCAACATCGTTAAGATTCAATGTCATGCCCGCAGCCATTGGATGGCCCCCAAAATGCGGAAGGATATCTCTGCAGGTTGATAGATTCTTAAAAAGGTCGAAACCGGCGATACTGCGTGCAGAACCCTTCGCTAGTCCCTTCTCTTTATCAAAACTGAGCACAATCGTTGGCCGGTAGTATTTTTCAACGAGTTTGGAGGCTACAATACCAATGACTCCTGCGTTCCAGCCTTCCTTGCCGACGACAAGGACTGAATTTTCTTCTATTGGATAATACATTTCTACTTCAGCAACTGCTTCTTCGGCGATTTGCGAAACAATGTTCTGGCGTTCTTTATTGATTGAATCAATCTCTTCCGCAAGCATCATAGCCTCTTCCGGATCAGATGTCATCATCAATTGCACAGCAGGATCAGCGCTGCCAAGCCGGCCGGCTGCATTAACCCGAGGGCCAATCATAAAACCGATTGTTTCTTCATCAATGGCTGCCCTGTCTGTTTTAGCCAGCTTAAGCAGTGCATTCAAACCAGGTGTCTGGCTAGACTTCAGTTTCTCTATTCCCCTTAGGGCAATCAGCCTGTTCTCCCCTAGCAAAGGCACAAGGTCGGCAATTGTCCCAATAGCGGCAAACTCCAACAAATGCTCCGGGACCCTCCCAAGCAAAGCATGTGCAACCTTAAAAGCAACACCTACACCAGCTAAATCCTTGAAAGGGTATACACTGTCGTCCAGCTTTGGATGGATGATGGCGAATGCATCTGGCAGGACTGGACCCGGTTCATGGTGATCCGTTATGATCAGGTCGACACCTAAGTCTTTGGCAACAGTTGCTTCATGAAGAGCTGAAATGCCCGTATCGACAGTAATGATCAAGCCAACTCCGCTGTCTGCGGCACTGCGGAATGCTTTCTCATTAGGACCGTACCCTTCTGTAAAACGGTTCGGTATGTAATAGTCGGCGTTTGCTCCGAGTTCAGCCAGGGCTTTCATCAGGACCGTCGTACTGCTTACACCATCTGCATCATAATCACCAAATACCAAAATGGGCTCCTGCGTTTCTATTGCCTTATTGATCCGCTCTACTGCCTTATCCATATTTTTCAGCAAAAATGGGTCGTGAAATTCGCTTTTTTGCCCAAATAAAAAATACCGGGCATCTTCCACGGTATCCAGTCCGCGATTGACTAGCAGAGAAGCAGTCAGATGATTTATGTTCAGATCTTTAGCGAGTGAATCTATTATTGTCTGGTCGGATTTTTTAACAATCCACCTTGATTTTGGCTTTAACATACGTTCACCTCTCAGCTTTTTCATTATACAAAAGCGGCGAGGCTGTTTCAATGACAATGAATGCTAATAAGGGGCTTTTAATTATGAACAGCAAAGAATTAGGTGAAAACAGTGGGAAAAATAATAAATGGCAGCACAATTGTATGCTGCCATTTTTGCATATTAATGGATATCTTCTATTTCGTGCTGGGGTGCTGTTTCCTCCGGCCGAGTTTCCTTTTGGGCCAGCTGTTCTTCTAGTGAATTGTTTTTCTTCTTCAATGTCTTTACTTCCCTTTGAAGTACAAACATCCTGAATAGACCGACAGAGCCAACGATGATTCCGCCCATCAATACAGAGCCTAAGATGACCAAAATTAACGGCCATTCTGATTCCCCAAATAAATAGTTCACTGTTACTGGATCGACATTGATGACTGCAAAAACAGCAACAATCAATGCGAATGCAAGCCCCAGCAGCAATGTCCACTGAAACTTCATGCTATCTCCTCCCCTGAGACTATTGAATATCTACGCCATCTTCAGAACTTCCACTCTCACTGTATGGGTTTATATGGACCAGAACATTTTGGACATTTTTGTTTTCCATCAGTTTCTTTTTCACACTTTTTCCAATCCGGTGGCCTTGTTCTACGGTAATATGTGGATCAACAGATATCTTCAAATCAATGATAACATAGTGACCGTGCTCTCTGGCATGTAATTCATCCAAATTCTTCACTTCTGGTATTGACTGTACAACAGTCCTGAATTCTTCTGTATCCTCATCATGCAGCACATGATCAAGTGTGTTATGGATAGACTCCTTGCCAAGCTTCCATGCCATCCTGATGACCAGCAAGGCTACAAGCAGCCCGGTCACCGGGTCGGCATATTCCAGCCAGCCTATACCAAAGATGCCGCCCAGCACCGCAGCGCTGATTCCTATAAGTGCTGCTATGGAAGAATAGACATCCGACCTATGCTCATACGCATTAACGATGAGCGCATCACTTTTCAATTGCTTTCCCAATTTGTATTTGTACCTGAACATTCCCTCTTTTACGATAATTGAAACGACTACAGCTACAATCGCGATTGATTTGGGAGGTTCAATAGGATGAAAGAATGCCTCAAAGGATGATCTGCCGATTTCGACACCCACAAGCATCAATAAGACTGCAACAATGATTGCGGCAATTGATTCGGCCTTTCCATGGCCGTAAGGATGGTCTTCATCCGGCGGTGCTTTCGCTGCCTTGAGACCTATGTATACAGCTAATGATCCAACTACATCAGATGCAGAATGGACAGCATCCGCTACAAGTGCTTTACTGTTCGCATAAATGCCTACTCCCCACTTTAATCCTGCAAGTAAAATATTACCGACAACACCAACCATTGCCGCAAATTCCGCTTTCTTAAATCGAACATCTTTTTCCAATAGCAAAATCCCTCCCTGTACAGAGCTTTTACATCGTTCTTTCTTTTTCCACCATATTTAGTCTGGCGGCATTCCTTTTATTTTATCCTGAAAAATGGATTTTCTAACCAAAGACGAAAAAATACCACGGGGTTGCCCCGTGGTATTTTAGTTTTGCTTTTATGAAATTAAACTTGCGGTTCATCTGAGTAGACTTTCTTTTCCTTATAAGTCTTGATTGTGCCTTTTTTCTTAAGCTCTTTATTTTTCCATACATACCAAAGCTGTGCTGCGATGAAGATGGAAGAATAAGTACCGGCAATCAGGCCGATAAGTAGAGCGAAAGAGAAATTCCAGATGGATGAACTTCCGAATATCAACAGAGCCACAACTGTTATGACAACAGTCAGGATTGTGTTGACCGAGCGGCCAAGTGTCTGGCGAAGAGCAGAGTTAACTACATCCGCAATATCTTCCGGTGTCTTCAAGCGTTTCTTCTTCACCATATTCTCACGCATCCTGTCAAAAGTAACAATCGTATCATTGATTGAATAACCGACAATTGTCAGGACGGCCGCGATGAAGGTGATATCTACTTCAAGCCTTGTCAGACTGAATAGAACGATGATAAAGAAAGCATCATGAAGCAGTGCGATTATAGCAGCCAGCGCCATGTAAATCTCGAAACGGATCGTTACATAGATAATGATCCCAACTGAGGCAATCGCAACAGCAATCATTGCATTTTTAGCCAGCTCCTTGCCGATTGTTGGCGAAACTGTTCCTACATTCGGCTCGGCACCGAATTCTTCCTTGAAGTGAGATTTAAGCTCAGAGATCTTATCTTTGGATAGAACTGTTTTAAATCTTGCAACGCCAATTTCGCCATTATCACCTGAGATGACAATATCGTTTGTTTCCAAATCAACTTGCTTAAGTTCTTCTTTTAATTGTTCCGCTGTAAGTTTGCTGTCAGACATGACCTCTACCCTTGTCCCAGCCGCAAAATCGATTCCAAGATTCAGGCGGAACACTAGGAGTGCAATCAGTCCAATACCGATAAGTACAGCTGAGGCGGTAAAGAACTTGTTTCGGCTCTTGATGAAATCGAAACGATCGAATTTAGTTTTTAAATCCAGTGAATCTAATCCTTCAGAGATATCATGAACTTCACTAGGTTTTACGCCGAACAATCCCGGCTTGTTTTTGAACAATCCGCTGTTCACTAGCAATCCAAGGAACAAGCGTGCACCGAAGACTGCTGTGATAAAGCTTGCAAGAATACTGATGATCAGCATGGTCGCAAAGCCTTTTACAGAGCTTGTACCATACGCGAATAATACGATTGCCGCTAGCAAAGTCGTGATGTTGGCATCAAAGATAGTAGACAGGGAGCCTTTGCTGCCCGCATCGAATGCGGCTTTGATATTCCGGCCAACCTTTAATTCCTCTTTGATCCGTTCATAAGTGATGATATTCGCATCCACCGCCATGCCGACACCGAGGATCAACGCCGCGATACCTGGCAGTGTAAGTACCCCGTTCATCCAGTCAAATACAAGCAGGATGAGGTACACGTAAATAGATAAAGTGATAACAGCGACTATACCAGGGATACGGTATAGAATCAGCATGAATGCGAAAACAGCAAGAATGCCGATGATCCCAGCAAAGACTGTTTCATTAAGAGCCTGTTCACCGAACTTCGCTCCAACAGAAGTAGAATACGTTTCTTCTAGATTAACCGGCAATGATCCAGCATTAAGCAAAGAAGCAAGCTGTTGGGCTTCTTCAATTGTAAAATTACCTGTGATTTCAACATTTTTTTGATTAAGGATCTTATCAACATTTGGATTGGAAAGGAACTTAGGTTCAGGCTTCGTCCTTTCTTCCTTATAGGAATCCTTGCCTTCCTCGAAATCCAGCCAGATAATCAGCTGATTTTCTGGATACATATCACGGATTTCCTTTGTGATCTCACCGAATTGGTCTCCATCTTTAAGAGTAATCGAAATACTCGGCTTGTTTTGCTGGTCGAAGCTTTGCTTCGCTCCGTTTTCTTCCAAGTCACTTCCATCCATCATGACGCGGTCGTTCACGTCACGGAAGGTAAGATTCGCTTCGGTAGAAAGGATCTCTCGTGCTTTATTCTGGTCTTTTACGCCAGCGAGCTGAACGCGAATCCGGTCATCTCCTTCAATTTGGATATTCGGTTCGCTGACACCAAGGACGTTGACCCTTCGCTCAAGCGCTTCAGCAGTGCTCTTTAAGGTTTCACGGTCAACAGTCTCGCCTTCTTTGCCATTTAGAGGCGTGACTTCATAAAGAACCTCAAAACCACCCTGCAGGTCTAGACCAAGTTTGATATCTTTCAATATATTCTGGGTTGTTGCACCCATGGCACTTCCGATTAAAATAACCAGCAAAAAGAAGGCCACGATGCGGCTGCGTTTTACCATTATGTATAAATCCTCCTTATTCTTCGCACAAACATGCTGCCAGACAAATAAAACATAAGACTATATAAATAAACAGTAGCCAATTTATAGCATTCTAATTATGTAACAGTTTAAAAAAACTGTCAATTAAGGTTTTTCCGTTATCTCCATAAAGAAAGTCTCTCTCTAGAAAAAATCAAATTATGGATTTTATCGGTTATATACAGACAAAAAAGCTATTGCCCCTGCTACTTCAGCAGTTCCTTTCGCTCCTCTTCATCATCGAGCGCAAAATCTCCCAGTTTGAAGGCTTCAACAGTGGTGAAGTTCATTACGTCTCCGATTTTTGCGGATAAAATATCAGCGATGATTTCATACATTTGTATTTCTTCTTTCGGTTTCTTCCATTTTTTCTTTGTGAGATAATCCCATAATTCTTTTTCTTTAACCTGTTCATAACCGAATATTTTGAATTCTTCAATTTTGCTTTCCAATGCCGGCTTTACCTGCTTGTAAAACCGTCCGTATTGATGGATTGAATTCATCCCCTGGCCCCCTCGTCCAATTTTCTAGTCTTAATGTTTTAACCTTGTCATGCTTTGTCCACTTTCTTGCATATAGTTAATTGTATATGAAATATGCATTTTTGAGAAGGCAGGGAGCGGAATGTCGAAGTTTTTAAAAGGAACATTTATTTTGTTAATGGCCGGGCTCGTCACGAGGGTGCTTGGTTTCATAAATCGGATCGTCATTGCCCGTTCCATCGGAGAAGAAGGTGTTGGTCTTTACATGATGGCCTTCCCCACTTTAGTGCTTGTCGTGACGATTACACAACTGGGTCTCCCAGTTGCGATTTCGAAAAATGTAGCTGAAGCCGAGGCAAGGGGCGACTTCCGAAAAATCAAGAAAATCCTTGTCGTTTCACTTGCAACCACTATATCACTATCTATTGTCTTTACACCGGCTCTCATTTTCCTTGCTCCATACTTGTCTGAGACATTGTTCACGGATCCCAGGACACAATGGCCGTTGCTGGCCATCGCACCAATCGTACCGATCGTTGCGGTTTCCTCGGTTCTCCGGGGCTACTTCCAGGGAAGGCAGAATATGCGGCCTTCCGCAATCTCCCAGGTGATCGAACAGCTCGTCCGGATCACGTTGATTGCTGTTTTGACAAAAACTTTCATGCCTTATGGAATTGAATATGCGGCAGCAGGTGCCATGATTGCCTCTGTAATCGGGGAGCTCATTTCACTAATCTATCTAATGACGACTTTCAAGCTCCGGAAAAAATTCAGGCTGCGGAAGAACTTTTTTCAGTTCGTCCATTCCGGAAAATCGACATTCAATGATTTAATGAGGATTGCCTTGCCTACTACAGGTTCAAGACTGATTGGCTCTGTTTCCTGGTTTTTTGAACCAATCGTCGTTGCACACAGTCTGGCGATTGCCGGTGTGGCCGCCGTGGCTGCCACGAAACAATATGGAGCCTTGACCGGCTTCGCCATGCCATTGCTGTTATTACCATCATTCATTACCTATTCTTTATCGACCTCACTTGTACCGGCAATCAGTGAAGCGAACTCCCGCAAGAACATGAAAGTAATCCAACACCTTCTGCAGCAATCTTTGCGATTTTCCCTTTTGACAGGCGGCCTGGCAATCGTTGTTTTATATGTACTGGCTGAACCATTAATGACATTGATGTACGGGACGGCAAATGGTTCACAATTCATCAAGTTGATGGCACCATTCTTCCTGTTCTACTATTTCCAGGGACCCTTGCAGGCAGCACTGCAGGCTCTTGATTTGGCGAGGGCAGCGATGATCAACAGCCTGATTGGAAATCTGGCCAAGACCGCTGTCATCTTCCTGTTGGCAAGCCAGCCTGCTTTTGGCATAAACGGTGTAGCCCTCGGAATGGTCATGGGGATCGTCCTGATCACCCTACTCCATTTCGCGACAATGCTTAAAGCCGTTTCATTCACCTTTTATGTACAAGATTATGTGAAGGTACTTGCCGTTATCATTCTTTCGGGATTACTGGGTTTCCTTCTATGGGATTGGCTGAGTGAAAGTCTTTCATTGGCAGTAAGGATTCTTATAAATGCAGGAACTGTAACCATCCTGTACTTGTCGCTCTCTCTTACACTAGGTCTGATCAGGAAAAATGAACTTTCGAAATTACGATCTGTACTTTCATCATTTTTAAAAAGATAAGTAAAAAACGTGGACTTTATCTCCACGTTTTTATTTATCCTTTAAGTCAATATAGAATTTTCCATTTTGGTAGCTGCAAAAAGAAATCTCTTCTGGATTGTCATACCCCTGTTTGCTTAAATGTTCCAGCAGCCAGGAACTCGATTTATCCATCATCACCAGGTGATCCTCCTGGACCTCACCGTCAATGATCAGCGGCAATGCTAGGCTGCTGCTGTCCTGCTGCCCTTCCTGTTCGCCCTGTTTCTTTTGGAAAATTGACAGGGTACCTGACGGCTCTAAAATGGCATACTCCACATCGGCAATATCCCCTACATCCTTTTCACGCAATTGCAACAGCAGATCGTCGAAATTATACCTTTGCGAACGCATTGCTTTTTCGTCGATTTTCCCGTTATTGATAATGATCGTGGGCTTCCCATCGACGATGTCCCTGAACTTTTTGCTTTTAAGCGACATCATCGCCAATGTGATCTGGATAATGACAAGCACACTGATTGGGAGAAGGGTGTCCACTAGTGGGTCCTTTGTGTTCTCAATGGCCAGGGAAGCCATTTCGGCAATCATGATGTAGACAACCAAGTCCAGTATGCTTAATTCACCGATTTCCCTTTTTCCCATTAAGCGAAAAATCAACAGGATCAATAAATAAAGGAGAACTGTCCTAAAAAGGATGATGATATATTGTTCCACGTTTCCCTCCGCCCTTCACACAACATTCCTTTTTAGTCTTTAACCCAGCAGTAAAATCATACTTATTGTTTCATTAATTTTTCAGTGAGTTCCTGAATAAAAACTGATTCTATTTGTCCTTGACCGTGAATATGCTTGTACTAGGCAATTCCCGTTTAGAGGGATTAGATCAGAGAGGAGAGGGGTTAATGGAATCCAAAAGTTTAGGCAAAGCCGTCCTGTACGGGGTGATTGCAATATTCCTGTTGGCAATCGTAAGCAGCTTTATATTTTCTCTTCTTTTAAAGTTCACCTCCGTCCAGGAATCTTCGCTTCAATACGTCATGACATCTATTTCTTTTTTATCGATTTTCATCGGCGGTTTTATTACTGGCGGAAACGGCAAAGAAAAAGGCTGGATGATCGGGGGAGCTACAGGGCTGGCATATTCTTTGATTATTTTCCTGTTCCAATACCTGGGTTATGACAGTTTATTCTCGCTTGAACAAGTTATCTACCATATTTGCTATATCCTTACGGCAATGATGGGCGGTATCCTCGGGGTAAACATCGTCGGCGGTCCATCAAAGGCATAAAAAAGAAGCGAACCGAGTTCGCTTCTTTTTTATCATTTAACTTATAGTCCTGCTGATTCTTTGACATCGCGAATCGCCGCGCGGTCATATGTAAGACGGCTTCCGTCTCCACATTTGATGACAACAGTGCCCTCATCAAGTGCATCAACGATTCCATGCAAACCGCCGATTGTTACTACCTTATCACCTTTTTGCAGGTCACTCTGCATTTGCTGGACCGCCTTTTGCCTCTTTTGTTGAGGGCGGATCAGTAAAAAGTAGAACAATACAAACATCAGCAATAGCGGGAATACTGTACCTAATAATCCTTCCATTCTTTTTCCCCTCCTTTCATTGGTTGGCATTGTCCGCATAGCGAAAAAGCCTTATTAAAAGCAGTTTATTTAGAAGTTTTTGGCATTCGGCTTATTGTAGCCATATTGCTCAAAGAACTCTTCTCTAAAGTCCCCCAGACGGTCTTCACGGATTGCCTGTCTGACCTGCTCCATTAATTTTAGCAGAAAATAGAGATTATGGTAAGAAGTAAGTCGAATTCCAAACGATTCATCCGTTTTAATCAAATGGCGGATGTACGCCCTGCTGTAATTTTTGCATGTATAGCAATCGCAGTTCGGATCCAGTGGTCCAAAATCGCGGGCAAATTTCGCGTTCTTGACGACCAATCTTCCCTCGCTCGTCATCAATGTGCCATTCCTGGCAATACGAGTTGGCAGCACACAATCGAACATATCAATTCCGCGGATGGCACCATCAATCAATGAATCTGGTGAACCTACCCCCATTAGATAGCGAGGCTTGTCCGTTGGCAGCCATGGTGTGGTGAATTCCAACACTCTGTCCATGACATCTTTCGGTTCCCCGACTGAAAGGCCCCCGACAGCATAGCCAGGGAAGTCCATGGAAACAAGGTCCTTCGCGCTCTGCTTTCTCAATTCCTCATATTCTCCGCCCTGGACGATTCCGAATAATCCCTGGTCCTGTGGACGCTGATGGGCTGTCAGGCAGCGCTCTGCCCAGCGGGAGGTCCGTTCTACCGACTTTTTCATGTAATCATATTCAGCAGGGTATGGCGGACATTCATCGAATGCCATCATGATATCAGAACCTAGGGCGTTCTGGATTTCCATCGCCTTTTCAGGAGAAAGGAAAAGCTTGTCTCCATTTAAGTGATTGCGGAAATGGACGCCTTCTTCTTCGATCTTTCTGAACTCGCTCAAGGAGAATACCTGGAAACCGCCTGAATCGGTGAGGATGGCACGGTCCCAGTTCATGAATTTATGCAGGCCGCCTGCCTCCTTGATGATCTCATGGCCTGGTCTCAGCCAAAGATGATAGGTATTGCTCAGGATAATCCCTGCACCCATCTGAACCAATTCTTCAGGTGACATTGTTTTAACTGTAGCCAGTGTACCTACCGGCATGAAGACAGGAGTTTCAAAAGATCCATGAGGCGTATGTACACGTCCAAGCCTTGCTCCTGTTTGCTTACAGGTCTTAATTAATTCGTAACGGATTGCTGACAATGTTTAAGCTCCTTCCAGAAGTGCAAATTCATTATTATATTTTTATCATACAAAGCATGAAATTTATAGGATCAACATTGCATCGCCGAAGCTGAAAAAGCGATACCTTTCCTCTACTGCATTATTATAGGCATTAAGGACATTATCGCGTCCAGCCAAAGCACTCACAAGCATGATCAGCGTCGACTTTGGCAAATGAAAATTGGTAATCATCCCATCAATGGCTTTGAACTCATATCCAGGATAAATGAAGATATTCGTCCAGCCATTTTCAGCGACAAATTTACCGTCATTGGCTGTGGCAATGGTTTCGAGCGTCCGAGTTGAGGTTGTTCCCACGGTAATGATACGTCCACCCTGCTCGCGTACAGAGTTCAACAGCAATGCTGTTCCTTCTGTCACCTGGTAAAACTCTGAATGCATGTCATGCTCTTCAATCGAATCAACACTGACAGGCCTGAATGTTCCCAAACCAACGTGAAGAGTGATAAAAGCAATATGGATGCCCATTTCCTTTATTTCATCGAGCAGTTCTTCTGTAAAATGCAAGCCAGCCGTCGGAGCCGCTGCAGATCCCCTTTCCCTTGCGAAAACGGTCTGGTATCTGTCCTTATCTTCCAGCTGTTCCTTGATATAAGGAGGCAGAGGCATTTCACCAAGCTGTTCCAGCACTTCATAGAAAATACCGTCATATGAAAATTTCAAATTCCTGCCGCCATGTTCGGCTTCCCCTGTGCATTCTGCGGTCAATAATCCGTCACCGAAGACGATTTTTGTGCCTTCCTTCACTCTCTTTGCCGGTTTGATAAGCGTTTCCCACTCATCTCCCTCGAGCTGCTTCAAGAGTAGGACCTCAATTTTTGCTCCTGTGTCTTCTTTCATGCCAAAAAGCCTTGCTGGAAGAACTTTTGTGTCATTCAGGACGAGGCAATCACCCGGCTTGAGATAGTTTTTAATGTTCTTGAAAACATCATGGTCGATACTGCCAGATTCTTTATTTAAGACCATCAGCCTGCTTTCAGCTCTTTGTTCGAGCGGAGTCTGGGCAATCAGTTCCTCTGGCAAATGGAAATCAAACAAGTCTACTTTCATGTTGTCACCCTTACTAAGTTTTCTTTATATTTTGTTCCTGGGCCGCTCATCTGAATCGGCCGATAAAGTAAAAAATCGCAGATAAGATAATGCTTACCACGATGGATGTCACAATTGGAAAGTAAAAGGTCGTGTCGCCTTTTTTTATTACGATGTCTCCCGGCAGCCTTCCCAAATTGACAAACTGCATGATAAAGCCAATGATGAAAATGACTGCCCCGGCGATCATCACGAACTTAGCTGCTCCTGTCACCGTTCAGGCACCTCCATTTCAAAATGTCGGTATACTGCCTCCGTTACAATTCTTCCCCTTGGCGTCCTCTGCAAAAAACCGATCTGCAATAAATATGGTTCATACACATCTTCAATCGTCTGAGGTTCTTCACCGATGGTTGCGGAAATAGTCTCTAATCCGACTGGTCCGCCGCGGTATTTTTCAATGATGCCCTTGAGCAATTTATGGTCTATATGGTCAAGTCCCAAGCGGTCTACCTGCATCAGTTCCAATGCCTCCTGGGCAAGAGTTTCCTCTACGGCGCCATTGCCGCGCACCTGCGCAAAGTCGCGTACCCGCTTCAATAGGCGGTTGGCGATCCTCGGTGTCCCTCTCGATCTTCTCGCAAGCTCCCGAGCGGCAGGCCAATCAATATCGGTTTCCAAAAGCTCAGCTGTCCTGACGACAATATCAGTAAGCTGTTTCTCATTATAGTATTCCAAACGGCTCAAAACTCCAAACCTGTCTCTTAATGGAGCTGACAACGAACCAGCGCGGGTTGTCGCACCAACAAGCGTGAAAGGCGGGAGGTCAAGCCTGACGGATCGGGCACTTGGCCCTTTCCCTATGACGATATCAAGGCAAAAGTCTTCCATTGCAGGATAGAGTACTTCCTCAATCGTCCTTGGGAGTCTGTGAATTTCATCAATGAACAGGACATCGCCAGGTTCCAATGCCGTCAGGATGGCTGCCAGGTCACCAGGCCTTTCGATCGCCGGTCCGGATGTGGTCCTGAGGTTGACGCCCATTTCATTGGCGATGATTGCCGCCAGCGTTGTCTTACCCAAACCAGGAGGTCCATAAAGCAATACATGGTCCAGCGTTTCACGCCTCATCTTGGCCGCTTCGATAAACACTTCAAGATTTGCTTTTACTTTATCCTGGCCGATATATTGCCTGAGCGTCTGCGGTCGCAGGCTCTGCTCAAATGAAACATCCTGGTCGCCCGCTTCACTGGAGATGATTCGTTCTTCCATCTGTTTCTCACCCTTCTAATAAGCTGGTTAACAGATCATTTTTAACACAGCGTTACTTTAATAGCTTCTGTAATGCTTTCTTGATATATTGGTCTGTCGTCAACTTTTCTTTCTTCAACTCAGGAGTGATTTTGCGAATTTCTTTTTCTGAGTAGCCCAATGCCTTCAGTGCCAAAATTGCTTCATCAAACTCGGTCGACTGGCTTATGGTTGCTGCTACCTCGTCCGTATTGAAAAGGTTAGGGAAATAATCAGGTACAAGGTCATGCAGCTTTCCCTTTAAATCAAGGATCATTTGTCTTGCCGTCTTCTTGCCGACTCCAGGGAATTTTACCAGGAACGATTCATCTTCATTTTCAATTGCCTGAACAACTTGACCCGGTTCTCCTGACGCAAGTATGGCCAGTGCACCTTTCGGGCCGATTCCCGAGACATTCAATAGTCTTGTGAAAAGTGCTTTTTCCTCACGATTCTTAAATCCATAAAGGGCCATCAAATCTTCTCTGACATAATGGTATGTAAAAATACAAATCTCTTTACCTGCTTCTTTCGTGAATGCAAAAGGATTTGGTGTCATGATTTGATACCCAATCCCGCTGTTTTCAATGACTATATATTCAGGACCGACGAAATCGACGGTACCTTTTATGAATTCATACAATACTCTCGCCCCTCTGCTTTGCTGTAACTCATTTTAACATACTCTTTTAAAAGGTATGAATAAAAATATGCGAAAAGGCGAACGTATGATCATTTTTTAGAGTGGCAGATCCACTTGGAAAACCCGGGAAACACAAATAAGAGCCAGTCAGCCCGGCTCTTCACTGTTTTCTCTCACCGTGTATGGTTTAAAAGTCTCCAATACCTCTTCATAGCATTGTTTATTCCGGATTGGAATCCCTTTTTTCAATTGATCTCGTTTAATACTTTCAAGTCTGCCAAGATCGATTTGAAAGAACGATTGAATGATATTCGAACCATCAGGCCTTCCATTAAAAATAGTAAGTACCCCTTCATCTGACAATCCGAAATACCCGTTTGCCTTCAATAGCGGCGATATATCATCATATTCCTGTCTGAACACAGCCTTATTCGCTTCCATATCTACTAGCTGCCATTCGTCATATTTGGCCCAAAAGTCTTCCATTGACCAAATCGTTTCCTCAATCCGTTCCTCACTCATTTCACCATCAAGATAAACTCTTTGCAAAATGATTGTGACCTTAAGAGGTTCATTGATTTCCTGGACCGCTTCTTCGGGCTTCTCAGCAAAAACCGGCTCTGTCTGAAGTACTAAACTGTATCCCGATAGACCGATAAGGAACATAACAGCTGAGCTTAATACTTTTAATAATTTGATTGAAGCCATTGCTGTCCACCTCTCTTATTTGCTAAAATTTGTTTCTTTTTCACTAATAGTGTAGCCAAAATGAACTTTATTATCCTTTTTAAACTAAACATGAAATAGAAGGCAAAGGTTACTCTGCCTTCTATCTTGATTATGGGTTAACGTTGATGCTTTCCCTTGGGTTTCCATTCCTTCGGTCATAATCAATATTCCTTGATCGGCTGAAGGTTCCTTCATCCTCAATAATGCGCAGCACTCTACCTTCTGTATACGGAAGTACTGCCTTTTTGATTTTCTTATCTGTTTGTTTTTTCATTGACTTATCTTTATATGTCACCGTCACTTCTACTTCTCGCCCAAATAATACGGATCTCACTTTATCGACATTGTCGACAGACTCGGCTGCAATCCCGACTTTGCGGGCCAATCTGTTATCCTGTTCAGAATTGGAGTAGATCCCTGCCTGGCCGCTTCCCCTTTGCTCACTTAGATGTCCATGATAATTCAAATCACCACGGCTATATTTATTATCTCTTTGGAAAAAGTTATGGTCATGATCAGAACGAGGGACGGTTGGATTCGGAGGGTTGCCATTTTCATCACGCGACTGGAGCATCCTCCGCTTCCGGTTTTCTGCAGCTGTTCCCTCTTTCCCAAAATTATGGTCAAAAATTTCCGTGATTGCCCCCTCACGATCATCCATCACGTCAATTTCATTCCCTTTTTCATTCGAGTAATAGCCAAGTGGCTGACCACCATCGGTATTCTGGCTTTGAACAGCGGCTTCATCATTTCCGTTACAAGCCGTCAGTCCTATTGTGAGCAAGGAAGCTAAAGGTACGAACAACATCTTTTTGTTCAATCGAAAAACCCCCATCCTAGCTAAAATGAGCACTTATTTCATGCTCATTATTAGAGTGCGGATGGGGCTGGATTTTCATTCTGACAGATAAGTCCAAATCCAAATTCCTAATAATTCAACCTTGATTTAACTTCTTCCTGGAATTGTTTCCTTTGCTGAAACTGACCGACAGTCATTTCAACTATTGGTGCCAGGCTATACGGATGTGTCTGGTTCCTGTCCCGTAACAATCGGTTCCATTCCCTTAAAATATCCGCAGGGTACAATAGTCCGTATAAAAAGGCCTCTGAATCCAGCCATTTATTCAAATGGTTTATTTTTTTCAGAGATTCAAACTGCCAATCCAAAAAAGGCAGGATACGGTTTGCATACTGCAGCATATCATATGCTCTCGATCCAGAGCTGATTAAATCAAAATCAATTAAGTACAGTTTTCCTTCCTTTGATCGAAGAAAATTGTGATGAGCTACATCCCCATGGAGGATGGATGGTGGCCCTGTTTCAAGATTCTTTCTCGAATTCACAAAATTCCTCAGAGAAAAATCCGCCCATTCCAGCAGCTCTTCGGTAATAGCTTTATTCACATAGAAATTAACTCCTGGCTGGTTTTTGGCAAATTCATTCTTTCGATGGTGCCATTTTTTCGCTAAATCTGTTTTCGGAAGCATGCCAGCATACGAAGGAAAAAGAGACGATGTATGGTCATGGAACCTATTTAACAGTTCAACGCCTTCCTCTCTGTCTGCTTGAATTCCATAATCAAAACGCTTTTCATTGTGGCCTATATATTCAATACACCCATAGTATAACCCATGAAAAAAAAGAGGATCTTTATTCTGATTATAAAATCGGTAGGATTGATCAAAACCGGTTTTTCGTAAAGATGAAGCAAATGCTTCTTGAATCTTTAATTTCCGCAGATCTTTATACCCTTTTAAAATAAATCGGGTATTCTCTGTTTTAATGAGAAAGACATCTCCTCTTAAATGGGTCATTTCCTGGATTCCAATGTTGAGTTCGCTTTTTAAATAAGAGAGGAGACGATTGAAAAAATAATCGTCTCCACCTCTCTTGATGTTAATATTCATTGCTCTCTTCATCTTCGAAACGTGGCATCGGCATACCATAGCCTCCACCCATCGGACCTGCTCCATAAGGATTCATGAAACCCTGCGGACCCATGCCCATCTGGTATCCCTGGTGCGGGTTAATATGCATTCCTGGTGCTCCATGATAGCCTTGGTGCATCATCATATGGTGCGGATGGTGCATGCCTGCTCCCATCAAGCCATAAGGATTACCCATTTGTCCCCCGCAGCCACAATCATAGCCGGCACCTTGCACAGCCTGCTTAGGCATCATTGGCTGCTTCATCATTCCGCCCACCTGTGGCATTTGATTATCCATCATTCCGCCTACCTGCGGCATCATCGGCATCTGGTTATCCATCATTCCACCGACCGGCGGCATCATCGGCAACTGGTTATCCATCATTCCACCGACCTGCGGCATCCTCGGCATCTGCTTATCCATCATTCCACCGATCTGCGGCATCATCGGCATCTGATTATCCATCATTCCGCCAACCTGCGGCATCATCGGCATCTGGCCCTGCATCATCCCGCCTACTTGCGGCATTTGATGTGGCATCTGGCCCTGCATCATCCCGCCTACCTGTGGCATTTGATTTTCCATCATCCCGCCAACTTGCGGCATCTGAGGCATTGGCATTTCCGATGATTCATCATCCATCATACCTCCGACTTGTGGCATTTGATTATCCATCATTCCACCAACTTGTGGCTGCATTGGCATCTGATCCTCCATCGCACCTGCTACCTGAGGCATGTATGGCATTTGGTGCGGATATCCCTGCTCATACGGCGGGCAGTAGCCTGGTCCAGGCATGACTGGCGAAATCGGCATACCATGGAAGACTGGACCTGTCATTTGTGGAGCAGCATGATGAAGCATATTTTCCATAGCTGGGCTCAAAGGCATTTGCATATTCGCAAAAGAAGAAGATTCCATATCTTCTGTCGGCAATGTCATGTTAGGCATCATTCCTGGATATTGTGAAACTCCCTGTACCTGCGGATATGGCATTTGCTGGGCTCCTGGATAGCCATAAGCTGGACCTGACATGGAAGGCGCCCCTGGATAACAGTTATAAGGGTAAGGGATCATCGGCTGCTGGTAACCTCCTTGAACGAATGGCATCATGGATGGCGATTCATCCATAAAATCATTCTTTTCAATTTTTATCTCTGGCTTTATTTCCGGTTTTATATTTGGCTTCATCTCAGCTTTTGGCAGCTGTGGCTTCACCTCTTGCTTAACTTGTGGTTTGATCTGCTGCTTGACTGGAGCCTTGACTTCAGGCTTTACCTCTGGTTTGATTTCCGGGAAGATATTTTCTGGTTTTGGCGGTAGCTTCGGTTGTGGTTTTGGCTGCGGTTTTGGCTGCGGCGGCATCTGCATATTGGCCATATTCATCATATAGTAGTTGTTGATGTCAATCTCAGGCTTAAATTGCACTGGCATCTTAGGTTTATATGGTTTAACAGGCTCTTCCTTTTTAACCGGTTTAGGCATTTCCTTCTTCGGCTGTTCCTTTACGGGAGCCTCTTTTGGCACTTCTTTCTTCACTTCTGGCATTGGCATCGGTTTCTCTTTGGCAATCGGCATTTCCTTTTTGCCACCCATATTGATTTTTGCTTGAGGCGTTCCACCTGCGATCGGAGCTTCTTTCTTTACTGTTCCTCCAGCGGTTGGAACTTTTATTTTCATACCGGGCATAATCATATCAGGGTTGCTGAGCTGCGCGTTCATCTTTTTCAGCTCTTCAAAGTTCACGCCGTACTTCTTGGCGATCTTCCAAAGAGTATCCCCTTTCTGTACGATATGGATTTTCACTCTGATTCCCTCCTATGGCATAAGTCCATATATTCTATGTTGGTGTGGGCAAATTGCTAACAATCTTCAAAAAAACTTATGCTTCTATGTAAATAAATATGTTTTTCAGCATGAGATTAAGCTTTTCCCATAAAAAAAATCCTCCCCGGTCTGGGAAGGATTCCAAATTATGATTGCTCAAGCATGCGGTTTAGGGCAAGCTTCGCGTTTAATGCTGTTTCTTCGTCTACTTTTATAAGATTAATTTCTTGATCCTGAAAAACCGAATCGAGACTCCAGGCAAGATGCTGCAGGTCAATCCTGTTCATTGTCAGGCATGGACACATATGAGGGTTCAAAGAAATGATCTGCTTATCCGGGTGTTGTGAAATCAGGCGGTTAACCAGATTCATTTCTGTCCCGACCGCCCAAGAGGAGCCGGCAGGAGAAGCTT
Organism: Mesobacillus jeotgali; assembly: GCF_002874535.1. GTDB lineage: Bacteria > Bacillota > Bacilli > Bacillales > Cytobacillaceae > Mesobacillus > Mesobacillus jeotgali. The sequence goes on from NZ_CP025025.1 coordinate 3,197,012, forward strand.
CGATCGCTTCAATAATATAATTTGTAGAGCCTGCCAAATCTGACAAAGCAACAACTTCACGTGTGCATTCAGGATGGACAATGATTTTCATGTCCGGATATGCATCGCGGACTTGGGCGATATTTCCCACTGTGAAATTCTCGTGGACAGAGCAATGTCCCTTCCATAGGATAACCTTTACTTTTTCAAGCGGGCCATCATATTCAAGAATGTTCTCATTCGGGTTGTAAACGGCCATTTCGTCAAGATTGACGCCAATATTAAAAGCAGTATTCCTTCCTAAATGCTGATCCGGAAGGAAAAGCAGGCGTTCCTTTTTTGAAAAAGCCCAACGCACCATCTTCTCAGCATTGGAAGACGTCACGGTTGCCCCGCCATTCGCTCCGACAAAGGATTTAATCGCCGCCGTTGAATTTACATATGTCAAAGGCA